>NZ_JBHILY010000006.1:0-136637 GCF_042193555.1 Bartonella sp. PS17NMGDW | reverse complement strand
TCTTCCCATGATCAACGTGACCAATCGTACCAATATTAACATGCGGTTTTGTTCGTTCAAACTTGCTCTTCGCCATCTGAGCTCTCCATTTTCCGTCCAAGCCAAGGACTAAGTTAAAAATTAATTACCAACCTGAAATTACGCGTATTTCTTTTGAATCTCCAAAGCAACAGCCGAAGGTACAGGCTCGTAATGATCAAACTGCATTGTATACTGTGCACGCCCCTGACTCATAGAGCGAAGGGTATTCACATAACCAAACATATTTGCCAAAGGAACCATTGCATTCACAACCGTTGCAATACCGCGCGCTTCAGTTCCCGAAATCTGTCCTCGACGAGAATTGAGATCACCAATAACATCACCAACATAATCATCTGGTGTAACAACTTCCACCTTCATGATCGGTTCAAGAAGCTGCGCACCAGCCTTCTTTGCTCCATCACGAAAAGCTGCACGAGCAGCAATTTCAAAAGCCAAAACCGAGGAATCAACATCGTGATAGCCACCATCAATGAGTGTCGCTTTTACACCAAGCATAGGAAAGCCCGCAAGAGGACCTGACCCCATAACACTTTCAATCCCTTTTTGGACACCAGGAATATATTCTTTAGGAACAGCACCACCAACAATCTTTGACTCAAAAATAAAGTCATCACCATCATGAGGCTCAAAAATAATTTTTACACGAGCAAATTGACCAGCACCACCCGATTGTTTCTTATGCGTATAATCAATTTCCGCCATTTTAGTAATTGACTCACGATAAGCAACTTGAGGCTGCCCAACATTTGCTTCAACCTTAAATTCACGGCGCATACGGTCAACAATAATATCAAGATGAAGCTCACCCATTCCAGCTATAATAGTCTGACCAGATTCCTCATCCGATTTAACACGAAATGAAGGATCTTCGGCTGCCAGACGATTAAGAGCAATACCCATTTTTTCTTGATCTGCTTTTGTTTTCGGTTCAATTGCAATCTCAATAACGGGCTCTGGAAATTCCATCCGCTCCAAAATAACAGGCTTCAAAGGATCACAAAGAGTATCACCTGTTGTCGTCTCCTTAAGTCCTGCGAGAGCAACAATATCACCAGCAAATGCTTCTTCAATATCCTCACGAGAATTTGAATGCATTTGAAGCATACGCCCCAAACGCTCTTTCTTCTTTTTCACAGTATTCTCAAGAGAAATACCTTTCTGAACTTTACCTGAGTAAATACGACAGAACGTCAACGAACCAACAAAAGGATCATTCATAATTTTAAAAGCAAGCATAGATAGTGGAGCATCATCTGAAGATTCGCGCGTCGTCTCAGTCTCAGTCTTCACATCAATACCACTAATTGCCGGAACATCAACTGGAGAAGGAAGATAAGAAACAACAGCATCCAAAAGCGGCTGAATTCCCTTGTTTTTAAAAGCTGTACCACAAAGAACCGGATGAAACTGAACTTCTACTGTCCCCCTACGAATGAGAGAAACAAGCTGTTCATTGGTTGGCATAACACCTTCCAAATAAGCCTCTGTCGCAGCTTCATCAACCTCCACAGCCATCTCAATCAATTTCTCGCGATATTCTTCAGCTTTCTCTCTTAAATCAGAGGGAATTTCACTTATCACCGCCGAGGCACCAATAGAACCATCCCACTTTAAAGCCTTCATTTCTACAAGATCAACAACGCCTTCAAAGTCATTTTCAGCACCAATCGGCAACTGCAAAACAAGCGCTTTAGCACCCAACCGAGAACCAACCATCTCCACACTACGATAGAAGTCAGCTCCTATTTTGTCCATTTTATTAACAAAAACCATACGAGGCACACGATATTTCTCAGCCTGCCGCCAAACAGTTTCCGTCTGAGGCTCCACACCAGCATTTGCATCCAACAAGGCTATCGCACCATCAAGAACACGCAAAGAGCGCTCAACTTCAATCGTAAAATCAACGTGCCCTGGCGTATCAATAATATTAAAGCGACGCTTCCGACCATCACGCCCTTCCCAAAACGTCGTTGTCGCAGCAGACGTAATCGTAATACCGCGCTCCTGCTCCTGCTCCATCCAATCCATCGTAGAAGCACCATCGTGGGTCTCACCAATTTTATGATTCTTACCGGTATAGAACAGAATACGTTCAGTCATCGTAGTCTTACCAGCATCAATATGCGCCATAATACCAAAATTACGATAATCTTCAATTTTATATTCGCGAGCCATTATATTTGCCTTAGTTTAAAACTTCTACCAGCGATAGTGAGAAAAAGCACGATTAGCCTCAGCCATACGATGAACATCTTCACGCTTTTTCACGGCAGAACCGCGATTATTAGCCGCATCCATCAATTCACCAGATAAACGCTCAATCATCGTCGTTTCATTCCGACCACGTGCCGCAGCAATCAACCAACGAATAGCAAGAGCCTGACGACGATCAGGACGAACATCAATCGGAACTTGATAAGTAGCACCACCAACACGGCGTGAGCGAACCTCAATATGAGGAGCAACATTCTCTAAGGCCCGATGAAATAGAGCCACAGGATCTGTTTTTACTCTTTTTTCTACAGAATCGAGCGCACCATAAACAATACGCTCTGCAACTGATTTTTTACCATCAAACATAATGGCATTCATAAATTTCATAATAACCAAATCACCAAACTTAGGATCTGGATTAATTTCACGCTTTTCTGCTCTATGACGACGGGACATTAGCTTTGTCTCTCAATATTATTTTGGACGCTTTGCGCCATACTTTGAACGACGCTGTTTACGATTCTTGACACCCTGCGTATCAAGCAAACCACGAATAATGTGATAACGAACTCCTGGCAAATCTTTCACACGACCACCGCGAATCATCACAACAGAGTGCTCTTGAAGATTATGTCCCTCTCCAGGAATATAACCAATCACCTCAAATCCATTCGTCAAGCGAATCTTAGCAACTTTACGAAGAGCAGAATTAGGTTTCTTCGGCGTTGTTGTATAAACACGCGTACAAACACCACGCTTCTGCGGATTCGACTGCAAAGCAGGAACCTTATTACGTTTAACTGGCGCTACACGCGGTTTGCGAATCAACTGGTTTACGGTAGGCATGCAACCTTCCTCTTTTCGATCTATATTCGTCTCACCCAATCGGGCTTTTCTATTTCATTTCTATCCACTCCAACAAAATTGGAACAGATATCTAAGTCTACACACAAAATCGGGCACACCTGCAAATAACAGTTCACCCGACCACAAGCAGAGAAGGCAATAGCCTTTTGCACTAGCATTTGCTTTTAATCTTCTTAACACCTGTGAATAATCTTCCGGTTCATATCCAAAACACCTGATCACATCCACATCGGTTATGTCCATCTCTAATAGCGAGAACACTTACATTCGTCAAGAACTAAACAGCAGAAAGTTTTTAAAAATGAAAATAAATTAAATTTTAAAACTTTAAATTTGCTTTTACCGCTACTCTTGATAAATCAATTTACCATAGTAATATCCCTATAAATAAAAGAAGCAGCAATGTGACTGTAATAAAACATGAATGCAGTAAATTAAATTGAATTACATGCTTGATATCTAATGATGAGCGCCATGAAAATAGTAACGTGGAATATTGCTGGAATAAAAGCACGACATGAAACATTATGTCAATGGCTGCAGCAAAGCCAGCCGGACATAGTCTGTTTACAGGAAATTAAAAGTATTGATGAAAATTTTCCACGCGATGCAATTGAAAATTTAGGTTACCACATAGAAACACACGGACAAAAAAGTTTTAATGGTGTTGCGATTCTCTCTAAAAAAACACCGGATGAAGTGATCCGTCGATTACCAGGCAATGATAATGATGAGCAAACACGTTACATTGAAGCTGTTTATTCAACAAACAAAGGTGTTGTTCGTGTTGCATCTCTCTATTTACCAAATGGGAATCCTATTGAGAGTGAAAAATATTCCTATAAAATAGAATGGATGGAAAGATTATATACACATGCAAAATCATTGCTTGCGTATGAAGAACCCCTTATTCTAGCAGGTGATTATAATGTCATCCCCGCTCCATTAGATGCAAAAAAACCTCAAGAATGGTGTCAAGATGCCTTATTTCTTCAAGAAACAAGAAAAGTATTTCAACGTATTCTTAATTTAGGTCTTTACGATGCTATCCGGAATGTCACCGATACTCCCTCCTTCAGTTTTTGGGATTTTCAGGCGGGTGCTTGGCCTAAGAATAATGGGATTCGCATTGATCATTTATTATTATCACCAGAAGCTGTTGATCAACTTATTTGCGCTCATAGTCAAACAGAAGTAAGGGGATATCAAAAACCGTCCGACCACGTTCCCGTTTGGATTCACCTTAATATCAATTAAGAAAGTACACCCCCCATTATGAAACACCAAAAAAATTCCACTCAAACATAATAACTATGCTACACCATGTAAACAGTATATCTTAAACAGCTAAAGTAAAGATAAATGAATGGAGGACATAAATGAAGAAATCATTATTAATGTTTATTGCAGCAACGGCCATTGGTTTCACAAGCGTCGCGCATGCTGAACATGATACTCTTGAAAAAATAAAACGAACAGGGGAAATTACTTTAGGTGTCCGTGAATCATCTGGTTTAGGCTACGCCCTTGGTAATAATAAATATGTAGGTTTTCATACAGAAATGGCAGAACGTATCATTGATGATATCTCAACAAAAATTGGTAAACCAATTAAAATTCATTATCTTCCCATCACTTCTCAAAATAGAATTCCTCTCTTAAAAAATAAAACCTATGATTTTGAGTGCGGCTCAACAACAAATGATATTGCCCGCAGTAAAGAAGCAGCATTTGCTTATACGACATACATTGAAGAGGTCCGGATTGCTGTAAAGAAAAACTCTAACATTAAATCTCTTGACGATTTAAATGGAAAAACAGTCGCAACGACCACCGGTACAACATCTGTTCAACTTATTCGTAAAAACAAACGTGCAAAAAACATTCAGTTTAAAGTTTTAAAGGGGAAAGATCACGGAGATAGTTTTTTATTATTAGAATCTGGTAAGGCAGATGCTTTTGTTATGGATGCTTCAATTCTTGCTGGACATATTGCTAAATCAAAGAATCCATCTGATTATGTCATTCTTGATACTGTACTTTCAGTCGAACCTATCGCCTGTATGCTCAGATTAAATGACAAAAAATTTGAACAAACAATCAACGATAGTATCGTACGTCAGATTAAAGATGAATCACTTGAAAAGCTTTACAATAAGTGGTTTATGAAACCGATTCCACCTGCTAACACTGTTATGAATCTTCCCTTGTCAAAACAAACAAGATATGCTTGGGATCACCCAAATAATAAGCCTCGAGAAAGCTACACAGAGAAAGATTTATAAAATTTAATAAAGAAGAACCACACTCTTTAAAAATTGAGTGTGGTTTATATTTTAATTCACTTTTTAATAAATTTAGCCTATGTAGATGCGCTTAATTTATTGTCCTATTTGTGAATGACTAATTTGAGGGAATATCAATTAATGGACTTTTCTTTCCTTTGTAGAGATGACCTTACCCAAACACTGGTAACAGGATGCATGGGAACTCCCGGCGTAAGTCATACCTATTTAGATACACTTCTCGATGGCTTAAAAAATACGGTTATATTGTCTATCACTTCACTTATCTTAGCTGTATTGTGTGGTGTTATTATAGGAACAATGCGCACTTTACCCAAAACATCGATAATCAATTATATATTTCGCATTATCGGTACTATTTGGGTAGAGATTATGCGTAATATTCCCCTTCTTGTACAAGTATTTTTGTGGTATTTTGTTGTTCCTAAGATTTATCCACCAGCGATGAAATTTTCCCCCATTCTCTTAATAACATGCGCATTGGGATTCTTTACATCTGCACGCATTGCAGAACAGGTTCGTTCAGGCATTGAAGCGATTCCTTCTGGACAACGTTATGCTGCTATGGCAATGGGATTTACAACTTATCAAAGTTATCGCTATATAATACTACCACGTGCTATACGTACAATTATGCCGCCTCTTACTTCAGAAGCAATGGGCATTGTAAAAAATTCATCTATAGCATTCGCCGTTTCAATAAACGAGCTCATGCAATTTCAATACCAAGCAATTGAAGAGGTAAGCCATGTTTACGAAAACTATTTGCTTGTTACGATTCTTTATATTCTAATAGCCTTATTCGTATTCATTGTGATGACCGTCATTGAACAAATACTCAAAATTCCTAATTTTCAAACAAAGGGAAATTGAAAATGATGAATTTCATAAGCTCTCAGTTTGGACTTTATTTTCCTTTCAATTTTTCCGACTTTGATTTTTCCTTTTTTACCTTTGATGTATTTCGTTCTTACATTTTATCAGGTTTGCTCTTTAGCGTTTTTCTAACTCTTTTTGCAACGGTATTGGGGTTTGTTTTCGGCACCCTTTTAGCAATGATGCGCCTTTCTTCCATAAAACTTCTTTCTTGGTTTGCAATCGTTTACATAACAGCTATGCGTTCAATACCACTTGTGATGGTTATCTTATGGTTTTTCGTGCTTTTGCCTTTTTTAACCGGTACATCCATCGGTGCAAATAAATCAGCACTCATTACCTTTACCGCATTTGAAACGGCTTATTTTGCAGAAATTATGCGTGCTGGCATAAACTCAGTTTCGCAAGGACAAAAATATGCGGGACAAGCTCTCGGAATGACATATTGGCAAAGTATGTACATTGTCATTCTTCCTCAAGCCTTTAGGGACATGCTACCAGTTTTTTTAACACAAGTTATTATCCTTTTTCAGGATACAACCCTTGTTTATGCAATCAGTGGCAACAGTCTTTTAAATGGTTTTGATATTGCTGCTAATAATTTTGGTGTAAAGCAAGAAGCTTATATCTTAGCAGCTGTTTTCTATTTTGTTATCTGTTTTACACTGTCACAAATAGTTTTGTATTTACAAAAAAAAGTATCCATTATTCGCTAATAGGAAAAAAAATGTCTACTCATATGATCGAAATAAAAAATGTTTCTAATTGGTATGGCGAAATTAACGTCCTTAAAAACTGTACAACCAACATTAATAAAGGAGAGGTCGTTGTCGTTTGTGGTCCATCAGGATCAGGAAAGTCAACACTCATTAAAACTATTAACGCTCTCGTTCCTTTTCAAAAAGGTGAAATTTGGATTAACGGAGTACCAGTTCATTCAAAAAAAACGAATCTGCCTAAATTGCGAAGTCAGGTGGGAATGGTATTTCAACACTTCGAGCTTTTCCCCCATTTATCTGTCACAGAAAATTTGACAATTGCGCAAATCAAAGTCCTAAAACGAAGCAAAAAAGAAGCACTTGAACGTGGATTGTTGTATCTTGAACGCGTTGGGCTGATTGAACACAAAGATAAATATCCTGGTCAACTTTCTGGAGGGCAACAACAACGTGTTGCTATTGCACGTGCCTTAACTATGGATCCACTTGTCATGCTTTTTGATGAACCAACATCTGCTCTAGATCCTGAAATGGTAGGTGAAGTGCTCGATGTCATGATTAGCTTAGCAGAAGAAGGTATGACGATGATTTGTGTAACCCATGAAATGGGGTTTGCACAAAAAGTCTCGGAGCGTGTTATTTTCATAGATCAAGGAACAATTCTTGAAGACTGTTCATCTAAAGAGTTCTTTTCTGATCCACAAGCGAGAACACCAAGAACGCAAGAATTTTTGTCTAAAATCTTAAGTCATTAGCCGTTATATTATCACAAAAAGCTATCTCTACTGTAAACTTAGACACAAGACAGTAGAGTTTAATAACGGATGAGAGAATGTAAAAATATTACAATCAGATGTTTAAAAACTGTTATTTTTTAAAATATCAGCAACCAGTGAAATTGCTGTACGTCTCTCAAATTCATTACAAAGAGCAAAAGCCTGTTCTTGCAAAGGGCGAATCCAATTTCTGTCTTTTACATTAGCTTTTTCATAGGCAGCAGTTAACAATGCTGCCCCACGGACAATTTTTCCTTCTTGAAGCAGCATATTTCCAAGCATTGCTTGGGCGGAAGGATTTCCTTTTTTTGCTGAAAGTTGAAACCATCGTGCTGCTTGTATAAGATTCTTCTCCCTTCCCTCTCCCTTTAAAAATATTTTTCCTAAATGATACTGAGCTTTAGAATTTCCATAGTTCACCGCAGCCTGCATATAAAGATGAGCAGCATAAGAAGGATCAGGTTTCACAGGTGATTGAGGAATACCTTTTTTTATATATCCCGCAAGTTTAACCAATGCATCAGAAACATAACTTTCATCCTCTGAACCAAGATCAGTGCCTTTTTCAACAATATATGCAAAAAAATAATATGCCTTATAATCATTTTTAGGGACACCATCACCATTTGCATAGATAGAGCCTAGTTTCCAATTCGCACCAATATGGCCTCTCTTAGCCGCACGACGTAATGCTGCAATAGCCTGATTTATATGCCCATCTTTATAAGCAGACATACCACGTTTAAAAAAATAAAACGCACCATCATTCGCTTCTTGCAAGCTATTGACATCTATTGCATAAACAGTCGAAAAAAATCCCCCTAAAATCACAACAATAGTGGCTTTTTTCCATATCTGAAACCTATTAACCATTTCCCCCCTATCTCAATTTTAATGATTATATCTGTTACAAATTTCTTTGTAGATATTTAAACCCTTTTTCTTAGTAAAAAGCACACGCGATTTCAAAATAAAAATTTTAAAAGAAAAGATCAATAAATAAAAACCATCCAAAATGTTCGATAAAATTAAGTATCCATTTTTATATATAACAAATTGATTTTTAAATATAAATCATTATCCTATATTTTGTAACACCTCCTTTAACATTCTAGGATTTATTGATTTTAAAATTTTATACGTATAAGTAAAAATCGCTCAATAAAATAACGTGCATTAAACAGCAACTTGAGAACGAAGAGAATACATGATGAATGGTAAGCATTTAAGTATAAAAAACAATACGAAAGATAGATAAATATAATGATGATCGTTAACTTATAACTTCACAACTGCCTTACCACCTTAAAGATGAAGTTTTTTGCCACCGTCAATCTATAAACAATACAGCTTTTTGCTTAACAGATTCCACCTAACATCATTTCACATGGAATTACTTCATACTTTATACACAAGCCCTACCTCAGAATACTCACCATTACATACAACAAAAATACCACATGTGTAATTTTACATGCCTTATATTGCTACTCTAAATGATGATGTTTTACAGTAATAAAACAACGTACTGATTTATAATGATAATTTACTTTTTTGCATATTGAATGAGTCCCTCGAATATCGTAAGATTCTCTTATTCAAAACCTGTTCCATGTTGAATCAATCAAAACCATCCGCTTGCACATTACAAGCAGAGAGAGCTATGTGGATAAAAACTCTGTGTAAGAAAGAACTAACAATGCCTCTCATGAACGGTCTTAAGTGCCAAGTCCTTGTCCGGATTGGGGCGGGATAGCGCCACAGCGCTTGTTACTTTACAAGCGTAAAGAAGGGGAGCTCAATAGATTTACCGTTATACTATTCATGATCTCCGTCATGAGATAGGCTTGGGTACCTTAAAAGATGTTTTTTTAATGATAAACAGAAAACAATGGATTTCAGTAGAGATTTTATGATCGTTCATGAAAAACTAACAAAAGAAAAAGTCTCTTTAAAGAAGATCTATACCAAACCTAATGGTATGAAATCATCCACAAAAAAGTAAAAAGTTGAAATCAATCCAACCGCTCTAAAGCAACAAATATCTTCTTCTGCGCTGCACGCAGTTCTACAACCCTGTTCCGTTCACGCTCAACAATTTCTGCTTTCGCATTTGCTATAAATTTGGGGTTGTTTAACTTAAGCGATATTTTCTCAATATCTTGTTCAATTTTACTGACATCTTTCCTCAAACGAACACGTTCAGCCTCCAAATCGATCAACTGTCCTAATGGTAAACAAAAAACAGCCTCTCCCAAAATCATTTGTGCCGACACTTCCGGAACTTTATCAGAGAAATCAATAACTTCAATACGCGCTAATTTTTTAAGAAGTGCATCATAACGCTTCACACGCTCTCGCGTTACTTCCCCTCCTTCAACAACAACAAGAGGTGCTTGTGTTGCCACTGGAATATTCATTTCAAAACGTACAGACCGAATCCCTGTAACGACATCAATAAGCCAATTAATATCATCAGCAGCTTCTTCATCTATCAATGTTTCCTCTGGCCATTTTGTCAATGCGAGCATATCCTCACGCTTGATGGCTTGCGTTTCTGTAAGAGACCACAACTCTTCCGTCATATGAGGCATAAAAGGATGAAGAAGTTTATAAACTTCATCTAAAACCCAAGCAGTACAAGCTTGAACCTCATTTTTAGCATCTTCATTTTCCCCCTGAAAAATAGGTTTGAGAAGCTCCAAATACCAATCACATAATGTATTCCAAACGAAACGGTAAAGTGTGGCAGCAGACTCATTAAATTTATAGTGTTCAATACCAGTCGTCACTGCTGAAATCGTTTTAGATAACTCTGTTAAAATCCAACGATTAAGCGCCAATTTTGCTTGTTCTGGCTTAAAAGTTGGATCATGCTTCACACCATTCATCTGTGCAAATCGGGTAGCATTCCACAATTTCGTAGCAAAATTACGATAACCAGCAATACGGGAAGCGTCAAGTTTTACATCACGACCTTGTGCTGCCATAATAGCTAAAGTAAACCGAAGTGCATCAGCACTATATTGATCAATAAGCTCTAAGGGATCAATAATATTTCCCTTTGATTTTGACATCTTCGCACCCTTTTGATCCCGAACAAGAGCGTGCACATAGACCGTTGGAAAAGGAACGTCACCCATAAAGTGAAGTCCCATCATCATCATACGAGCAACCCAGAAAAAAATAATATCAAATCCTGTCACAGACAAAGATGTTGGGTAAAAAGTAGATAATTCAGTCGTTTTATTTGGCCATCCTAATGTTGAAAAAGGCCAGAGAGCTGATGAAAACCAAGTATCTAAAACATCCGGATCACGGATTAATTCAACAACCTCACCATAATGAGCATAAGCTGAATCTAAAGCCTCTTTTTCACTTTTTTCAACAAAAACCGTCCCATCAGGACCATACCAAGCAGGAATCTGATGTCCCCACCACAATTGGCGAGAAATGCACCAAGGTTGAATATTTTCCATCCAATTGAAGTAAGTCTTTTTCCAGCTATCAGGAACGAACCGCGTTTTGCCTTGTTGAACAGCCTCTATCGCTGGCTTTGCTAATTCAGCAGCATGAACATACCATTGATCTGTCAAAAACGGCTCAATAAGAACACCACTGCGATCTCCATGAGGAACCATATGGGTATGATCATCAACAGAGGCTAAATATCCCTGTTCTTCCATCAAAGAAACAATCTTCTGGCGCGCAACAAAACGATCAGATTTATCGAGATTTTCTACTAACATTTTTAATTCATCTGACAAAATCAAACCATCAAAAAAGGCTTCATTTTCACGGAGAAAAATCTCGGCTTTTTGGGTAAAAATATTGATCAAGCGTAAATGATTACGCTGTCCTACTTCAAAGTCATTAAAGTCATGAGCTGGTGTGATTTTTACAGCACCACTTCCAGCTTCAGGATCAGCATGCGTATCACCAACAATTAATAACCTACGACCAACAAGTGGCAAAAGAGCATTTTTACCGATAAGATTTTTATAACGCTCATCTTCAGGATTAACAGCAATTCCTGTATCACCAAGCATTGTTTCTGGTCGTGTTGTCGCCACTGTTATAAAAGTTGTCGCATCATTTGGATCAAAAATTTTACCCTCAAGTGGATATCTAAAGTGCCACAAATGTCCTTGAACTTCTTTTTGCTCAACTTCAAGATCTGAAATAGCTGTCAACAATTTAGGATCCCAATTGACGAGGCGCTTATCCCTATATATCAACCCTTGCTTATAAAGCGTGACAAAGACTTCACGAACTGCCTGCGACAACCCCTCATCCATTGTAAACCGCTCACGCGACCAATCACATGAAACCCCAAGGCGACGCAACTGGTTTGAAATAACGCCTCCAGTTTCATAACGCCACTCCCAAATACGCTCAATAAACTTTTCTCTCCCCATTTCTTGACGCGTTGGCTCTTGGCGTTCTGCAAGTTGACGCTCTACAACCATTTGTGTAGCAATCCCAGCATGATCCATACCAGGCTGCCACAAGACGTTTCTGCCACGCATCCGCTGAAATCTAACTATTATATCTTGAATTGTCGTATTGAGCGCGTGCCCCATATGAAGTGAACCCGTAACATTAGGAGGTGGAAGCATAACGCAAAAAGGTTCTGCACCGCTTTTAGAACCAGCTCCCACTTTAAAGGCCCCACGAGTCTCCCATCTCTTTGCAACCCGTTGCTCTATAGAGGCAGCATCATAGTTTTTTTCTAACATTCTATCCATCCATAACGCCGCTGAAAAACACAATACATGATCAAATCCCGATCAAAAGCCCGTGATTTTCAGCCATTCACTAGAGAGCTCGCAAAATCGCAAACAAAATTCTCATAAAATGAAAAACATAAAAATAATTAAGATGATTTTTTAATCGCTTTCACAATCTCTTCACGCAAAATATCTTCCAGCAAAATAGGCAATTTAGACTGTAACCATTCTGCTATAGCCGGACGCAACACATCCTTTGCAATCTTTTCTGCAGAAGAAATACAATATGCAGACAATTCCACATGACCATCCCCTCTAGCTTCTGACTGTGATTTCCTTATCTCATCTTCATATTCTTTTGCTTTATAAACAGAATTCCGTTCTTCAGAAGAAAGCTTCATCTTTTGCATATCCATACCAACTGTATTATTCTCTGCCTCTATATCCTCTTTCTCTTGCGTTATCTTCCCCCCTTGATTTTCAGAAGAAAGACCAATACGATCAGCTAAAGCTTTCATAGCATCATCAACCGATAAGGTTGTATCATAAATACCTCCTGATGCAGCTTCTGAACGACCTTCCGAAGCGTTCACTGCAACATCTTCATTTAAAAAGTGATCAGATTGAACCGCATTTTCTTCGATTATTTCACGAATAGATGTTAAAATTTCATCCATACTTGGCTCACGTAACACGCTTGAACTCTGTACCATACTTTACAACCTCTCAAAGACGCAACAACAAATAGAATCATACTTTCAGTGTATGCAAAAGAATCATAAGATCAACATGCCTCCCGGGATATTTTCAAATATGCTTGTCATAAAGAGGGCGCTACACACAATTTTCTACACTTATAAAAATAACATCTCACCGTTCTATTTTTAAACATACTCAACTATTGATTTACCAATCTTTTAAAAACTAAAATAATTTAAGATTAAAGAAATACTTTTATGCATTATCGGATATATTTAATTGTTTTTAAACCTAAATAATTTGCAGTCAATCTACCAATAGAAGATTGAACACTATAGCTTGCCACAACAGCATTACGCTCCGCCATTGCAAGCGCAATCTGAGCATTAATCAATTGAGTACGAGAATTTAAAACATCCAGCGTCGTTGCTTGCCCTACGCGATTTTCTTGAACACGGCCTTTCAGAGCAATTTCAGCAGCACGAACACTTTCACGGTAAGCAAGAACAGATGAGCGTGCGCCCTCCAACTGAAACCAAGCAGAAGTAAGTACTTGCCTAGTATTACTATGCGCCAAATCGAGTTGAAGCTGCGCCTGTCCAAGCTGTTCCCTTGATTGACGAATTTGCGCAGACGTACGCCCTCCTTCAAAGATTGGGACACTTACTGACAATCCTATTGATTTAGAAACTCCATCCTCTCCAGCACCGCTGTAGATTCGATTATAAGATGCTGTTGCAGAAAAATCAACTTTAGGGAGCAATGCTCCTTCTTTCGCCTTTACATTGTAAACACTCGCATCGACTAAATATTTAGCATAAAGGATTGCTGGATGCATCACAACGCTCATTTGGTAAGCCATATCAAGGTTGACGGGAAAATCTTTGGCTACAGGTGGGCGTTTTAACTTTTCAGGATCAGAACCAATAACTTGTCGATACACTGCCTCTGCTGCTTTTACATCAGCACGAGCAAGACTCAGCTCTGAAACAGCCACAGAACGTGCA
Source organism: Bartonella sp. PS17NMGDW (assembly GCF_042193555.1). Taxonomy (NCBI): domain Bacteria; kingdom Pseudomonadati; phylum Pseudomonadota; class Alphaproteobacteria; order Hyphomicrobiales; family Bartonellaceae; genus Bartonella; species Bartonella sp. PS17NMGDW. Next base: position 122,395 of record NZ_JBHILY010000006.1, on the reverse strand, counting down.
GCTTGAGCTTGAGCAAGATCAACATGCCCTCCTTCACCCACATCAAATTTTGCTTTATTGGAACGAACTTGTTCTTCAAGAGCTGCCAAATTTTCTCTCCGAAGATCGGCAACACGACGTGCGTGATAGACATTAGCATAAGCGGTCACTGTCTCCAGAAACGTATTTTGTTCAACATTACGAAGATATTCACGCTGAGCCTGCAACTTAATTTGAGCTGAAGAAAAGATATTTTGCGTGATAAAACCATCAAATAATCTTTGATTTAATCTCACGCCTATAGATCCAGAAGTGACATAAGGACCTGTAAAAGACTTATTCCGACCATAGTTCCCAACCCCCTCAACTTGTGGCAATAACCCTGATCGCGCAATGACAACATCATCACTGGATATACGGACAGCTGCACGTTCACTATTCAACTTAGCATTATGCTTATAAGCCTTAGAAAAAGCATCCATCAATGTTTCAGCACAAACAGTATCTGATAGTAAAATACTCAACCCCAGTAATAAAGACACCTGAAACTTTTTGTTTACTCTAAACACAATACACACAATAACAAATCCCAAATAAATTACGAAATTATCTTTTATTCACAAAACAAACAAGCACTAAAACACAAAACCAGGTGTTTTTAAAAAGCAAGGAAGAGGCTTTACAGCGAGGTTAAAAGCACGACGTGCCGAAATGATCCCATCTTCTTTTATATAGATTTGTGCAACAGCAGCATTTCCGTACCCTTCAACCACAACAAGACGTCCACAGTCTTTCATTTGATCAAAGATACCTTGTGGAATAAAATCAACAGATCCCTCAATGAAAATCACATCATAAGGTCCCTCAACGGCATATCCTTGCTCTAATGGACCATGAACGACAACCACATTATCACATTGATTACGTTCTAAAGCTTCAAGAGCACGTTCAAAAAGAGATTTATTACTTTCCAACGCAATCACAGACCCTGCAAGTTTTGCAAGCAACGCTGCACAATAACCACTATTTGCACCAATATCTAAAACAACATCTGATGATTTTACAGCGGCAAGCTGTAGTAATTTCGCTAGAGATGCAGGTTTCATCAAATAGCGTGCAGGAATCCCATCTTGTACTGGACATAGAACAATGTCGGTATCAAGATAACTTAATACTTTCATATCTTCCGATACAAAATCTTCACGAGATACCGTTAAAAACGCTTCAAGAACTGATAAATCCGTTACATCAACTGTACGAATTTGATTGTCAACCATTTTGCGACGAAGCTCAGCAAAATCTGCAACCATAACGAATATTTTCTCCTAACCTACAAAAAACAAACAAAACAGCGACAAAGATGGACGAAGATCTCTTAAACTATGAGCGTTACGAAAAAGGGTGCTCCAGTCAACAATTAGATTTTAACTGTATGATCTCTCATAAAAAAATGTCTTCACAACTATAGAGGGAAATAATCTATTTTCCTATACCTCATCTCCCCTAAAAGCCGTTTCGTTTAAAATCGGCTGGAGGCCTCGCCCGGAATCGAACCGGGATACAAGGATTTGCAGTCCTCTGCGTAACCATTCCGCCACGAGGCCTCGTCAACAAACATAAAGGTTTCAATAAGGGAAGGCAACGCATCCGTCAAGGTGTAGAAATCTTCTCTCGCCTTTTTTCCTCTTATTACACAATTTATCATATTTTTTTAAAAAAAGTAATTTTATCCTTTGCAAATCAGTATTGCTTTGCTATAGCCTTTTCAACTAAATGATTGGGCACCATTCCCCGGTAGCTCAGCGGTAGAGCAACCGGCTGTTAACCGGTTGGTCGCTGGTTCGAATCCGGCCCGGGGAGCCACATTCTTTTCTATCACAAATAACTTATTGATTTTCCGTATGTTTTTTACAATGAGGGATTCGTTAATAAAAGCTATGGAATAAGGTTTTTACAATAAAGTAGAAACGCAATATCCTACGGGATGTATTTTTTTCAATGAACGCAAAAAACCATTGATTCATTTTAAAATAGCACAAATAAGATTACTTTTTTCAAACTACCGCGCCTTTATCAGAGAGCGCTGCAATTATTTGCACATTATAAAATAGGGCTTCTTTCACGAGAAGGAATTATTAAGCGCCATCAGCAATGAAAAAAATCTCATATAATTTTTTGTCCAAGGAAAAATGATTTGTACTCCATAAAGCAATTAAACTTAAAAACCTGCTCATGAAGCAATCATTTTGAAAAATGGAAGAAACAAGAATCAGGGAATATATTATCTCCATATATCCCACATAACCTCCTCCCCATCCTAAAAGCAAAAAACATCAAACAAGTCTGTAAACATTCCGGCGTCTTATCTAACAGGTTGTTCCTCCTGCTAACCACTTCAACGCTTTACAAACAACCTTGCCCTGGATATTTCATCCCACTGTCATAAAACATTTAATACATAAAGTCTTATCGGCTTTAAATTGTTAAGAATCCTGAGAAAGCCTTCAGAAATCATGACATTCTTGCTATTGTATTATGCAGTCACACGCTTTTCTAAAGAGATATCTCTTAAATTTCCCCCAAGCCCATTTCACAATAACTCCCGCAAATGATATAAAATGAAATCGATTAATCATCCCATCTTTATTTATAATAAAAGCCATACCATCATACTATTTTCCAACTCTCAATCTTAGCAATACCCCTCGCCTTTGAAAGAGTTTATAAGTATCATTTTATTTATTTCTCAAATGTTTATCTATACGATAATTTCACATATAACGTGCAAATGAATACTTTTGATTGATCCACATAAATAGCTTAAAAATGAAAAATTTTTACGATATAATGAATTATTTATATATAAAACAATGGCTTATTATTAGAAATCAATTTTTAAAATTAAAAGTTATCATTAAAGATAAAATACATCTTTTAAAAAATAATTTTATATAAATAAAATCTATTTTCATTCCCATTTTAAAAATGGAAATAAAGAAAATAAATAATCGCCTCTACAATAATAATTTCTTTTTAAAAGATTTTTAAATAATCCAAACACTTAGAGGTTTTCATTTTTTAGAAATGAAAACCTCTAAAAGACCTTCTTATTTTGGCAAGAGTATTTTATACCTCTTTTCAATTGAGAATAAATCAACAAAAGTAAAAAATCTCCAGTACATAATCTTTTTTCAAGACTTTATCTAGGCAGCCTTCTTAACTGATTTTCGAAAACGAAAAGGCTTTGCACGCTTTGCCACCGCTTTTGCTTTTTTATGCCTCTCATTTGGAGATGAAGAATTCTTTCGCTGCAACTGTGCGGCATCATCTTTTCGACCTAAAAACTGTTTTTGACGTTTAGATTTTTTAAAACGGCGTTCCTTATCGTTTTCTTTTTCTCTACTTTCTGGCAAAATTGGCTTTTCTGGAAACACTGCAAATTGTTCTGGAACTGACTCAACCGCCAATTTCATACGAATCAAGCGCTCTATAGCACGCAACCGTTCCCTTTCTATCTTCTCATCAAAAAGTGTAAGTGCTTCGCCAGATGCACCATTACGTCCTGTACGACCAATACGATGTACATAACTTTCAGCTTCATCTGGTAAGTCATAATTAATAACGTGGCTTATCCCTGGTATATCAATACCGCGTGCAGCAATATCTGTTGCCACAAGGATCCGCACAGATCTTTCACGAAAAGCTTTTAAAGCAGACTGGCGAGCACCTTGTGATTTATTCCCATGAATTGTTGCGACTGAATACCCTATCTTTGCCAAACTACGTGTAACAGAATCAGCCCCATGTTTAGTTCGGGTAAAAACAATAACCGAATTAAAAGCTGGATTTGTCAAAAGTTTACTTAAAACATTCTTTTTTTCATTCGTAGGAACACAATATAATTTTTGGCAAATCTCTACAGCCGTAGTACCTTGAGGAACAACTTCAATTTTAACAGGATCATTGAGTAAACATTTTGCAAGCACAGCAATTTCCCTCGGCATTGTTGCAGAAAAGAGTGCTGTCTGACGCTCTTGATGCAAAAGCTTTGCAATTTGCTTGACATCATGAATAAACCCCATGTCCAACATACGATCTGCTTCATCCAAAATCAAAAAACGAGATTGGGAAAGATCAACACACTTTTCACCAACAAGATCTCTCAAACGCCCTGGAGTCGCTATCAAAACATCCACACCTGCTTCCATACGTTTAATTTGTTTTAAACGTGATACGCCCCCAAAAATAAGACATGTTGAAAGATGAGCTCCCTTCGCCACAGTGCGAATCGTTTCATCAATCTGGACAGCAAGTTCACGCGTTGGAGCTAAAATCAAAGCGCGTGCAGTTTTAGGACAGCGTTTATCACCCAAAGCCAAAATCTGACTTAAAATAGGTAAACCAAAAGCCAAGGTTTTTCCAGAACCTGTCTGAGCAACACCTAAAATATCGTGTCCTTTCAACATTACTGGAATAGCTTGTTCTTGTATAGGTTTAGGTTTACTCATCCCAGCAATGAGTAAATTTTTAATCAAAAGAGTAGGCAAACCTAACTTTGTAAAAACATTTTCTTCTTTTATAGGCAAAATACAATCTTTCCTCAGCTGAAGAACTCAAACAAGTAACCAACTGAACTCTCCACTCAAGAATCCGCGCAAGAGAAATCCCTGACATTTTAAATGAAGCAACGCTTTAAAAGCGGCCTGCGCAGCTCATGAGCACCTTGAAATCAAGATAAAGGCGTATAAACTTCACTTTAGAAAAAGCCAACAAACCAGCCTAAATGCCTTCACCCCCATTATCCCTGGATTATGATAAAAAAGCAAGAACTTTACGAAATACATTTATCATGAATAAAAAACAATATTTAGATCGTTTACTTTTTAATGATTGTGTCCATCGGTAAATGTACCTTGATAAAATCAGGATAAATCTCGAGAAAAACTGGATTTTGTAAAGTTTTTTGACCGCCATAAATTAAATACCATTGGGTTTTATCAAAAATCGCCAAAGTTTTATATCGAATGATGCGATCCTTCATCTCAAGAACTGTTGGAATTAAAGCATACAAAGTCCCATTATCAGTTTGTAAATACTCTATATTTTCTTTATCTAAATAATAAGCACCAGAAGGCAAATCCTCAAATTTCCTATGCAACTGTTGAAGAAAATCACTACGTAAAGCACTCTCTGTTGTATTCAATCGATGTGCCATCTCTTTATAAAGTCGCTCAGGCATATAATGAGAAATAGGCGCAAAATCCCTGTTTTTTATAGCATTATTGACATCAACAACAACTTTTGAAAGTTCAGCTTTTTGTATTATTGTGGGCTGAGATGCTAAACTCTGTTGATTAACAATCAAAAAGAAAAACAGACTCAGCAGCAAATAAAAAATAGGTTTCATCATTATGCTTCTTGTTTTAGTAAAATTTCAGTTTCTCAAATAACGAAATCAAATAATGTTTGATCATCAGTAATATCACGATAACGCCAACCTAACGCTTGAAATTTTTCCTCTAAAAGACAAAAATTACCGTATTTTTTTGTTTCAATCGCAACCAATACAGAACCAAAGTTTCTCGCTGATTTTTTAAGATATTCAAAACGTACGATATCATCATCTGGTGATAATGTGGAAAGAAAATGACGCAATGCACCAGGATGTTGCGGAAAACTAAAAATAAAATATTTTCTCAACCCTTGGAAACGTAAAGAACGCTCTTTAATTTCTGGTAAACGCTCAAAATCAAAATTACCTCCTGAAATAACGAGAAGAATTTTTTTCCCCTTTAACTCTTGAGGAGGAATACTGTTAAGCGCGTCAATCGATAAAGCACCAGCCGGTTCAAGGACCACACCTTCAACATTAAGCATTTCAACCATCGTAGAACAAACACGATTTTCAGGAACCGTAATGACAGAATCAGGGGAAAAATTCTTTAGAATTGTATAGTTTAGCGCACCAATTTCAGCCACAGCAGCACCATCTACAAAAGTGTCAATATTTTCAAGCTTGACGCGTTTTCCACTCTCCAAACAAGCAAGCAAACTTGCAGCTCTTTGCGGCTCAACAAAACGAAGCTTTGTTTTCCAACCATATTCATGTAAAAACTTGCTCACCCCACTTGCCAAACCACCACCCCCTACCGGCACAATCATTAAATCTGGCTCACTTTCTCCATTGAGTTTTTTCCATTGTAAAGCAGCTTCACAGAGCACTGTTGCCTGCCCCGTAATAATGCGAATATCATCAAAAGGTGGAGCCATTACACCACCGCTCTCCACGACAAAGGATTGCGCAGCTTCATAACATTGATCAAATGTTTCACCAATTAAACGAATATCAATGAATTCTTTACCAAAAATACGTGTTTTCTCAATTTTTTGTTGTGGCGTTGTCATAGGCATAAAAATCACGCCTTTACGTTTAAAATAACGACAAACAAAAGAAACCCCTTGCGCGTGATTCCCCGCTGAAGCACAAACAAATGCAGAATCTGGTGGTAGACTGCTAAGCATTTCTGAAACAAAATTGAAAGCACCCCGAATCTTATAAGACCGCACCGGTGTTAAATCTTCACGCTTTAAATAAATTTCTGCATCATACTTTTGACTAAGAAAATCATTTCTTTGAAGTGGTGTTTCAGCAAACACGTGATGCAATCCCACCATAGCTTTTGTGACGTCTTGAATAAATTGACTCATAACACTAATCATTTCATGCTTTATTTACATTATAAAAGCTTTTTCTAGCGATAAAGAAAACTATTGTCAGTCAAAATTTCACTAAAAAAATGAAAAATGTTTCTTTTGTCATTAATTCTTGATTCAATAAAAGATATAGCTTATGAGAGAACTCTCATCGCGGACGTGATGAAAACGGTAAACATAGCAGACTTAAAATCTGCCGGTCGAAGACCTTGCGGGTTCAAGTCCCGCCGTCCGCACCAGAATACTTTAATTTCCCTTATTTCCCAATGATTTATTAAAAATCAATAAAAATCAAACCACCCTCTCAACCACCTTTCGCAACGCCATTATAACGCTATCAGACGGCACCACGATGATGCTAAAATACGAATCATTGCTGCTTTTTGAAGTACCTTTTTAGCACTTTGAACTCCTCCTCATCTTTTAGGGTGGAGAGGCAGTCAATCTTGATTTTCTCATCCTTAAGGATGAGGAAATGAGTCATGTTTTTAACGTTAAGCAGCTTTCACAACAGGGCTCGATAAAATTCACTTAGCTTCTGTTGTAACTGATTTGTAATGCTTAAACTCTTCTTCAAGGTCATTTGCATCTAACAAACGCCTCATCAATAATCCTAAGATTTCTCCAACACCAGCAGCATCATTCACGCTCTTAACAGGAGTAAGATAATACGAAGAAAAGTAAGTGAGGTATAGAATGGAGATAGATGAAAAAGACAAAATAATAGATAAAGAAGCTGAAATAGTACATGCACAAAAAGATATAAATCAAAAACAAGAAGAATCAATTCGAAGATTAACTGCTTCCAAGCTTATTTTTCCTTGAATGGCAGTTAAAAATTTGGCCAAAAAGTAGTTTTAAGTATTTTCTCACAAACATTTTTCAAGACAGGCAATCACAACACGCTCTGTCATAGCTCACATATAAATTACGCAACAGCCTTAATGGGGGGAACATGATCATCAATACACAAACCATTCTCTGCCTTGATCTAGATACCAAGACAGGCTGGACAATTTCTCGTGTAGACAGCAATATAACGAGTGGCACTGTCAATTTTGAATCCTATCGTTTTGAAAGCAATGCCTCAAAAGGAGAAATGATTAACGCGGCATGTGCAAAAGGACATGCGCTACAAGATCACTTAGAAAACAATCTTTGGGCGAAAGCCAATCTTGTACGCAAGGCTGTTTTGAACACCCGTGAAAAAAATCTGAAAGAAAAGGCAATGAGAGAGAATTCAAGACCACTCACGTTGGTTGAAAAGCAAAAGCTTGAAGGGATTTTAATGATCTTGGAGGAACAATGAAAAACATTGCAGGTTAGCAAACTAGTAAAAATGCTGATCGTTTTGTGATTAGATGTGCGTTTAAATCGACATAAAAGCACCGTACAAAGCGATTCAAGATTTTATGATAAAAAATTTATAATATAAAACGCTCTGTACGGTCAAATTTGAGGCAAATAGACAAATTTGTAAAATTAGAATTAAAGCATATCCATTTTAAAACATCTGTTCTTAAAAAACCGTAAACAGCCCATGCGAAAGAGGTTTGTTGCAACGGCGGTGGGATATGCACCATGGAGGAAACGGAGCAGAGGAGTATTTTTACAACCTCTACGAATATGAAGACGGTACAAGAGAGTGTGAAAAATTTGATACTGATCAGTATTACAAAGCACCTAAGTAATGCGGATTTAGTACCAAAGCGCAAGTAAAAGCATGAGCTTATGGTGGTCTATTCCGAAAAGCGTTCTCAATTACAAACCTCTTATAGACGAGATCAACAGAGAGATCAAAAATTATCGAAAACCGCAGGAAATTAATATGTTTACAGATAAGCAGCTAAGAGCCTTGTTTGGTATTATAACTTTTATATTTTTTATGTTTTTCAGGAATAAAAATTGACTTTATTCAGAATATTTTGACATTTGCGTTTGTTTCTTTGGTAATAGTCACAACGGTTTTTGCAATTTTATGCAATTCTAATATTCCTTCTGAATTACAGAGCAACCCAAAATACAAATGCGGCAATACAACAGGTTGGAAGACATTAACACGTGATTTACAACAGTACATGCACAGACTCTTAAAGCTAATAAGTTTAGCGCTTGTCGTTTTAATTTTCCCAAGTAGTTATAAAGAAATGGTTTCTTTACCTGTCATTTCTAAGTACGTGGAGTACAAGTTTTATTTTCATTGGATACTGTACTTTTTTAATACTCAGATATTGCTGTTTGGTATTCTCTTTTAGTCTGTGTATTATTTCTTATGTTACGTACACGCAGTTTAATAAATATATCTATTTACACACTACAGTGCTCCATTAAAAAGCCATAGTAAAATTCCGATTTTATAAAACTGTTCAGATTAAATGGCGTTGTCTCTTCTCAACGTTCATAGATAAAATCAACAAGGAGATAAAAAACTATCGGGGGCTGCTTAGCTTCAGAGACTAATTTTCTAGGTGAAGAGAAAGTTCAAGCTGCATCTTTGATTGTAATAATGACTTGCTTGCCAAGAAGACTCAGTGCTTTCTCTAGTGTTTGAAGCTTAGTTGGATAATTTAGATCAAGAATGCGTCTTTACCCAAACAATTGCCAATTCTGTTTTTGTGATATTCGCTTCATTAAAGGCTTCTACTACTGCAAGTTTAAGAGCATTCCACGCATCTACCCTAACCTCTACAAGGTCTTTATACTGTTGTGGCATTGGTAAAGGCAGACCACGCATAGGACAAGCTCCGTAATGCTAACCCTAAAGATTCAACAGCATTCTCTAATGCCTCAGTTCTATTTTCTCCAGCTGTTATTGCTTCTGGTACACCTGGAAAGGTTACAATAAAACTACCATCTGAATCAGATTCCAGTTTTGCTTGATAAGTATATTCCATGTTTATGTCTCCTCGTCATAATCAAAATACTTTTGAAACAAAAAATTTAAGCCTTTGAGAAAACAGCTCATACCCCCAACTACTTTTTTATTATTTTCACATAAAGTGGAGTCAAGTCATCAGATTTTATAACGGTTGTCTTGTCTCCAAAAGTTACCAAATAATGTGACCCTTTGCCTGCATCAGGAGCTTTACTGTAATGAATGCCTCTTTTTCTGGCTTCTTTACGTAATTCCCTAAGCAGCACTTCTCGTTTCATTTAGCCTCACCATTTCTTCATAAAATGAAGATCGAACAAAAAAGTTTAATACAGACTCTTAATGAAAGGATATTTACTGAAAAGTTAAAAGCAGAAACAAGAAAGCCGTACCATTTATGTGACATGGTCTTTTGATGCATGATTTGTCAAATAATATTGTAATGTAATACTTTAAAAATATTATTAATAAACTTAAACGATTGAAAAAGTACGAATTATGTTAAGATTTTTACATATTAAATTGCTAATTTAATGGGGCTACAAATATGCTAAATAAAGTGATGTTAATTGACTATTTAGCTGCTAATACCAAAAGCAAAACAATGAATTCTAGAGCCGAGGTAGTCAATTTTCGTATGGCAACTTCTAAGACCTATATAGATAAAAGACCAATCAAAAAGTAGAGAAAACAGAATGGCATTCAGTTGTGATTTTTAATCCATATTTGGCAAAAATTGCACTTCAATATCTAAACAAAGGTTCAAAGATTTACGTAGAAGGCAAATTACAGACACGCAAATGGTAAGATAAAAATGGGCATGACCGTTACTCAACAGAGATTATCTTACCACAATTTAAAGGCGAATTATATTTACTTAATGCAAAGAAAGATTTATCGACATCCCCTACCCCTTCACCCATTACTTCTCAAAATTATGCTATCGTTTCAAAAGCCCGACGCATGAGATTTGGGTCATCACTCAAGTCAACCTTCAGATCTATTTTAGCAAAGGCTTGATGACAGCCTATGATCTTGATTTTATCATCAAGAATAAGTTTATAATTCTCATCTGTTATCAGATGTTGAATGGATTAACTGACTTCCTCTTCATCAACACCCCAAATAATAATCTTATAAGGAGCTAAAAGTTCATTCTTAACGGCTTTGGAGAATGTATAGGTAATAAAGCTCTTTTCCATAGAGCTCTTCTTCGTCCATAGATGCCACAACGGCATTGATCTCATTGGCTTGCTTTTTCTCAAAGCTTTTGAGCATCAGTTGGTAGCTGGTAGAGCGAGATCTGAGACATCGAGCTCGACAGCATCATCTTGTGTTTTACGACGCTTGCCAACTTATGTATCAGAACATACCGCAAAGAAACACAAGGGGGCTTGTGCAGGTGCGATCGCCCTCTCATTCATATTCCTGAAGCCTAAAAGTACTGAGTTTGAATCAGCTTTTTTCGCTTTTAGTGCTCATCGAACTTGGACATAGCAAAATCTCCCAGAATTCTGAGACACCCACAGAGTGGGCTCATTTTATGATCGAACTTTAGGGTTTTCAGCCCCTACTGATCGCTGCGTAGACGACCAAAAACACCTTTAAAGTATTGAAGGAATTTCACGCGATTAGCAACCAAAATGAAAGCAGTGTTTCTTATCTCTTAAAGACTGTAAGATTGGGCACTCTTCAAAAGAGAGATAATGCCAAGAACTGTCATCGTGGTTAGTTATCAACCCACACAATACCTCTTGTTCAGAAAACGCACAACACGAGATAAGAAAAAATGTTGTTTGCAAAGTTCTCTCTTACCTATACAAAAAGAAAATAAAAAATTTGGAGGGCTCCTATGATAAATGACATTTACTGTGTTGGACGCAATTATGTTGAACATGTTCATGAACTAGGCAATGTTGTTGAAGATGAACCCGTTATCTTTAGCAAGCCAAACAGTTCACTCGTTTTAGACAATGAAATTTATCTCCCTGATTTTTCAAAAGAAATACATTTTGAAACTGAAATTGTGCTCAAAATCTCAAAGGATGCTTTCATGGTCACGGAGGCAGAAGCAGAAGAATGCTATGATGCCATAGCAATAGGTCTTGATCTCACAGCGCGGGATTTGCAAACAAAACTGAAAGAAAAAAAGCTGCCTTGGCTTTTATCTAAAGGATTTAAAAGCGCCGCATACGTCTCTGACTTCATAAACAAGGAAAAAATAAACAACCCAATAACCTTTGCAATGAAGCTGAATGGCGAAACAAGACAAGTTGGCAATACGCAAAATATGATCTTTAGCTTTGAGAAGATAATATCATTTTTGAGTCACTACATTCAGCTAAGACGTGGTGATCTCATATACACAGGTACTCCACAGGGTGTAGGAAAACTTTCTCAGTTTGACAGAATAGAATTATATCTCAAAGATCAATTAATTTCAGAGCTAAAGGTAAAATGAATCATCAAATACTGACCTTTTTCATTGTTTCATTTTTTTTAGTCATCTCACTTAATTTTAGTCATCTTACTGGGGCCGAATATGGCCCTTATCATCACTAAGACAACGAGATTAGGAAGAAAGAACGCATTTGTAAACGTTTTAGGATTGTGTACAGCAACATATGTGCATGAGACATTTTCCATACCTAAGTGTATCAGCGCTCATTCTCAACAACAAAACACTATTTTTTTAGTAAAATTCATGGGTGGCAGCACTTTATTATACATGGGCTTTAAATCGATTAAATCTGGAAAACACAGCTTAAATTCAAAACAATATCAACGAATGAAAAGAGTGCTATTGGTAAAACAAAACTTTTCACCAGCTATATGGACGGTTTTTTGACACAAATACTAAATCCCAAAGTATCAATATTTTATATAACGGACTTCCCGAAATTTTTGTCTTCTGGCGGTGGAATTAAAAAAGGCTTTGAACTTGTCACAATACATTCTTTCAACATCTTTGCATGGTTTACTTTAACGACCATTTTTATATCATTTGCCAGCTCCGCTTTAAAAAGCGGCGGATAAAAGGCGCGATTAATATAGCGACAGGAACAATTTTATCTTTTGATAACAAATTGCAAAGCTAATAGAGCAATCTTTTCCTGATTCTGTCTCTCACGATGAATAGCTCAACCTCTAACAGAGCTTATACAATCCCCAGTTTTTTTCTTTGTATAACTGAATTCGCTGCATTTCTTTATCATAGTCTCAAGGATTTTTGTGTAAACGATGTGAATTTCTCGCAACCTTTTATAAAATGTTATCACTATCTAAACAAAATCCTTATTCATCACTTTAGAAAAAATAAGCTATGATATTCCTCTTTTCGTTTATGAAACAAAAAAGTGATTTTAAAAATCATTTTAAATTTCTATCATTAAGAACTGTTTCTTAAACTAAGATGAGAACCTTTGAGCGCTATTTGAGCCAAAATTAAAACTCTCACCATTATGAATAATAACAATTAAAAACTCCCTATTCAAATATCTGTTACGTTATTTAAGAGGAAAACATCCTCTTTTTTCAAAACCATATTCTTGTCTTTATCCACACAAAATTATAAAAAACGTTTTTTTCCTTTACACCTCATTTATATCATGCTTCGATACAGAATGATGCATTTTTTAGTGTAATTTAACCTCAAAATAATTAAAGGGAACCCCCAAAAAATGAACTGTAAACAAAATTTAAAAGATGGTCCTAAGATAAAACTACAACGTGGCTTGGATAACCGTCACGTACAACTTATAGCCCTCGGTGGAGCTATTGGAACAGGTCTCTTCATGGGATCAGGAAAAACAATTAGTGTGGCAGGACCTTCCATCATACTCGTTTATGCGATTATTGGATGTGCCCTATACTTTGTAATGCGTGCTATGGGAGAATTATTGCTTTCTAATTCACAATACCGGTCCCTTATTGATTTTTCAACCGATATGCTAGGACCGGGAGTCGCTTTCTTTGTGGGCTGGAACTATTGGTTAAGCTGGGTTGTAACTGGAGCTGCAGATATTATTGCTATCATTAACTATATGCATTTCTGGTGGCCAACACTTAATCCATGGATTGTTGTTTTTGCTTGCATTGGTTTCTTTTTAATCCTTAACCTCCTTGCCGTAAAATTTTTCGGTGAACTTGAATTCTGGTTTGGTCTTATCAAAGTCGTAGCAATTTTGGCATTAGTTATTGTTGGATTCTATATGATCGCTACAGGCTTTACCTCTCCAAATGGTACTGTTGCCTCTCTTAACCATGTATGGAACGATGGAAATATCTTCCCGCGAGGAATTACAGGTTTTTTTGCTGGATTTCAAATTGCCATTTTTTCTTTTGTTGGTATAGAAATTGCTGGAACAACGGCAGCTGAAGTTAAAGAGCCTAAAAAAGTTCTCCCTAAAGCAATTAATGCAATACCAGTGCGTATTGTACTCTTTTACATCCTTTCTCTCGCTGTGATTATGTCCGTTACACCTTGGAATCAAATCGTTCCAGAAAAAAGTCCCTTTGTCTCCATGTTTTGGCTTGCAGGCATTCCAATAGCTGCTGGTTTGGTCAATTTTGTTGTTCTCACCTCCGCTGCCTCTTCAGCAAATAGTGGTATTTTTTCGACTAGCCGCATGATATACGGGCTTGCAACACAAAAAGGTGCTCCTCCAATTTTAGGGAAGCTTTCCAAATACCATGTTCCAGCCAATGCTCTGTTCTTTTCCTGCCTATGTATTTTAGTAGGATACACAATTGCATCATCATCTCCAAGCATCATAAGTGCTTTTACAATTGTGACGAGCATTTCAGCGATTGCATTTTTATTCGTATGGTCCGTCATTTTGATTAGCTATATTGTATATCGTCGCAATCACCCTCATCTACATGCTGAATCCGTCTACAAAATGCCGGGAGGTGTTATTATGTGCGGAATCGTGTTAGTTTTTTTTGCTTTCATGCTCTATTTGTTGACATTAGAACATGATACCCTAACAGCTTTAAAATACAGTATCTTTTGGTTTATTTTCTTAGGTATAATGTATTTTATATTTATAAGAAAAAAAATCGCTCCAAAGAACAAATAAAATCTATACAAAACATCTCAAAAAAGGGTAACTAAAGTTACCCTTTTTCTACTTAACCTCCTCCTCACACATCAAAAGACGAGGGTTCCTCGCAAGTCTGGGTTTGTAAACAATCCAACTTTGTTAAGGGGGATGCTGCTAACCACTTTATATGGTTCACCTACATAAGGCTCTACGGGCTAACCCCGCCCTAAATACCCCCCTACATTCTAAAAATACTTAATGTGTAAAATTTTATATGCTTTATATCACTACCCTAAACAACAGTATTTTACTGCATTATAGGATAAGAAACGCGCTATTCTGTAAAGAATTCTCTATAAACTTCACTGACATTGTTTACTAATAAAACATAAGATTTTATCTAAAACCGCCCTCCTAAAATTTATATTCAATTTTTTATCAAAATTAAAAATACAGCTCTAAACAGGATATATCTTAGTAGCTATCTACAATAAAATATATTCTATGAAAATATTTTTCTATTTATAATAAATATTTATAATATATGTATAAAACATAAAAAGTATAATATAATTTATATTTTAGTTCTTGTTTATAAAGTAATTATTCCATTAATTCATAATGTTTTTCTTTGTTCACATATAGTCATAGAAAAAAATTCCTTTACTCCTTAACCATAGTGTGTTCCGATAGAATGGATTACCTTTTTTAGGATAATTTTTATTTAAAAATAACTTAAGGGGAACTTCCCAAAAATGAATGAACAAAATTTAGAAAAAAAACCTAAGAAAAAATTGCAACGTGGGCTAGATAATCGCCACATCCAACTTATAGCCCTGGGTGGAGCTATTGGAACAGGTCTCTTCATGGGATCAGGAAAAACAATTAGCGTCGCTGGTCCTTCAATCTTATTAGTTTATGCTATTATTGGTTGCGCTATATACTTCGTAATGCGTGCTATGGGAGAATTACTGCTTTCTAATACGCAATATCGATCTTTTATTGATTTTTCAACCGATCTTCTTGGTCCAAGTGTTGGATTTTTTATCGGCTGGACATATTGGTTGTGCTGGATTGTAACCGGAACTGCTGAAATTATTGCTATTGTTAGTTATACGCACTTTTGGTGGCCTGAACTCAATTCGTGGATTCCTGTTCTCATAGGTATCCTTTCCTTTTTAATATTTAACCTCGTAGCCGTAAAACTATTTGGCGAACTCGAATTTTGGTTTGGCCTTATCAAAATCCTAGCAATTTTAGTATTAATTATTGTAGGATTTTACATGATCTTTACTGGCTTTATCTCCCCGAACGGCACCGTTGCCTCCCTTGGCAACATATGGAACGGCGGAAATATCTTTCCTCGAGGCATTACAGGATTTTTTGCCGGATTTCAAATTGTTATTTTTGCTTTTGTTGGCATTGAACTCGCTGGAACAGCTGCAGCTGAAGTCAAAGAACCACAAGAAGTTTTGCCCAAAGCTGTCAATTCGATACCAATCCGTATTATTTTCTTTTATATTTTCTCTCTCATTGTGATTATGTCCGTCACTCCTTGGAATCAAATCATTCCAGAAAAAAGCCCATTTGTAACGATGTATGCACTTATTGGTATTCCAACCGCTGCTGGTTTGATGAACTTTGTTGTTCTAACAGCTGCCGCATCTTCAGCCAATAGTGGTATTTTTTCTACCAGCCGCATGATATACGGTCTCGCAGCGCAAAAGGGAGCACCTAAATTTTTAGGAAAACTTTCTAGCAACCGCGTTCCAGCCAATGCATTACTCTTTTCCTGCTTATGCATCTTATTAGGTTATGCAGTTTTATCGCTATCACCAACAATCATAAGTGCTTTTACAATTGTAACCACAATCGCAGCAATTTTGTTTATATTTGTATGGTCTATAATTTTAATCAGCTATATTGTCTATCGTCGCAACCGTCCTCTCCAACATGCCGTATCTCCTTATAAAATGCCTGGAGGTATTTTTATGTGTTGGACTCTTCTAATCTTCTTTGCATTCATTATTTATTTATTGTCATTAGAAGCTGATACTGCCATAGCTTTAAAATACACTCCAGCGTGGTTCATATTTCTAGGAATTCTATACTTTCTTTTTGGAAAAAAGAATTATGCAAAAAAATAAAAAATAAAGCTTATGTCGCACAAAACATATAAAAAAGGGTAACTAAAGCTACCCTTTTTTGATATTTATCTATAAAATTATAAAAGCTATTGACAAAACATCTCTATAGAAGCTTCAATTACGCTCTTTATCAACCAAAGCGTTAGATTTTATCCAAGGCATCATAGAACGAAGTTTTTTACCAACTTCTTCAATAGGGTGATTATCATTTAAACGCCGCATACTTTTAAAATGAGCAGCACCAGCTTTATATTCTTGAATCCAATTTGATGTAAATTTACCTGTTTGGATATCTTTCAATATACGTTTCATTTCTGCTCTGGTTTCATCCGTAATTACGCGTGGACCAGACATATATTCGCCCCATTCAGCTGTATTAGAAATCGAATAATTCATATTTGCAATGCCCCCTTCATACATGAGATCAACAATCAGTTTAACTTCATGTAAACACTCGAAATAAGCCATTTCCGGTGCATAACCTGCTTGTGTTAATGTTTCATAACCTGCTCGAATCAGTTCAACAAGACCTCCACAGAGAACCGCTTGTTCACCAAAAAGATCAGTTTCGCACTCTTCTTTAAATGTTGTTTCAATCACCCCAGCACGTCCACCACCAAGACCACATGCATAAGACAATGCTACATCATGAGCATGCCCTGAAGCATCTTGTGCCACCGCTATTAAGCAAGGAACACCACGACCACGTTGGTATTCATGACGAACTGTATGCCCTGGACCTTTAGGAGCAATCATCACGATATCAACGTGTTTTTTAGGTTCAATCAAGCCAAAATGAATGCTCAAACCATGCGCAAAAGCAATCACTGCCCCATCACGTAAATGATCATGAATATGCTCTTTGTAAATATCAGCTTGCAATTCATCTGGTGTTGCCATCATGATGAGATCTGCCCATTTTGCTGCTTCTGCAACACTCACCACTTCAAAACCATCTGCCATAGCTTTCTTAACTGTTTCCGACCCTGAACGCAAAGCTATTTGCACATTTTTTACACCGGAATCTTTCAAATTTAAAGCGTGCGCACGCCCTTGAGAACCATAACCAACAATGGCTACTTTTTTCCCTTTAATAAGATTAACATCCGCATCACGATCATAATAAACAAGCATAAAAACTTCCTTCTTTTTCTATTTAAACTGGATTTCAGATTATTTTTATTAAATAAGAAACATTATCTTCAGTGCATCACACACTTATAAAGACAAAAAACACCGCTTATAAGAACATAGCAATTGAATAATTTTTAAAGTTTACATATTGCATAAAAAAAACTGTAGTCCCCAAACATACCCAAAACATATACAGATCCCCAAATCAACTTCAACTACTATTCTACAAAAAGAATAATTACGCAAAACAAGATTTCTAAAGAAAATATATTTGCTAATATTTTACTCTTCTATCGTGCAACAAAAAACTATATTCTAAAAATTAAGATAAAATATACAATTTTTAACATGAACCAAATCAATACGGATAGCAAGAAAAATTACAAAATAACAAGTATTGTTTTAATACAATATTCAAAAGCATATACAACAATATTTTTAGAATAATAAAGAGAACATTTTAATTTTTACGTTCTTTAATATCCACGCTTCTCACGCGAAAAAGAACACCCCCATACTGCCATTATGTTATTCATTTATGGCGCCTTATAAAGAACTTTTAATGTGCTCGAGCCCTTTTCTAGGCCCCCTATAATCGCCTAAGATTTATTGCACACCACTCTCTTTACTTCATAAAGCTACAAGTCAATATCATCAAAACCCTTATATGCCAAAAACTGCCACTATGCCAAAAACTGCCACAACATTGAATTAGCCAATAAAATGATGATAGCAATAGACTTCATATCATCCATGGATGATTTTACATTATACTATTTACAGATAACCCGTAAAATGAGCTCAAACATCAAGAAAATTTGTGTATTGATCCATAAAAACCCTACGCACTCTTTTACAAGGAAAATACCTTCCAATCCCTATTTCTTCTCCCTAATAGATAGTACAAATAAAAAACATCGCATACACTCAAAAACAAAAGATAGAAAGCAACCAATAAACAGAGCAACAATAGAATATTTATAATGCACGCTAATAGTGCTAGTTATCTAAACATATATTATTTTTTAAGATAAATTGGCAAAGCTTTATAAAAATTTCTCTTTCAATTTCATAGAGAGAAAAAGATTACGATAATAACCGAACAAAACGCTGAACAGTATCACGCATTCCATACTCTAATGCATCGGCAATGAGCCCATGGCCAATAGAAACTTCATCAAGCCAAGGAATACGATTGATAAGAGCAGGAAGATTAGCAATCGTCAAATCGTGACCTGCATTGATACCTAATTGCAGTTCTTTGGCTTTTTTTGCTGCTAAAACAAGTTTATTGAGCTCCTGATCCTGTTTTATTTTTTCCTGAAATGCACCACCGTAAGGTCCCGTATAAAATTCCACACGATCAGCCCCTATTGCTTTAGCAATATCAAGACCGTCGATAGTAGGATTAGCAAAAAGTGATACACGAATCTTTCTTTTTTTCAAACGCTTAACAACGGGTGCCAAAAATTCCGCATCATGAGAAAAATTCCAACCATGATCAGACGTTGGCTGATTTGGATCATCAGGAACAAGGGTAATCTGATCCGCGTAGTTTTCAGCAATATCCAAAAATTGATCACTGGGATAACCTTCAATATTAAACTCAGCCGCAGGAAAATTGTTCTTGATTAAACAGTATATATCTGGCAAATCCGCAAAACGAATATGCCTTTCATCGGGGCGTGGATGAACAGTCAAACCTGCTGCTCCAGCAGCAAGCGCTATATGCCCAATATGCGTGATATTTGGCCACGGAAGATTCCGTCGATTACGCAAAACAGCAACAGCATTAAGATTAACCGAAAGTTTTACCGCCATGCCCATTTCCATTTTTCTATAGTGTGTAACAAGATAGAAAAAAGGCATTTTCCATCTGAAACTTAGATAATATACATATTTTTTCTATCGAACAATCATTAAACGTTCTGCTGCGCGCGTAATTCCCGTATAAAGCCAGCGCGCATACATATCACGAAATGCAAAACTTTCATCAAACAAAACGACGTTATTCCATTGAGAACCTTGCGCTTTATGAACCGTTAATGCATACCCATAATCAAAATCATCATATCGCTTTTTTAATTGCCATGAAATTTCTTGATCAGGGTTTTCAAACGCTGCTTTTAACAGTTTAATCTTTGCTACCCCACGCTCACTTTCTTCTGGTTTCACAAGAAGATTAATACTTGGTTTAACTGTTTCCTTCTGTGAAGTCATCACCTTCCATAAAGAGCCATTCAACAAACCTTTAGTAGGATCATTTCGCAAGCACACAAGCTTGTCTCCTGCTTGCGGATAATCTGCTGTAAATCCTTTTAACACACGCAAACGCTGATTATAAAGGTAGCGCGTACGATTAACCCCTACCAATACCTGATCAGCATCCAAAACCAATTGTTGATTGACCTCTTTACGTGTAACAACGCGCGCTTCTCCATAGTCACCATAAGCAATATCGCGTCCTTCACGCACATCCATAGCAAGACGTATAATCGGATTATCCCGCGCTTGCCGATGAATTTCTGAAAGAAGAAAATCTGGTTCTCCATTAGAAAAAAATCCTCCACCTGATATAGGAGGCAATTGACCTGGATCACCAAGAACAAGAATTGGCGTCCGAAAGCTCATTAAATCACGCGCCAATTTTTCATCTACCATCGAGCACTCATCGACAATAATGAGCTTAGCTTGTGCAGCTGCACTCCTCCGATTTAATGCAAATGTCGGTGCAATAGACTTCTTTCCCGTAACTTCATCGGAAACTTCTTCTTCCCCACGCGGACAATAAATCAACGAATGAATAGTACAAGCATTACTGGCACCTTTAGAGCGCAAAACCTGTGCCGCTTTGCCTGTAAACGCCGCAAACTGAACAGAACCATCAACTGTTTCAGCAAAATAGCGTGCCAGCGTTGTCTTACCCGTCCCCGCATAGCCAAAGAGGCGAAAAAGTGGAGAACGCCCCTCTTTCAACCACGCAGCAACAGCCTTCAATGCATTATCCTGTTCCGGTGAAAACTGCATGACTTACCAACATAAAATTTGCATAAAAAGAGCACTATTTTGAAAAAAACCAACTATCAAGAAAAACTTTTTTATTAAGAATTGCTGACACACGCCCATCTAACAACTTTCATAGCACAATTATCAATTATTTACCCATTGCTTTTTCAAGATATTGTAGCAATCTAAATTTTATCTATACATCGATCTTCTTGGTAACACCTTATACTTATCAAATAAAATATCATTTTTTACAACAGTAACACCAACAATGGAATATGCATGTCTTAAATTTAAAATAATACCTATATACGCTTTTTCTAACCAAAATTTAGAATGAGAAAAAGAGCATTGCAATTGCAAAACCCTCGCTAGAAAAAATGTCCTTAACAGGATAAGAATAATGTAATTTTATGAATACTATTTTACACAATCACTCAGCTTTCTTGCACATAAAAATAAAGTACATCCACTATTACGAAATAATAATTAAATATATCAAAAACCTTTTGGCAGAAATAGAAATAGCTCTCAACAAAACGACTTAACCCTATGATGATACACCTATATATTTCCTATTTCCCTCTTATCACGATTTTAATAAATTTACTCTTCATGCTACAAATAAGTTATATCTCAACGAATAAAGAGAGACATCACGCTTATATAAAGCCCGCTTTATCTTGCACAAATATGTAGCGTTTTCTGTTTCGACAATAAAATCTGGTTCGTAAGTATGGCCTTCTTGGTAGTCTATTATAAGAAAACTGGGACATGGGTTTCAGTCCAGCGTAGCACTTCAGGTCCGTCCTCTAGAATATGAGAAAAGCGCAATTCTCCATCTACTGAGTCAAACTTTTTGTCGCAATGTTTTAAAGTTTATAAAAACTAACTGATTAATGCTATTCTTATTGCTAGAAACAACAATGAAATCAAGGGGTATAATTTGTTAATAGGCTTGGCGTTATGTCAAAATATCAGCGATGAGATTGCTTTTTGGTTGTTTTAGAAATGAAATAATGAGCTCAAATATTGATGAATGAAACGGGAGATTTAAATTGAAAATATTAATTCCAGATGACTATCAAAAAGCTACCCTAACATTACAGTCTATTACAAAATTAATGAAATCGCATGAAGTGCTTGTTATAAATAATTTAGCTAAAGAATGTGATTTAGAAGATAAGCTCAAAGAGATAGATATTCTTATCTTAATCAGAGAGCGGACCATGGTTGATAGAAATCTTCTCCTGAAACTGCCAAATTTAAAATTAATCTGCCAAACAGGCCCCATAGGTTCACATATTGATATAGAAGCTTGTAGAGACTTAGGAATTGAAATATTAGACGGTGGTGGAGATCCAACTTCTGCTGCTGAATTTGCGTGGCTCTTAATTATGTCTGCGCGTAGAAAACTCTGTAAATCTGTGTCTGATATGAAAAAAGGACGATGGCAAACAACATTTGGCAACCAAATGAAAGGGGCTACTCTTGGAATATTCGGGTTTGGGCGTATTGGTAAAATGGTTGCTCAATATGCTCAAGCTTTTGGCATGTCCATTTTGGTTTATGGGAGCGAACGTTCAACGCAAGAAGCAAAAAATTTAGGTTATCATTTTACGCATTCAAAAGATGAATTTTTTACACGTCCTGACATTATATCCGTACATTTACGTTTAAGCGATAAAACCAGAGAAATCATTCAATTAGATGACCTATTGAGCATGAAACCTCATGCTATTTTTGTCAACACAGCGCGTTCAGCTTTGGTTGAAAAAGGGGCGATAGAAAAAATACTAAGTTTGGAAAATTCAACTTACTTTGCACTGGATGTTTATGACAGCGAGCCGGTATATGAGAGCAAATTATTGCAATCAGATAGAGTTCTTTGCACACCGCATCTGGGCTATGTGACTGAAGAAAGCTTTGAGAATTATTTTGAAAAAGCTTGCCAAAATATAGCGTCTTTTATGAAGAGCGCTTAATGCCGGATGAGCCAATGTTTGTAAAATTTATCTTATATCGCTAGCGTATCAAATTTGCACGACACATAATAGCTTATTTCCTTAAATTAAGCATATTCCTTAGCTTTCATATTAAGACCAATCGTATTGACAGATTTTTATGTAATCAGCATAAAATACCTAATTTATTGTTGCAAGCATTATTAAAAAAAGGCTACTTTATTGGAATACACTTTAATTGGAGGGGGCATAGTTTCTTTTTTAGGTGGATGTATATTATTATTTTTTCAGGCGTTTCACTTGTGATAGTTTAATATGTTTTAACCATTTTTATAATGATTTATTTTTATAGAATCTATCACCTGTCTTTAGATAAAAGTGCTTATTTGTTCTTTGTTTCACAGGCTTCTGGTGCCTTAGGAAGAATTATTTTAGCAGCGTGGAGTGATCATTGTAGAAAAGGACGATTTTTTCCTGTCTTCTTTTGCATGATTGCAGTCGTTTTTGGATTTTTAATATTAATTTTGGGTATTAGTGGATCGATAATTTATTTAACTATTTTATCTGCTTGGTTAGGTTTTTTTGGATTAGGATGGTATGGCCCTTGGGTTGCTTATATTGTAGACTCTTCGTCGAAAGAAAGCGTTGGACTTTCTCTGGGTTTAGCAATGTATGTAAATCAAATCGCAATTATTACTGCTCCACCATTATTTGGATTAATCCAAGATTTTACAGACACTTATTTACTAACTTTGAGTTGAGCAATGGCGAAAGAGACAAACTTTGGGAGGCTTTAGACCATGTTATTTATGATCCATACGGTGGTATTGAATATTCGGTTAAGCTAAAAAAATAGCATTTTCGCTGCTACCCCATAGAATATTGACAATTCTTATGAATCAAAAGATGTCTATTACCCCTAGAGCATATTTAAGCTTTGAAAACCTTCCAATTGATAGACAAATTAATACGTCACCTAATCCTTATAATTTAGATGCGTCTTGTAAAAGTGGCTATATTAGCGAAAATTTAATTATGATGTTTTCTTTATTAATCGGAGAGCCTTATTCAATTAAATTTGAAGGCGAACATATAGTAAACAACCTAGTTCCTTTAGAGGATAATAAAAAAGATTATACAGGATTAGGATCTGAAGTTGAGTTAGATTTTCATATAGAAAATACTGCACTAAAATTTATAACGAGTTTAAATTTATCTCCTAAAGGGATATTTTTCTGGTGTTCGCAATGATGTTGATGGCCCGTTAACGAGAATATCTGGTGCACATCTAGCTTTAAAACTTTTAAGTGAGAAGGATTTGAGTAGCTTAAGGGATAATTTATATATAATTAATTTTCTCTATAGAGGATAAATTGGGTAACCTCTACAAGTAAAGTGCCTCCTAGTTCGAGAGGACGGTGAATTCCCAGATATCAGCGCTGTTTTTTATCTGGGCATGTTAGAGCCACAGTCAAAAAAAGCTAAGGAAGCTTTAAATCATTTTTATGAAGCTATGAAGACTGTATCTTTTGGAATTGATGTACAACTAGGAAGATTATTATACATTGATAACAGAATGGCTCTACACTCTGGAGGTAAATTTTTTGGATCATTTGATAGTTATGAAAATCCAATGCGGTGGATTCAAAGAGTGTTTGTGTCTGCAGATTTATGGAATCATAAATATGTAGAACAAATAAAAGAAAGAATATTTGATTTTCAATGTTAATGTCCTGATAATGATACGATGTTGAGTATTATTCCGGTTTATATATATTGACTACACATCTCATATATATAGATTTCCCCCGCATAATCAGGTGAGATTACTACCTGATTATAAGCTATGGTGGCCAATTGATTTTCTATGGCTGCGTTTGATCTTTGTTATATTTGCCCTTCCTTTCAAGCCGCTAGGGGGATTTTCCTATCAATCCCTTGAAAGAGCGATTTGGAGTAATTTCATAATGCGAAACCAAAACATAGTGACAAACTTTTCTATTGTTTTCACAAGTATGACGGTTTGCATGGTTGCCCCCTTCAAGCACGGTGGCTTTTTTCTTGCACAATGGAATCTTTCATATATGAGACAACATAATTAATTTATAACAGACAATTCAATATATTATCTAAAAAATGCAACGAAATAGCTATTAATGTGAACATATGAATTAAAAAAACAAACATCGCATACAAATAATAATACACCCCATGTCTTTAAACAAAGAATGAAAATCATAAAATGAGCTCTAAGGATAATAGGAACTCTCCACAAAGAAGAGACAGAGATGAAGACTCCAAAGACTTCATCACCATCCTTTACTATTTTGTTAACATATTCATTTTATACAAGAATCTTTCCCTCGGAAGAAACAGCATTTGCAACAGCTTCCTCGCTTGCCTCATCGGGTAATAACATCTCATTATGAGCACATCCCGATGGGATCATAGGAAAACAGTTTTCTAAATGATAAACACGACAATCGAAAAGAACTGGCTTATCACAGTCAATCATCTGCTGAATTTTATTATCAAGTTCATCGGGTTTTGAACAATGAATTCCCACGGCTCCATAAGCTTGTGCCAATTTCACAAAGTCAGGCATAGATTCCGTATAAGAATGAGAAAGACGATTACCATGTAGCAATTGCTGCCACTGGCGAACCATCCCCATATACTGATTATTTAAAATAAAAATTTTCACTGGTGTATCATGCTGAATAGCTGTTGCAAGTTCTTGAATATTCATCTGAATGGAGGCATCACCAGAAATACACACAACAAGCGCATCAGGATGTGCTATTTGAACACCGATAGCCGCCGGAAGACCATACCCCATCGTTCCAAGACCACCAGAAGTCATCCAATGTTTTGGTTCATCAAAATGATAATACTGTGCTGCCCACATCTGATGCTGTCCGACATCCGTTGTGATATAAGCACATGCATCTTTAGTAAGAGCATAAAGTCGTTCAAGAGCATATTGTGGCATGATAACATCTTTTTTTTCCATATATGCCAATGAATTACGAGCTTTCCAGCGATTAATTTGCGTCCACCACGCCTCACGGACTTCACTGTTAAACGCTGGTTTCTGTATCTTTAAGAGTTGCGTCATATCTCCTAAAACACAAGCCACATCACCAATAAGGGGCACTTTCACTTTTACGATCTTATTAATAGAAGAAGGATCAATATCAATATGGATAATACGCGCATGAGGTGCAAATGCATCCAATCGCCCTGTGATACGATCATCAAAGCGCGCACCAACAGCCAACATAACATCACAATCATGCATGGCCATATTAGCCTCATAGGTTCCATGCATCCCAAGCATTCCAAGCCAATTTTTGCCAGAAGCGGGATAAGCACCAAGCCCCATGAGCGTTGATGTAATCGGAAAATCACCCAGTTGAACTAAATCGCGCAAAAGCTTTACAGCTTCCATCCCTGATGAAATAACACCACCACCAGAATAAATAACAGGACGCTTTGCTTCTACTAAGAGAGAAACAGCCTCTTCAATAGCCTGCGCATTCCCTTTCGGCTTTGAATAAGAACGCATAAATGTCGGCGCTTGAGGTGCTCTATAAATTCCTGAAGCAAATTGAACATCCTTAGGAATATCAATCAAAACCGGTCCAGGACGACCTGATTGAGCAAGAGAAAAAGCTTCATGAATAATAGCCGCAAGATCATTGACGTTTTTAACCAGCCAATTACGCTTCGTACAGGGCTTTGTAATTCCAACCGTATCAGCTTCTTGAAAGCCATTTGTTCCGATGATCGTTGTCGCTACCTGACCAGAAAAACAAACAAGAGGTATAGAATCCATAAGAGCATCTTGCAAAGGTGTAACAGCATTCGTTGCGCCTGGACCAGAAGTCACAAGCATAACGCCTACCTTTCCAGTACTGCGTGCATAACCTTCAGCAGCATGCCCTGCAGCTTGTTCATGGCGCACCAAAATATGCTGGAGTGTATCTTGGTGATAGAGCACATCAAAAATAGGCAGAACAGCCCCACCAGGATAACCAAAAATATGTTTAACCCCTTGATCTATAAGAGCCTGAATCACTATTTCAGCCCCCGACATTATTTTTCCATCTGCACTCTCTTGCTTTCTTGGATCATTTCTCATTTTTCCCACTCACCTACTTGATAGGACAATAAAAAAGCCCCTAACGGAGCCCATAAAAAAAGACCCCAAAGGAGCCCATTACACAACACATACTGTATGATCACCCCCATTATTCCAACGTATAAAATATATAAAAATTTCCTTGTAGAAAGATTTCTAATTCCATTGATACCATTCGTCAATAAAAAATTATATTTTCTAAAAAATTCTTTCTCACGAATTATCTTTTATCTTTCGATAAGTTTCTTTGCAAAGCTCTAGCTCTTTTATCAAAAAGTAAGCATCCATTCTTCATCAAATTGATTACGAAACCATGTCATTTGTCTTTTTGCGTATCTCCTCGTTTGTGTTTTCACCGCTTCAAGAGCATTCTCAAAGCTTCTATATCCATCCAAATAAGCCATAAATTCAGGTATACCAATAGCCTTCATTGCTGGTAATGAAGGGGAAAGCTTAAGATTCTTCATAATCATCACCTCTTCTAAAGCTCCTCTTTCAATCATAGAATCCAAGCGTTTATGAATACGTTCATAAAGCAGAAGACGTGGTGGCATGAGAAGAATTTTTTTGATGAAATTCGGCGCTATGAGAGGTGTTGTTTTTTGTTTCTGCCACCAACTGAGCGTCTTACCGGTTGCATCATAAACTTCCAAAGCACGGACAATACGTTGACCATCGTGCGAAGAAATTTTTTCAGCAACAACAGCATCAATCTGCAACAACTGGCGATAAAGATTTGCAACGCCCTCTTTATCAAGCCGAAGTCGCCACTTCTGCCGCACAACATCTGGAACATGAGGGATTTCCGAAATCCCCTCTAAAAGAGCACGAAAATAAAGTCCTGTTCCACCAACAAAAATAACTGATCTTAAAGAAAAAGTAGCCAATAGCTTCTCGACATCACACAACCATTGCCCTACTGAATAATTCAAAGTAGGACTCACATGACCATAAAGATAATGTGGAACAATCGCAGTATCAGCCTCTGTAGGCCGTGCCGTTAAAATATTTAAAACATCATAAACCTGCATTGAATCAGTGTTAATAATGAGAGCATTTTTTTCTTGAGCCATTTTCAAGGCAAGTTCTGACTTCCCACTTGCCGTTGGTCCCGCTATTAATGTAACTGTTCTCTGTGTCATGAATAGCAATTTCTCCCAATCAATAACTTATTGCAACACACAGCCCCCAAAGCCCCCTATGAAACTTATAAAAAAAGAAAAAATTGACTTAATAACGACACCAAAGGAATTTCCAAGCATTTTTGCTATCATAATTCAATAATAAATTACAGCCATAATCATTCTGTCCGTTAGTCCATTAAAAATAAACATATTCTTTGTCATCATTTATGAAAATAATACTGAGCTTAACCTATACAATCAAACAGCTTTATTTTTTCCTATAAAAACAGCATGTTACTCTGGTTTATAATAAGAGATTCAGAAATTGTCTTCTGTACGCTCTCTTTCTTATAACTATTTTTTCATCCATCACCAAGAAAGGTATAAATATATATAACTAATTTAGTCTAATATCATTTTTCTCTAGGATAACTTTTTTCAAAATGAAGTAAAAAAACGTTCTCTATAGCACACAAAGTACAATCACAAAGTTCTAAAAGTCTCACTAAAGAAAACATGATTTATAATAATTGCACCCTTTATTTATAATAGTTGAGCGTTTTGCAACCTGAATAAGAGCTCCCAATATCATAAGATTTTCTCATTTTTATCCTTCTCATAAAGTGCCATATCAATACCATTCACTTGTGCATCAAAAGCAGAGATAAAAATTTGACTTAAACACAAGACATAGATCTTTTATGCAGCACTTCAAAGCCTAGGCTGTTGCAATATTGGGAACTAGCAAATCTATTATGGTACCAACTTGTACTTTTATTTAATGCAAAAATAGAGCTGCCCAACGGATTTTATATTATACAATCCATGCCTTTTTGTCATGAAATGAGCTTGAGAAATATTGGACATCACATGGTTGAGCTACAAAGTAGCCACATACCAAGGCTGATAAAAAACAAAAAATTAATTTTTAAGCCTCAATCCATTGGGGTATCAATCCATTAGGAGCGTTAGGAACCGTAACTCTCCATCTGGACGCGCTACGATGAATAGAGCATTTTTGCGTCCAGCTTCACGTAATTTATGAATACGTTTTTTAGCCTCATCGATTGTTGTGATAGCACTCTGATTAATATCAATAATGACTTCACCAACGCGAATACGCTTTTTATCCGCTGCGCTATTTTGTGCAACAGATGTTACCACTAGTCCTCGAAGTTTATCTGAAATTGAATAACGATGACGCAAATCCTCTGTCAATTCAGATAGCGTCATTCCCATAAATTGCATTGTCACGCTTTTCGACAGATCATTGTCTTTTTTATCATCAACTTCTTCTTCTATATCTTCATTTGCATCTGTTTCAATCAAACGTCCAAGCTTAACTTTTACTGTTTTTTCTTGCCCATTCCGTAAAACAGTAACATCCACCACTTTTCCTTCTGAACTTTCTGCAACTAAACGCGGCAAATCACGTGCATGCTTAATTTTTGCATTACCAAAGGAAAGAATAACATCTCCAGTTTGTAACTGGCTATTATCTACATTATTTTCTTCCGTCTGTTCTATTTTACCAGCCACTAATGCTCCTACAGCATTGTCCAATTTTAAACTTTTTGCAATATCCTCTGTTACCGGCTGAATACGAATAGCCAACCAACCACGCCTTATTTCTCCAAAATCACGCAATTGATTAATAACAGCAAGGGCCATATCCGATGGAATAGCAAACCCAATACCGATAGATCCTCCAGAAGGTGAAACAATTGCTGTATTAATGCCAATGACTTCACCATTTCTATCAAATAACGGACCACCAGAATTGCCCCGATTAATTGCTGCATCTGTTTGAATAAAATTATCATAGGGACCAGCATTAAGATCACGGTTACGTGCAGAAATAATACCAACCGTTACACTTCCACCAAAACCATAAGGATTACCAATAGCCATAACCCAGTCACCAATACGTGCTTTTTCTGAGTCACCAAAACGCACAGCTTTTAATTTTTTACGTCCCGCATCCACTTGAAGTAGTGCCAAATCAGTTTTGCTATCCTTGCCAAGAAGCTTCGCCTTGAGTTTTGTACCATCTGTAAAATTAACTTCAATATCATCAGCATCAACAATAACATGATAATTTGTAACAATAATCCCTTTTTGCGCATCAATCACAAAACCAGACCCCAAAGAACGCACCTTTTGAAATTGACTATTTTTTTGACCATCTTTGGGTGTAAAAAAATCATTAAAATATTCCTCCAGCAATGAATCTTTGGGAATAACGGGTACCGAAGTATTTTCATCCTGTTCGGTTCCTTCAACAGTCTGTGCCGTAGAAATATTCACAACCGTCTCCAAAAGCTCAGAAGCTAAATCAGGAACAGAAAGCAATGTCTTGTTTGTCTCTGCGCTCCAAGACAAATTCACTGATCCTGATAAAAACAAAACCACACACAAAACAACTCTTGTGATAAAAGACTTCAAAAACGTATTTCTACTCACGATACTTCTATCCATGACATGCCTTTAACCAAAGCTGAAAAGAGCCCCACTAAATTTATCTATGTAAAACCAGCACGGCTCGATACTCTCTACGACTTTTATCATAAAAGAAAATGGTCACAGATCATTCTTTTCATGCAAAATCTCGTATCTGCAATCCATTATTTTATCTATTCTCTCCCGATTTTGAATCCGTTTTACTGAGGCCAGTATTCATTGTCGGTAAGAATGATTTATTTGCCTGCGGCGGATTACGAAAATAGAAAAAGAAATCCTCATTTGGTGAAATCACCATCGGAGTATGCTCTAAATTCTTGTATTGTTCCATCGCCAACCAAAAATCGTAAAAAGATGGATTAGCCTCCCTCGCATTCAATAAAAGACGAATACTTTCAGCCTGACCTTCACCACGGGTAATTTCAGCATCACGCTTTGCAGCTGCTACGATTTCTTCATATTCACGATTAGCTTCTGCCACAATACGATCTCGCTCCTGCTGACCACGAGCACGGATATTTTCCGCAGCAGCTTCACGTTCAGCTGCCATTTGCCGATAAACATCTTCTGAAACAGCATCCGTCAAATCGGTTTTACGAATACGCACATCAACAATGGTAATACCCAACGAACCTGCATCTACAGAAAACTGCTTCTGTACTTCAGCCATCATCGCACCTCGTTCATCCGATAAGGCTGCTTTAAATTCTCGCTTGCCATAAACAGCACGTAAAGCGTCAATAAACCGTGGTGCAAGGTTTTCACGTGCCGCAATTTGTGGACGCCCAGAAGCAATGCGCTGTAAAAACAACTTAGGATCTGTAATACGGTAAATAAAGAACGCATCCACCTCATAATACGCACCACCACGAACCTGTACAGATTGTGTAGGAACATCGTAACGCAACAACCGATTATCCACAATGATGATCTTATCTATAAAAGGCGCCTTGAAATAGATTCCAGGGTTAGATTCTACCTGAACAATTTGTCCAAAACGCTTAATTGCTACTTGTTGACGAGGATAGACGATAAAAACGGACATCCACAAAATCATCAAAACAAACACTATAGCACTAAAAACAAACAAAAAACGAGATTGCTGCATAATTAATATCCTCCAGAAATGCGAGAATCCGAAAGCGATGCAGGACGCGCTGATGTTGCCTTCAATTTTTCTGATGAATTGCTACGCAACAATTCGTTCAAAGGTAAATAGGGCACCGCTGGAGAATTTGCCTGATCAAAAACCAACTTATTTGGTGAAGAAAGAATACGCCCCATCGTTTCCATATAGAGACGGTAGCGAGCAGCTTCTGGTGAAATCGCAGCCTCACGAGCTATCGCCTGAAAACGTTCCGCACGCCCTGTTGCCTCTTCAACCATTTGTGCCTTTTCACCTTTTGCGATTTCTCGTGTGCGTGAAGCTTCACCATTTGCTAAACCAATTTTCGTAAAACGCACACGATTCCCCTCTTCAATCATTCTTCCACGTTCCTGCTCCGCCTGCTGAACAGAATTAAACGCAGCAGCAACCTTTGTTGGAGGAGCAGCTTCACTGATAGACACACGGCTTATTTCAACACCAAGTTGATATTTATCTACAGTCAACTGAATAATCTTTCTGACGTCATTAGCAACTTCTTCTTTCTTGTCACGTAAAACATCATCAACCGGCCGCGAACCAATGACCTCACGCATTGCACTCTCAGCAACTTGGCGAACTGTTCCTTCTTGATCATTCACATTGAATAAAAACTGACTAGGGTATGAAATGCGATAGTAAACGGAAAAATTAACATTAACAATGTTCTGATCACTTGAAAGCATTAAGCCATCACTTTGTTGCGCCTGACCAGGCTTCCCACCAATCGCAATTGTTTTTTCCGTTAAAGGTACTTTCATATAGGTCTCAATTGGCCAAAAATGAAAATGCAAGCCATCACCAATAATGCCTTCTTTAGGGATGCCAAAGCGCAACTCTACCGCTTGTTCATTTTGCTGAACAATATAAATTGACTGGTATAGCCAAAAAAACACAATAAGCAGAAGGAATAAAACAGAAAAACTGCTTCTCCCGAATTGTTTAAACTGATCCTGCCCTTTGCGCAAAATATCATTAAGATTAGGACCATTTTCGCCACCATTACCGCCACCAGAACCAAAGAGATTCTTAGCTGGTGTTTTTTTGTCACCACTGTTTTTATCGCCACTCCACGGGCCACCACCATTTTGATTTGTCCAGGGCATTATCACCTCTTTAACTGATTACCACTACTCGAACACCAACCATTTGCTTGATCTTATAGGGTGTCTCTTACCTCATTACAATACAACTGATAACCCCTTCCACTTCATATTACAAAAAATTATTTCCGCTCATAAACCACAAAACGTGTCGGATGACTATCTTTTTCTCCTTTTGGAATATCTTGTGTTTCTACAATAGTCCATTTTTCTTTATCAAAAACAGGAAAAAAACTATCCCCTTCTATAGAAGCTAAAACTTCTGTAAGGAATATTTTATCAGCCATATGCAACCCTTGTTGAAAAATTTCACCACCCCCAATAATAAAAACTACATCTGCACCATTTTGAGAAGCCACACTTTTTGCGATAGAACAGGCTTGCGACAAAGAATGAGCAATAACAGCGCCTTCAGCCGTGAATGCGCAATTACGGGTAATAACAATATTTGTACGCCCTGGTAAAGGACGCCCAAGAGAATCCCATGTTTTTCGCCCCATAATAATGGGGTTACCAAAAGTCAAAGCTTTAAAGCGTTGCAAATCCGTGGATAAATGCCAAGGCATCGCACCTTCACGACCTATAACACCATTTTCTGCAACAGCTGCAATTAAACAAACTGGAAAAGTCATACTGCTACCGGTGCCTTAATATGTGGCTGCGCTTCATAATTAAGCAATTCAAAATCCTCAAATTTAAAAGAAAAAAGATCTGTTACCGCTGAATTTATAAGCATCAACGGCAAAGCATTTGGTATACGAGACAGCTGGTATCTCGCCTGTTCAAAATGGTTAGAATAAAGATGAGCGTCACCCAGAGTATGAATAAAGTCTCCCGCTTTAAGTCCGCTTACTTGGGCAATCATCATCGTCAACAACGCATAGGAAGCAATATTAAACGGAACACCTAAGAAAATATCTGCTGAACGCTGATAAAGCTGACAGGATAGCTTCCCATCAGCAACATAAAATTGAAAAAAACAATGACAAGGAGGCAAAGCCATCTCCTCTATCAGTGCGGGGTTCCAAGCAGATACAATTAAGCGACGAGAATCAGGCGTTTCTTTAATCATCGTCAAAAGATGACTGATTTGATCAATCTGCCGTCCATCGGGAGCAGGCCAAGAGCGCCACTGATAACCATAAACAGGACCAAGGTTCCCTTTCTCATCAGCCCACTCATCCCAAATTGACACACCATGTTCCTTCAACCATGCAATATTTGTATCACCCCTCAAAAACCACAAAAGCTCATAAATGATCGAGCGCAAATGCAATTTCTTCGTTGTTAACAGAGGAAAGCCAGCTTGCAAATCAAACCGCATTTGATACCCAAAAATTGATCGTGTCCCCACACCGGTTCGATCTGTACGATCAATGCCGTTATTTAAAACATGCGATAAAAGATCAAGATAGATTTTCATATAAATATTATGGTTGATTCTTAACGTTACAGGAAATAGAAACTTCAAAATTTATAAAAATACAATTCAAAAAAATCCTCCTCCCAAACATCTTTTATAGGAAATCATTATTATACGATTGCATTTTGATGAATCAAATCGTAAATAAATTTTAAAAGAAACAAGTTAGGTATGATCATAAAAGGGATAAATTTATGGAGAATGAACCAACTTTAGCACCACATGATACAAGAAAACGTATCTGGGCTATCGTGTCCAGTGCATCAGGTAATCTAGTAGAATGGTATGACTTTTATGTTTATTCCTTTACGTCCATTTACTTTGCATCACAATTTTTTCCCTCAGATGGCAATGTCGTTACACAACTTTTAAAAGCGGCTGGTGTCTTTGCTATTGGTTTTCTTATGCGCCCAATCGGCGGATGGCTTTTTGGCTTCATTGCCGATCGTTACGGACGCAAACGCTCAATGCTTATCTCAGTTTTTATGATGTGTGGTGGTTCGTTCTTAATCGCCCTACTCCCTACCTATGAAACCATTGGAGTAGCAGCAGGAATTCTTCTACTTTTACTCAGAATGCTTCAAGGGCTTTCTGTCGGTGGTGAATATGGTACAACAGCAACTTATATGAGTGAAATCGCCCTCAAAAATCGCCGAGGATTTTTTAGCTCTTTCCAATACACCACACTGATTGGTGGTCAACTTCTAGCCAGTCTTGTTATATTCATTTTAGCGCTTTATCTCACTGAAGATCAGCTAAAAGCATGGGGCTGGCGTATCCCATTTGCCATTGGTGGACTAGGAGCAATTGTTGCGATTTATCTACGCCGCACGCTCCATGAGACAACGACCAAAGAAAGTCGTTCTAATGCACAAGCTGGTAGTATTAGGGGACTCTTGAGCAACCACCGAAAAGCTTTTTTTCTAGTTATCGGCTTTACCGCTGGAGGATCGCTCACATTCTACACCTATACGACTTACATGCAGAAATATCTGATTACGACCACCGGCTTTGATAAACATACAGCCACAACTGTGATGACTGCTGCACTCTTTGTTTTCATGTTACTTCAACCTGCATTTGGTTTTATGGCTGATAAAATTGGAACAAGAACTTCACTCCTTATTTGGAGTGTCTTATCTATTATCTTTACCATTCCCGGACTTAATGTGATTGGTAGTACTGATAGTACATGGATTGCTTTATCAGTCATTATTGGAATGCTATGCATTATGAGCTTTTATACATCCATCTCTGGCATTGTAAAATCAGAAATGTTTCCCGCTTCAGTACGAGCAATAGGAGTTGGGCTCTCTTATGCTATTGCCAACGCACTGTTTGGCGGTTCTGCTGAATATGTCGCGCTTGGGTTAAAAGATCTTGGATATGAATCTGTCTTCTATTTTTATATAACCGGTATGATGATTATTGCATTCATTTCTGTTCTCTTAATGCCAGATGCCCGGAAAGAGGGTTATCTTCAAGGTGATAGTATCCATTAAATTTTCTAAACTAAATCAAGAATCCCGATTTTTCGGGCTTCTTGATTATGATAATACTGTAAAATCAATTTATAGACATGCCTTTCATATCATAAACATATCTCGTGTCATAAAGGAGAGATATCCTCTTCTTTGATATAAACCATGATGAATAAAGTACCTCATGCCATGACCCTATATTTTTCATGATACCAATAAATCCAGTACACTTAGCTTTAAAACATCAAATCTGCTTTAATTAATATCCTCTTTTCTTTATCAAAAATAAGCAAAACATCGTTTCCTTATTTGTCTAATAATGGACATTAAAGCGCATCTATTATCACCAATCAATCCTCTCTCAACACCCCTTTCTGATCTGAATGATCGATGACACCGTTAAAGACACAATAAAAATCTAAACATATCCTCCTATAAATATGAGCACTGTTTTTGTTCTATGACAAAAATAAAAACTGGAAACATCATGAAAATAAGCCGCTTCCACCCCCTCTTTTTTTAAGAAACATCGCAATACAATTGAATTTTTATGGCTTAAACTGTAAACAACTTTAAAGAGAAGAAAAGTTATAGATCTAAAAGGGGAATACTTCATGAATAATCAAACAACTTTAGATCCACATGATACAAGGAAACGTATTTTTGCTATCATATCCAGTGCATCAGGAAATCTGGTAGAATGGTACGACTTTTATGCTTACTCCTTTGCATCGGTTTATTTTGCATCACAATTTTTTCCTGAAGATGAAGATATCGTTACACAACTTTTAAAAACTGCAGGAATCTTTTTTATTGGCTTTCTTATGCGTCCAATTGGAGCATGGCTCTTTGGATTCATTGCGGATCGTTATGGACGTAAACGCTCAATGCTTATTTCTGTTTTTATGATGTGTGGTGGCTCTTTTCTCATTGCCATACTTCCCACTTATAAAACCTTGGGAATAACAGCAGCATTCCTCCTCCTTTTAGTCCGCATGTTTCAAGGACTTTCCGTTGGCGGTGAATATGGTACAGCAGCAACTTATATGAGCGAAGTTGCACCCAAAAATCGTCGTGGGCTCTTTGCATCTTTTCAATATGCAACAACGATCACAGGTCAACTTCTCGCAAGTTTTATAATATTTATTTTATCCCTTTACCTTACGGAAGATCAGTTAAAAGCGTGGGGATGGCGTATTCCTTTTGTGATTGGTGGCTTTGGAGCAATCGTTGCAATTTATCTGCGTAGTTTGCTCCATGAAACAACAACCCACAAAAGCCGCTCTGAAAAACATGCTGGTAGTCTTCGAGAACTTTTTCGCAATCATAAAAAAGCTTTCTTTTTGGTTGTTGGCTTTACAGCTGGTGGATCACTCACATTTTATACATACACTACTTATATGCAAAAATATCTGATCACAACCACCGGCTTTGATAAACAAACCGCAACAACGATAATGACTGCCGCCCTCTTTATTTTTGTGCTACTCCAACCCCTTTTAGGTTCCATAGCCGATAAAATTGGAGCAAGAGCTTCACTCATTAGTTGGGGGGTATTATCCATTATCTGCACCATCCCTGTACTTAAAATGATCGGTAATGCCCATAATCCATGGACAGCACTCTTAATCATTATTGGAATACTCTGTGTTATGAGTTTTTATACGTCCATTGCTGGTATCATAAAAGCAGAATTGTTCCCAGCCTCAATCCGCGCAATTGGTGTTGGATTTGCTTTTGCCATTGGGAATGCACTATTTGGCGGTTCTGCTGAATATGTAGCGCTTGGATTAAAAAATATGGGATACGAATCTGTTTTCTTTTTTTACATAGTTGGTATGATGGTCATTGCACTCATCTCTATTCTCCTTATGCCCGATATAGATAAAGGAGGATATCTCGATAAAGACAATAAACTTCATTAAACTTATTTTCTGGATAAAAAAGCCCAAGAAATTGGGCTTTTTTTGATCTCCTCTCCACCCTAATAAAGAACGAAAAGTCCGCCCCGCATTCGTCTTACAAACAACACAGTTTCTCTTAAATTGTCTATAGTTACTGCCTTCTTTATGTAATTTACTTGATAAGATTCTATAGGCAAGCCCTATCCTAAATATTTATCACGATATCTAAAAAACACCTTATACGGAAAACCTTATCTGAGCCTTACCTCACCCTCCTAAATGATGATGTGTTATGATACAACAAGATAAGTAAGGACACAAAAATGCCCTTTTACATTATTTAAGCTTTATACAATGTCTTCAGTTTTTAGGCTTTCTGCTCATAAAGACCATCTCTTCTATGATCTTCCCGTATGCCAATAATTGCATTCTTCTCATAAAGTTTAAAGGTATCTTGATCTACTTTTCAATGTTCTCTCCCTTTAAATGCAACGTGATAACTTTTTATTCTATAACACAAGTAAAAATCTTAAAACGAATGACAACCTGACTCTAATAAATCATCTTAAAGAGTTTCCCTAAGAATTATTATAATACAATTGAATTTTTCTGGAAATCATAAACAATTAGGTTTAGAAAATATAAACTATAAATACAAAAGGGGAACAATTCATGAAAAATGAAACAACTTCAGCATCACAGGATGCAAGAAAACGCGTTTTTGCTATTATAGCAAGCGCATCAGGAAATCTCGTAGAATGGTATGATTTTTACGTTTACTCATTTGCATCGATTTATTTTGCATCACAATTCTTTCCCTCCGATGGTGATACGATTACGCCACTGTTAAAAACCGCGGGTGTTTTTTTTATTGGCTTTCTTATGCGCCCTATTGGAGCTTGGTTTTTAGGATTTGTCGCCGATCGTTATGGACGTAAACGCTCGATGCTTATATCCATTTTTATGATGTGTGGTGGCTCTTTTTTCATCGCCATACTTCCCACCTATGAAACCTTAGGAATAACATCAGCAATCCTTTTACTTTTAGCTCGGATGATGCAAGGACTTTCAGCGGGTGGTGAATATGGTACAGCAGCCACTTATATGAGCGAAGTTGCCCTCAAAAAACATCGTGGGCTTTTTGCTTCTTTCCAATCTGCCACCCTTATTACAGGTCAACTTCTTGCTAGCTTCATTATATTTATTCTAGCATCTTATCTCTCTGAAGATCAGTTAAAAGCATGGGGATGGCGCATTCCTTTTGTGATTGGTGGTTTCGGGGCAGTGATTGCGATTTATCTGCGTCGTTCTCTCCACGAAACAACCACGAAAGAAAGCCGCTCTCACAAACACTCTGGCAGTCTTAAGGAACTTCTCACCAAGCATACAAAAGCCGTTGTCGTAATTGCATGCTTTGCATCAGGAGGATCACTCACATTTTACACCTTTACAACTTATATGCAAAAATATCTGATCACAACCACCGGCTTTGATAAACATACCGCAACAACGATTATGACAGCTGTACTATTTATTTTTATCCTATTCCAACCCATAGCTGGTATCATAGCCGATAAAATTGGAACAAAAACTTTACTTATCATTTGGAGTATACTCTCTGTCATCTTTACATTTCCTGGACTCTGGATAATCGGTAATACGCATAGTATATGGGTTGCCTTTTCCGTCATTATTGGCTTGCTCTTCATTATGAGCATGTATACATCCATCTCTGGTGTCGTAAAATCAGCAATGTTTCCCTCTTCAATACGCGCATTAGGCGTTAGCATCTCTCATGCCATTGGCAACGCCTTATTTGGTGGTTCTGCTGAATACGTTGCGCTTGGATTAAAAAAGTATGGTCATGAATCACTCTTTTATTTTTATATAACCGTTGTGATGATCATGGCATTCATTGCTCTTCTCTTTGTCCCGAGTATGCGTAAAGGGGGATACCTCCAAGAGGATGAAAAACATTAAACCTTTTTATCAACGAAAAAGCCCAAGAAATTGGGCTTTTTTATCATTATCACAAATTTAATATTGTTTAAATTTTATGAAGTGCATTAAGGTGCTTAGCAACTAGATAATAAAAAGTCATACGACTTTTTCTACGCTCTCCAGACATCATTTCAGCCACTTTTGAGACAGCCATTTTAGCACTCTTCTCATCAGCTTCTAAAACATCTTGAACCCATTTTTCAACCTGCTCTAACTCTTTTGGATCCGATGTAGCAACAAGTGATGCATCTTGTTTTTTCATCACCAAAGCTAAACGACGGCTAAGTCGTTCTATTGCTGCTTCATCGGGATTTGAATCATATAATTTAATATCTGCTAGATTATTTGTCATTTTGCATCATCTCCTCTCCAAAAATCAGCGGACTATACTTTACAGCCGCGTCATATAGCTCCATAAATAATTAGAGCATTAAAAATATTAACAACCCCCCCTTTTCCTAAGACTGTTCTTCATCTATATTTAAAGAGCTGGTTTACCAGCTATGGTAATAAATGGACAATGAAATAAACTCATTGGACCCGGGGGCGGTACCCGGCGCCTCCACCAAAATATAAGAGGCCAAAATTATATTTTGGTGGGGGCGAAATAGGATCGACAAGGGCGTAAAGATTGCTCTTTTACTCGGCATAGTACCACCGTTATCGGACTAAATGAGTAGTTGCAAATGACAACTATGCGGAAGCACGTCTCGCTGCTTAATGCAGTGCGAATGTTTCAATTTAAGTCTTAAACCATCGCAGGTTTAAGCGGGGTTCGGAGGCACCTGGCAACAGAAGCCTTCACTTTTTTAAATGTTATTGATTGATCTTTCAGACATTATCAGACATTATTTACCATAGAGTTTCGTATTTATTCGATTTATTGAGGTGCATCGTAGACAAAATATTGCTAATTTTAAAACGTATTCTATCACACAATATCAATACGCCCCGTTCTGCTACGTGAAATAAAAGGAATAAACTTCGATGGTTAAAGATCAAATCCGTTACGATATTCTCGTTCAGGATGCGCTTCGTGGAGTTATCCGTAAAGTTTTATCGGAAGTTAGCAAAGCAGGTCTTCCGGGAAATCATCATTTTTTTATAACTTTTTTGACGAATGCCCCAGGCGTTAAAATTTCTCCTCGGCTAAAAAATCGCTATCCCGAGCAAATGACAATCGTTTTACAACATCAGTTTAGAGATCTCAGTGTTTCAGAAACAGCTTTCGAAGTAACCCTCTCCTTCAGGGAAATAACCGAAAAGCTCGTGATTCCTTTTACTTCCATTCAGGTCTTTTATGATCCTATAGCAGCATTTGAAGCAGCATTTGATCTGCCCTCAAATCCTGCCTCTGGAGAAAGTGAAAATTCAGAAAATACCTCAACTACGCCCATTACCTTATCAAACACACAAAAAAAAGAAAATACGCTTACAAAAGAACAAAATTTCAGTACAAATAAAGAATCTTCAAATAACGATACAAAACAAAGTGCTGATGTTGTCTCTTTAGACTCTTTTCGGAAAAAGTAAATTTTTTCATGACTGAATTGATTAATCTTCGCCAATTTCGAAAACAAAAAAAACGTACAGAAAAATCTCTTCGTGCTGAGCAAAATCGTTATCGTTTTGGACGAACAAAAACTGAAAAATTTTTTGAGCAACAAAAATCTTTAAAAACGCAAAAATTTCTTGATCAAAATCGTTTACGAAACGACGAATAAAGGTGGAAAAATGCACGAAAATAATTCTATCGATTGGTCAAAAGTCATTCCACGAAAGATATCTGTTCGCGTTGATGGACACGCAACAAGCGTCTCTTTAGAACCACCATTTTTAGATATTCTAAAAGATATAGCCCGCAAAAAAGGACAATCTTTAGCCTTTATTATCACTGATATTGATAGCAAAAGACCACAACAAGTCAATCTTTCGGCTTCCTTACGCGTTTATGCCCTTCAAAGCGTTCTCACCCAACGCCTTTAATGTTTATGCTTATTTTTTACGTTCTCTTTTTGTTTATTCAACTGAAGCTGTTGTGACTTTTTTAAGAGAAGTTTTTTTAATCTAGAACTTCAATGAAAAAAAGACTACAAAAGAGATATAATGAGTAATTTTTCTGATCACAACATACCTTTCTTTGAAGAAGATTCCCCTCCAGACCATGATAAGAAGAGCTCTGGTTTTTTCTCCCATACTCTAAAAGAACAAAAATCATATAACACGGACTATTTAGAACAACTCAATCCAGAACAGCAACAAGCTGTTATGAATACTGAGGGAGCTCTTTTAGTTCTTGCGGGTGCAGGTACAGGAAAAACGCGCGTTTTAACAACCCGTATTTCTCACATTTTACGCTCTGGACTTGCCTCTCCTCAGCAAATACTTGCTGTCACTTTCACCAACAAAGCAGCACGTGAAATGAAAATACGTATTGGTGAACTTATTGGAGAAATTGTTGAAGGTATGCCTTGGCTTGGAACTTTTCACTCCACTGGTGCTAAAATTTTACGCCGTCACGCAGAGCTTGTTGGTTTAAAAAGAAACTTTACAATTCTTGATAGCGATGATGTTCTTCGACTTTTAAAACAGCTTATTCAAGCTCAGGGACTAGACGATAAGCGTTGGCCCGCACGAAACCTTGCCACGATGATTGATTCTTGGAAAAATCAAGGACTTTCACCAGAACATATCTCAAAAAGTGATTCTCATTCCTTTGGCAACGGCATGGGACGCGAACTTTATCACAGTTATCAAAATCGATTAAAAGATCTTAATGCTTGTGATTTTGGCGATCTTCTGCTTCATTCTATCTCTATCTTCCAACATAATCCAGATATTCTTCGCGAATATCATTCTCAATTTCGCTATATTCTTGTCGATGAATATCAAGATACAAATACAGCACAATATCTTTGGCTTCGCCTTTTGGCACAACATCCCCAAGGTCAACATGTTAATCTTTGTTGTGTTGGCGATGATGATCAATCCATTTATGGATGGCGTGGTGCAAAAGTCGAGAATATATTACGTTTTGAAAAAGATTTTCCTTCTGCCAAAATTATTCGTCTAGAACGCAATTATCGCTCAACATCCCATATTCTTAAAACCGCCTCCCATCTCATTGCTCATAATGAAGAAAGACTGGGCAAAGTCCTTTTTTCTGCACAAATAAAGAATGAGGAAGAAAAAGTAAAAGTTCATTCAGCATGGGATTCGCAAGAAGAGGCCCGAGCCATCGGAGAAGAAATTGAACAAGCACAACAAACAGGTCATGCATTAAATCATATGGCTATATTGGTGCGTGCATCATTCCAAATGCGTGAATTTGAAGATCGCTTTGTAACGCTTGGTCTTAACTACCGCGTCATTGGTGGTCCTCGTTTTTATGAACGAATGGAAATACGTGATGCTATGGCTTATTTACGCGTTGTTGTCCAACCTGCTGATGATTTAGCTTTTGAGCGTGTTATTAATACACCGAAACGCGGCATAGGCGATGCAACCCTGCGCATTCTTTATGAGAGTGCGCGAGCACGTGCTGTTCCTCTCTTTTCCGCGGCCGCTGACATCATTGAAACAGATGAGTTAAAGCCTAAGGCACGCAGTGCGTTACGAAGCCTTATTGAAAACTTCCGCCGCTGGCAAAATATGCTTCAAGACACTCCTCATAAAGAACTTGCCGAGATTATCCTTGATGATTCTGGTTATACAACCATGTGGTTAGAAGATCGCTCACCAGAGGCTCCTACACGTCTAGAAAATCTTAAAGAAATGATCCGTTCCATGGAACAATTTGAAAATCTTCAAAGTTTTTTGGAACATGTTGCACTGGTTATGGATGCTGAAAACAATGAAAATACCGATGCGGTCAACATCATGACACTTCATTCAGCCAAAGGGCTTGAATTTGAAACAGTTTTTCTTCCTGGCTGGGAAGAAGGACTTTTTCCCCATCAGCGCTCATTAGATGAAGGTGGACGTTCAGGATTAGAAGAAGAACGGCGTCTTGCTTATGTTGGACTTACAAGAGCAAAAAAACACCTGCATATATGGTTTGTATCTAATCGTAGAATTCATGGACTTTGGCAACCTGCTCTCCCCTCCCGTTTTCTAGATGAATTACCAGCAAAACATATAGAAGTTGTAGAAATGGAAACATCCTATGGTGGTTATGGAAAATCTTCCTTTCAACATCACGACTTCTGTTATACTGACTATGCAACAGCAAGACAAAAGCGTTCACAAAAAAACAAAACGGTTGAAGGGAAAATTATCACTCAATCAATCTCTCATGAATCATCAGATTTTTCTATCAATGATCGGATTTTTCACATAAAATTTGGTTATGGTCATATTACAGCAATAGACGATCATAAATTGACAATAATGTTTGAAAAAGCCGGAGAAAAGCGTGTACTGGATAATTTTGTAAACAAAGCTTGACTAAAAGCAAACTACATCAGTTTTTTCAAGAGACCATTTTGTTTTATTCTGATTATCATTTCCATTTGCGAACAAAGACTTCAATGGGTAAATTTTGCATATCAGGCAATGCGTCGTAAATTTTATCAAGCGACCAATCCCACCAAGCCATCTCTAAAAGGCACTCAATCACATGATCGGGAAAACGCATCCGCAAGCGTTTAGCAGGAACACCAGCGACAACCGCATAAGGCATAACATCTTTCGTTATAACAGCGTTAGCACCAATAATTGCTCCATGTCCAACTTTCACCCCAGGCATAATAACCGCGCCATGTCCAATCCACACATCATGCCCGATAATAACACGTTTTGCACAACGCCTTTCGCGAAAAGAACGATCAAGTGCCATATAACGAAAATATTCATTAGGACGATAGGTTATTTTATGCGTTGAAACGCGTTCCATAGGATGCTCCAACGCATTCATCCGTACATGAGATGCAATAGAACAAAAACGCCCAATATTGCTATAAATAGCCTCACTATTACGTTCTAAATAAGAAAAATCTCCAACGGTTACATCCCGTAAACTCACCCGTTCATTAATTTCCACATAGCGCCCTAATTTACAACCATGCAGCCGTGCTGTCGTATGGATACGAGGCTCACTTTCATGAAGTCGAAGATCGTTCTCAATATTCATGCA
This sequence comes from Bartonella sp. PS17NMGDW, assembly GCF_042193555.1. Classification (NCBI taxonomy): domain Bacteria; kingdom Pseudomonadati; phylum Pseudomonadota; class Alphaproteobacteria; order Hyphomicrobiales; family Bartonellaceae; genus Bartonella; species Bartonella sp. PS17NMGDW. Next base: position 77,616 of record NZ_JBHILY010000006.1, on the reverse strand, counting down.
TCCCTCACCAATGTTTCATCAATAGATATGGAAAGACATACCAATCAAGCCAATAAAATCAACCATGAAACAGAGATTGCAAAACAAACCTGCCGATGTTACAATTTCGTGATCTATCTAAGAGAGTCAAACTATGAAAAATGTAATACGCATCTTGGGGCTGACAATCATATTTCTTGCAGGTATTTTTATTTATGATGCGCTGACAAATAAGCCTTTAGGTGATAATTTTACACTCACTGATTCTAATGGAAGAAATATCACTGAGGCTGATATTCGAAGCAAGCCCTCAATAGTTTTTTTCGGCTTCACTATGTGTCCTGAAATCTGCCCTACGACATTGATGAATCTTGATCGATGGCTTACAGCCCTTGGACCCAATGCCGATAAATTAGGCATATGGTTTGTGACTGTTGATCCTGAACGTGATACACCAGAAGTGCTCCATGAATATCTCAGTAATTTTAACAATAAAATCATTGGGATCAGTGGAGATCCTGATAAAGTTCATAAAATGGTCAATTCCTTTAACATCGTTGCTGAAAAAGTCCCTGGAACAGATGGAAACTATACATATAACCATACAGCAGCAATTTTTTTACTCAAAAAAGGTGGAAAATTAGCTGGCGTTATCCGTTATGACACGAAAGAAAGCGATAGCGAATTAAAAGATGAAATCGCCATTGAACGGTTAAAAAAACTCATCTTAAACTAAAAAAAGCCGATCAAAAGAAAGAACAGTATGTCGCAACAAATTCGCCTCTATTATACTGCTTCTAAAAATGAAGCAGAACGGTTCTATACCCTTATAGACACAGCCTTTGACGAAGAAAGTTATCCTCTTGCTCTTACAGAGATAGATGAACAAAATGCTGTATATGAACTTTCACTCTATGTAGACCAAGAAAACTACGAGCATATTTCGAAACATTTTGCTCAAATCCTTTCTATAGATCCTGATAAAATTAATATGGAAGTTTTACCCAACATTGATTGGGTACAAAAAAGCCTTGAAGGACTAAAACCTGTGCATGCTGGACCTTTTTTTCTTCATGGAAGCCATAATAGAGGCGACATTCCATCCAATGTTTTGCCTATTGAAATTGAAGCAAATCAAGCCTTCGGTACAGGACATCATGGAACAACAGCAGGTTGTTTAGAAATGATTGCCAAAGTGATGAAACACGAAAATCCCCAAAATGCACTTGATCTCGGTACTGGGAGCGGTGTACTAGCCATTGGCATAGCAATGCTCAAACCAATTACTGTTCTTGCATCCGATATTGATCCTGTCGCTATTCAAGTTGCACAACACAATATCGAATTCAATGGCGTAAAAAAATATATCACAGCTATTACAGCAACAGGTTTTGCCCATGATGCGATTGCATCACGAGCCCCTTTTGATCTCATCGTTGCCAATATCCTTGCTAATCCGCTTATTGAACTTGCGCAAGAAGTGGTAAAAGCACTTCAAAAAGGGGGATCACTTATACTCTCTGGAATTCTTGAAGAACAACATGCCCATGTTTTGGAGACTTATATAAAACAAGGACTGAAGCACATCGAAACATACCACCGGCAAGGATGGGTTACGATACATCTAAAATAAAAGAAAAGGACGTCGTTATGTATCAATCTTTTGAGGCAACAACAAATCCTGCTTATGCTCTAGAGCGCATTGCCTCTCTTCGTAAAGAACTAGACCGCCTTGGACTCGATGGTTTTCTTGTTCCGCGGTGCGATGAACATCAAGGAGAGTATGTCCCTCCTCATGCTCAACGCCTTAGCTGGCTAACCGGCTTTACTGGATCAGCTGGGATTGCAGTGATTTTAAAAAACAAAGCCATCATATTTACAGACGGGCGATATAAGCTCCAAGTTCGCCAACAAACTGATCCTGATATTTTTGATTATGAAGATCTCATAACTTGCCCTCCCTCACAATGGCTTGAAAAAAATGGTCAAAAACTTTCTATTGGTTTTGATCCATGGCTCCACACGATTGCCGCTACAGCAACGTTGAAAAAATCTTTAGAGATAGAAGCCGGTGGAAAACTTGTAGCAGTTCAACATAATCCCATTGACCTGCTCTGGCATGATCAGCCACCATTTCCACAATCTGCCTTATCAATTCACCCTCTCAAATATGCTGGGTGCGATACGGATAAAAAACTCGCTTTGATTTACAAAGATATACAGAAAACTCATGCAAATGCCTTTATTTTTACAGATCCCTCCTCTATTGCATGGATATTCAATATACGGGGCAGTGATGTTTCCAATACACCTTTTATCTTGTGTTTTGCTCTCATTCCACTTAACGAAACACCAGCCTTATTCATTAGCAGCAAAAAACTTGGTGTAGAACAGAAACAATATCTGGAACGTTATGCAAAATTATATGAACCAGAACAGCTTATTCCAAAGATCAAAGAGTATATTCAAAAAGGGACAGTGTTTGCATTAGATCCACAGCTAACATGCGAAAAATTACGAACTGTTATTGAAGAAAACAATAGCTCTTTCATCACACTTACCGATCCTGCCGCTCTACCACGTGCCATTAAAAATGACACAGAACTCAATGGTGCACGCAAAGCGCATCTACGCGATGGTGTTGCCCTAACCCGTTTTTTTTCCTGGTTAGATAAACAAACACCAGGGTCAATAAGTGAAATTTCTGCTGCTCAAAAATTAGAAGAATTTCGCATAAATACAGCAAAAGAAATGGGAGAAGAACTCAAAGATCTTTCTTTTGATACAATTTCAGCAGCAGGAGAAAATGGCGCCATTATTCATTATCGTGTAACGACACAAACAAATAAACAACTCAATGCGAGTGAACTTTATCTTGTTGATTCAGGCGGACAATATCGTGATGGAACGACAGATATCACACGTACAGTAGCAATTGGGAATATTGGAGAAGAAGAAAAGCGCTGTTTCACGCTTGTCCTCAAAGGTATGATTGCTCTTTCAACGGCTTACTTTCCAAAAGGAACCCGCGGACAAGACATTGATATTCTAGCGCGCATTGCATTGTGGAAGGCTGGTTTTGATTATGCTCATGGCACCGGTCATGGTGTTGGGTCTTATCTTTCTGTTCATGAAGGACCACAAAATATTTCCCGCAAAGGATGCCAAGAACTCATCTCCGGTATGATTCTTTCAAACGAACCAGGATATTATCGCGAAGGTGCTTTTGGTATTCGTCTTGAAAATTTGATAATTGTAAAGCCAGAACAAAAAATTGATGGCGGGGATATAGAAATGCTTTCGTTTGAGACACTTACACTCTGCCCTATTGATCGAAAACTCATTCTCCCAGAGCTTTTGACACAAGAAGAACGGCAATGGCTCAATGATTACCATGCGCGCGTTTATCAGATGAATGCACCTTACTTAAATGAAGAAGATAAAAAATGGGCAAAAGAGGCAACACTACCCCTTTAAATGAGGCAACACAAATATCTTCTAACGCTTCTTATAAAAACACCATACCCTACTCTTTTAAAGAGAGAAGTGCGTATTCACCATCAGCAATCACAAAAAATGCTTCTATAAAATACTTCAAGTTTTTTTACCGATAGGATAAAAGCTCTTTCCAAATTGAAACAAAACGGAATACACTTGTAACAGATAATGCTTATCAACTATCCTCCACCATCTTCACATGAGTTATAGCCTTATTCTGCTATATAGAAATTTTCATTATATTTTGTAATCCTCCGCGTCTCATTTCTAAAATGCCTATTATAACCAGCTTATTACGCCGTTTAAATTCAAAAGTTCTGCATATTTAGTTACAATTTTTACCTTGCTTCACAGTGATAACGTATATCTTTTACTAACAATAACCTTGTATATTCTTAATTATAAGAGTTTAAGTTTAATATTTAAATTCAATGTTTTTTTAATAACTTAATAAATATCAAAATATATGGCGCTCTATTTTTGCAAAAAAACAACCCCTATTATCCCCTTTTTGATTCCAGCCCCCCAAAATGTAAGAGAGATAACCATACAAACAGCATACGCATCTTCTAGAAAACGCCCTCTAAACATCATGTTCCTCAATCAACTGTAGCCAAGTCTCTTCATCGATAACCTCAACACCTAATTCTTCAGCTTTAGCCAATTTGGAGCCCGCTCCAAGTCCTGCAACAAGAAGATCTGTTTTTTTAGAAAGTGAACCAGATGTTTTGGCCCCTAATCGCTCTGCCAATGCTTTTGCTTCATCGCGTGACATATGCGCCAAAGTTCCTGTAAAAACAATTGTCTTCTCTGCTATTGGGGAAGAAGCTGTCGTGATAGGCTCCTCATCAAGAGGGGTTACTTCTTCAAGTAAAACAGACAAAACCTCACGATTATGCGCTTCTTGATAAAAATCAACAATTGCGCTCCCTACCTGTGGTCCAATTCCTTCGATATTGGTAAGCTCTATCCAAGCCTCATTTCCTTCTGTATTAATCTCATCACGTGGCATAAGTGCTCCCATAGCCGCAGTTTCAAAAGCTGTATAATTTTTATAAGTACGCGCAAGGCGGCGTGCATTCACCTCTCCAACATGGCGAATCCCCAATGCAAACAAAAAACGGCTTAAAGGAATTTCGCGACGTGCATTAATGGCATCATACAATTTGCGAACTGAAACAGTCCCAAAACCTTCTATATTTTCTAAACGTATCAAAGATTTTTCTTGGCGACGTTCTAAAGTAAAAATATCAGCTGGTGTATGAATACAAAGCGCTTCATCTTGAGCATAGAAAAAAAACTCTACCTGTTTTTTACCCAAGCCCTCAATATCAAAAGCATTGCGCGCAACAAAATGACGAATACGCTCAATCGCCTGTGCAGGACAAATAAGCCCCCCTGTACAGCGACGCACAGCTTCTCCCACTTCACGAACAGCATGACTCCCACAAGCTGGACACAAATGAGGAAAAATAAAGACAGCAGCATCTTTCGGGCGTTTTTCAATAATAACATCAATAACTTGAGGGATCACATCACCAGCACGTTGTACAATCACGCTATCGCCTACACGGATATCACGTCCTTCACGAATAGGCTCTCCTTTATGACCAATTCCCTTAATATAATCTTCATTATGCAAACTAGCATTGGTCACCACCACTCCACCAACAGTAATAGGCGTAAGACGTGCAACAGGTGTCAAAGCTCCCGTGCGACCAACTTGAATGTCAATATCTTTCAAAAGCGCTATCGCCTTTTCTGCTGGAAATTTATGCGCGATTGCCCAACGCGGCGAACGAGAAACAAACCCCAAGCGCTTTTGGAGCATCAAATCATTAACCTTATAAACAATACCATCAATATCATAGCTTAAAGAATGACGGCATTCTTCGATATCGTGATAATAAGAAATAATTTCTTCTAACGTCTTAAAGGCTTTTGTTAATGGATTGATAACAAAGCCATATTCTTTTAGCTTTTTCATCATCTCCATTTGACTTTCTGCCAATATTTCACTCACCTCACCACAAGCATAAGCAAAAAACTGAAGCTTTCTGCTAGCGGTTATCCGTGAATCAAGCTGACGGAGTGAACCAGCTGCCGCATTTCGAGGATTGGCAAAGGTTAACTTGCCCTTCTCTTGTTGGCTGATATTTAATGCTTGGAAATCTTCCCGCCCCATATAAACTTCACCACGCACCTCAATTATATTAGGAAAATCACCTTGCAAAACTTGTGGAATATCAGCAATGGTTCGGGCATTTGCCGTCACATTTTCACCGACAGTTCCATCCCCACGCGTTGCCGCCCCCACAAGCCGCCCCTTTTCATAGCGTAAAGACAAAGATAAACCATCAATTTTTGGCTCCGCTGTTATTTCCAACACCTGTGTTTCTGGAAGCCGTAAAAAACGACGAATACGCTCAACAAATTCAGTAACATCTTCAAAGCTAAACGCATTATCCAGTGAAAGCATTGGCTGTGCATGAACAGATTTTTCAAACTTTTCAGAAATTGGTGCCCCAATTTTATGTGAAGGAGAATCAACACGAATAAGCTCTGGAAAAAGAGCTTCAATTTCTGCATTACGGCGGCGCAAAGCATCATATTCTGCATCAGAAATTTCAGGCTGATCATCACGATTATAAAGCACATCATGACGTGCAATCTCTTTTGCCAACCACTCTAATTCACTTTCTGCTTCAACAGCTGTGAGATTTTTATCTGCATCTTTGTTCATAAAATCTATTCCAAATTACGAGCACTGCCACAAGGATGATCTCCGCGCCTCCTCATAAAGTAAATCTCAATAAATACAAGCTTTCCAGTATTTTTATCGCTGACTAATTACCTTCATGCTAGAAGCTTTTGAGCCGCTGCACGCGCTTCTTCAGTAATCTGTTCTCCTGCCAACATACGAGCAATTTCTTCTGCACGTTCATGCTCTTCCATTTTATGAATAGCAGTAACAAAGCGTCCTTTATCATGACTCTCAATTTTTGAAATAAGAAAATGACCATGCGCTTTCGATGCAACCTGTGGAGCATGCGTAATAGCGAAAACCTGGACATGTTCTGATAAGCGTTGCAACCGTTGCCCAATAGCAGCTGCAACAGCACCCCCAACGCCTGTATCAATTTCATCAAAGATCAGCGTCGGTGCTGATCCTCGATCAGATAAAACAACTTTTAATGCCAACAAAAAACGAGACAATTCACCGCCAGAAGCCACACTAAGCATCGGTCCAGCACGTGTTCCAGGATTTGTTCGCACCCAATATTCAATGCGATCACATCCCTCTGCACTCCGCTTTTCGATATCACTTTGCATTTCAACAATAAACTCAGCCCTCTCTAATTTCAATGCCGGTAACTCAGTCATCACGCTTTCAGACAAGCGCTTTGCAACCTCTTGACGTTTTACTGACAACGCTTGTGCTAACATATCATAATTTTTTTGTGCTTGTTTTGCCTCATTTTCAAAACGTGTCAATATAATCTGAGCCTCTTCAAAATCAGCCAATTCAGCATCCATCTTATCGCGTAACTGAACCAATTCATCCGCAGAAACTTGATATTTACGAGCAAAACCCCGAAGAGAAAAAAGACGCTCTTCTATCCGTTCTAATTCATCAGGTTCAAAATCTAATGCTCGTATTGCCGTCTCAATACCTTCTTGTGCTGTTGCAAGTGCATGCAATGCCTCATCAATAGATTTCACCACTGGTGCAATAAGCTCTTGTGCTTCAGGAATTTTCCGCTCCAAACGCCTCACCAAATTAGAAAGCACTGGGATTGGTGATTTTTGACCCGTTAAAAGATCATCCGCTTCTTTAATATCCGTCGCTATTTTTTCTAATTTAAGCATATCGGCACGACGAAGAGAAAGAGCCTCCTCTTCACCAACTTTAAAATCAAGCTTTTCAAGCTCTTCTATACACGCACGAAGATAATCAACCTCACGTACAGCGCTCTCTACTTTAAGACGCTGCCGTTGCAAACGCTCCTCAAATTCACGCCATGTGTAATAACACTGACGCAAATTTTCCACTTCATCCTCAAGACCACCAAAGGCATCTAATAATTGGCGATGTGTAGCAACATCAACAAGCGCACGATCATCATGTTGTCCATGAATTTCAACCAGCAAACGGCCAACACTCCGCATCAATGCAACACTAGACACCTGATCATTAATAAAAACACGGCTGCGTCCATCACTTGATTGCACACGTCGTAAAATAATATCACCCTCATCATCAAGACCATTCTCACGAATAAGTTGACGTGCAGGATGTGAAACAGACACATCAAAAACAGCTGTGACCTGCCCGCGCTCAGCACCATGACGCACAAGCGAAGCATCACCCCGCCCCCCTAGAGCAAGTGATAAAGCATCAAGGAGAATGGACTTCCCCGCACCTGTTTCTCCAGTTAAAACAGTCAACCCCGCCGTAAAATGAATATCGAGCGTTTCGATCAAAACAATATTATGAATCGAAAGCTGTACCAGCATAGAGAATCAACGTACCCTCTTCTTATCACCACCTAAAGCATTTGAGATCCAAGAAGATTTATGCTCGCGTGGCGATATTTTATTCTTCTGCAAGAGATTATAAGAAAATTTATACCACTCACTTTTGGGATAGTTACGTCCTAAAATAGCTGCTGCCGTCTGTGCTTCCGCCGTTAAGCCGAGAGCAAGATTAACCTCAGTCAAGCGGAAAAGCGCTTCTTCAATTTGATTTGTATCGGAATACTCTTCAACCACGGTACGAAACCGTCTACTTGCCGCAAGGTAGCGCCGCCCCTCTTCATAATAACGACCAATCTGCATTTCTTTGCCAGCCAGCTGCTCGCGCCCAAAACGTATTTTATCCTTAGCATCCTTGACATATTCAGAATTAGGATAACGCTCTATAAGGAGCTGCATAGCAGCAATAGCGCGTTTCGTATCACGTTGATCACGCGTAACATCAGGAATCCGACGGAAAGAAGAAAGACCAATAATATAGTACGCATAAGCCGAGTCAGTCGACCCTGGATAAAGAGTAATATAGCGTTGAGCCATACTAATTGAATCATCATACTTTCCGAGTCGATAATTAGTAAAAGCCCCCATAACTAAAGATTTACGTCCCCAGTCTGTATAAGCATACTGCTTTTCAATCTTCAAAAACTTCTTCGATGCATCCCCAAGCTTCCCACTCTCAAGGCTAGCAAGCGCCTGATTATATAAAACATCTGGTGGCTCTATTTTCAAAACGTAAGCAGATGGATCAAGAGTATTTTTCTCTTTAAAGAGGCATCCCGCCAACATACAGGTGCTTCCCAAAAGCACCACCCCCAATATCTTGCGTACAATGTTAGATTTTCTATATGTCATATTTCCAATGCACACATGAGATTTTTTCATAGTTTTCCCGGCCTCCACAGAATATCACCTTGTAGCAAAAACAAGTTATAAAAGGTCTTATACCATATCACTTTAAAATCCACATAACCAATTTAGCAGTTTAGGTCAATCATCCCCTTAAAAATCAAATAAACGATAAAAAAATCTTGTCAATTTTTTTACTCTTTATCTAAAAAGCTTTTTTCGTAATGTGATTCGTCTGCCAAAACAGCCTTCACCAATTGCGCATTAATTCTATGTCCACTACAATAAGAACGAAATAATCCAATAAAAGGCGCCCCAAGCAAAGCAGTATCACCAATCGCATCAAGCATCTTGTGCCGAACACATTCATTCTCCCAATAAGGACCATCCGGATTTAAAATTTTATCATTAAGGTCAATAACAAGAGAATTTTCCAAAGAAGCGCCTCTCGCCTTTCCAGAAAGCCTTAATTTTTCCACGTCTTTGATAAAACCAAAAGTGCGCGCACGTGACAAATCATCTCTAAACCCTCGTGTGGTAAGGTCAAAACTGAAATGTTGCTTACCAATAGCAGAAGAAGGAAAAGAGATCGTTATATCAAAACGACGTCCATCGAATGGCAAAAGCTCTGCAACACCATGAGCTCCTTCAACCCGCAACGGTTTTTTTATAATGAAATAAGAACGTAACGCATTTTGCTGTACAATGCCAACATCTTCAAAAGCTTGGCAATATAGCCACGCTGAACCATCCAAAATAGGAATCTCATTATGTGACACTTCAATAATAAGATTATCCAAATTATAAGCAGTAATTGCTGCCATCAAATGTTCAATTGTTTCAACCCTTATATCTCCATCTCCAAGTACCGTTGATAATTCAGTTTCTCCTGTTTGCGATGCATGGGCTTGAAATATTTTCTCTGTTCCGTCTAATCCACAACGCTTAAAAATAATACCACACCCAACATCCGCTGGACAAACCTTTACCACTGACAAACAACCACTGTGAACGCCAATCCCCTTAAATGTTACTGCTTTTTTAAGAGTCGACTGATATTTTGGCACCAAATTCATCATATTGTTTTATTAAATTACTTTTACATCTTTTAACAAAATTTATAAAACTATAAAAAATATTCATAGTAAATAATAAAAAAAACCGCTTATTATAAGCGGTTTTTTAAAAACAAAGTATTTTATCCAAAAAATAGCAATATATTTTACTGTATAATTTTTGACTGATCATCAAAGAGGTAATAATTTTTCTTACTTTGCCTCATTTTTCATCAATTAATTTGCCTGACGACGTAAAAATGCTGGTATTTCCAACTGATCTTCTTCACTTATAAAAGTACGCTGATCTTGTGGTACCTGAGGGTGCAGCTCACCAGAACGACGTGGAACATAAACAGAAGCATCTTGAGAAAGCGCCTGAGAATTTTTATTGTAAACACGAGACTCTTCCTGCTGAGACGATCTGACAGCAGGCTCCAGCCTCGCTTCTGGCTCGGCTTCTTCACGATTCGTCAAACTCTGTTTCAAACGCTGCCAAAGATTACGAGGACCTTGATCAGTCACAGATGTTCTTTGACTTTGTCCATGAGCAACAGGAGGAAAATCCTTTAACTCAGGCATACGCATTGGAGCGCGTGCTTGCATTTGTTGCATTTGTTTTGGTTGCACTAGCTTTTCTTTTTGCTTCACAACCCCTGTCATCTCATCAAGAACATGCGCTGTTGCCTCCATACTCACGGGAGCTGTCATAGCCGGTTGAGAACCACGACCTACTTGCATACGAGGCACATTTGATCTCTGTTCCTGAACAGCATTTGAACCATACGCAACAGCATTCGTCGCACTTCGTGTCGTCATTGCTTCTGCAGGATGTGCAAAAATTTGACTTTTTGGACGGAACTGTTCTCCGGTTGGTTTACCCTTCTCTATTTCAAGTGATTCGATCACTTCTACCATTGACTCAGAACGCAGAGGCGATGACTGAACATGAAAAGAACTGTGTGACGTTCCAGGATCGCTCTTGCGCATTGAAGAAGCAGGCCTTTGAAGCTGAGGATGAGACGACTGAACCACATCACTAACTTCACGATCAATACCGGTGGCAACCACAGAAACACGAATAACACCTTCCAATGACTCATCATCAATAGCACCAAAAATCACATTCGCATCAGCATCCACTTCTTCACGAATACGATTAGCAGCTTCATCAACCTCAAAAAGAGTCATATCACGACCACCCGTAATAGAAATCAGTAAACCACGCGCCCCACGCATAGAGGTATCATCCAACAATGGGTTTGCAATAGCAGCTTCAGCTGCAGCCAAAGCACGTCCTTCACCAGATGCCTCACCCGTTCCCATCATAGCTCGACCCATTTCGTGCATAACAGAGCGAACATCAGCGAAATCAAGGTTAATCAAACCCTCTTTAATCATCAAATCCGTAATGGAAGCAACACCAGAATAAAGCACTTGGTCAGCCATAGCAAAAGCATCAGCAAACGTTGTCTTATCATTTGCAATACGGAAAAGATTTTGATTGGGAATAACAATCAATGTATCGACAGACTTTTGTAATTCTTCAATACCAGCCTCTGCCGTTTTCATACGACGTGCGCCTTCAAACTGAAACGGCTTTGTCACAACACCAACAGTCAAAATACCTTTTTCACGTGCTGCGCGAGCAACAACAGGAGCAGCCCCTGTTCCAGTTCCTCCCCCCATACCAGCAGTAATGAAAACCATATGAGAGTCTGCAAGATGATCAATAATTTCATCAATACATTCCTCTGCCGCCGCTTGTCCAACTTCCGGTAAAGCACCAGCACCCAAACCCTCTGTCACAGCTGCTCCAAGTTGGATAACACGTTCAGCCTTTGACATAGCCAAAGCCTGTGCATCCGTATTTGCAACAACAAAATCAACTCCCTGAAGACCAGCATTTATCATATTATTCACGGCATTCCCGCCACCACCTCCAACACCAAAAACGGTAATGCGTGGCTTCAATTCCGCGATATCTGGCCGATGCAGATTAATCGTCATTTTCTTTTCCTTCTCATAAGACACCGCAAGCCAAAGCGATGAAATTTATCCAACTAGACTTAACTAAAAACTCTCACGCAACCACTGACCAACACGCTGAAAATACCCACGCGTGCCCATCGATAAATGATTTCCTGCCGCCTGCATTGTTTTTTCTTCAAAACCCACCAATTGCGGATAAATTAACAACCCAACAGCAGATGTAAACGCCGCCCCTTTTGCAAGAGAAGGAAGCCTCGAAATACCTAAAGGCCGCCCGATACGAACATTTCTTCCTAATATAGTACGTGCCATTTCTGGCAATCCTGTTAACTGGCTTGCTCCCCCAGTCAAAATAACACGTTTACCAATGATGTGACCAAAACCAGAACGATTTAAACAATCACGGACCATTTCTAAAATTTCTTCAACACGCGCACGAATGATACGCCCAAGAACCGCGCGAGGATATTGAGTTTCACGCTGTTCATTCCCAATTTCTGCTACATTAATCATTTGCCGCTCATCAGCGCTTGTTAGAAGTGCTGAACCATAAACAACTTTTAAACGTTCCGCCTCTGTTAAAGACATAGAAAATCCGCGCGCAACATCAAGAGTGACATGATGCCCCCCAACAGCAAGAGCATCCGCATGAATAAATTTTCCCTCAAAAAACACTGAAAATGTTGTTGTTCCACCACCAAAATCAATACATGCAGCCCCTAAATGCGCCTCATCATTCATCAAGACAGCAAGACCACTTGCAAAGGGAGTAGCAACCATTGCTTCAACACTCAAATGTGCACGATTAATACAAGTTTCTAAATTACGCAAAGAAGCTGTTTCTGCTGTTACCACATGCACGTCAACACCAAATGTTTCCCCTGCCATTCCAACAGGGTCAGAAATTCCTTTATCTCCATCCAATACATAAGAAACTGGAACTGAGTGCATAACATGACGTTCAGCATCAAAAGCTTTACGCGAAACATCTGAAAAGGCCATACGCATATCACGCTTGGTGACTTCACGACCATTCAAATGGACCTTTCCATTAATCAAAGCACTTTGTAATCGACTTGAGGAAAAATTCACAATCACTGAATCCACCACCAAACCTGCCATTTTTTCTGCCGCATCAACAGCCAATCTTATTGATTGTTCTGCTGCAAACATATCCATGACAACACCAGATTTAATACCACGTGAACGCTGCACTCCAAAGCCTAGAATTTCCGTAGAATGTGTACGACCATGTAAATAGTGCGCATGCTTCAAAGGACGCAAACAAGCAATAAGACAAACAATCTTACTTGAACCGACATCAAGCACCGTTAAAAAACGTGTTTTACGCCCTCCCAGATGATGTGATCTAAGCAACATCATGGGTTTCCTGCCTTTCGTGCCTTTAAAATACGTTCTTCTTCTGCTACAGTAGCGTTATAACGCTCCAACGTTTCATCTGACAAAGAAACAGTAATTCGATCAGCAAGACGTAAATCAACACTGAGAATATCGCGCGATAAAAGATCCTGCATTGTACCGGACGAAATAAGAGAGGAAAGCCTTTCAAGTGCACCATTTTCAGGCAACATAACGCGCATTCCATTATCCAAAACAAGATCCCAACGTCGATTACCTACCCGCACAAAAGCACGAATACGATCATATACTTCTGGATAAACTGACAGCGCTTGAATAAATCCTTTAGCAGCATTTTGCGCACCCTGCCCCACCACAAGAGGTAAATCCCGAACAATTTCCCCTTTAAAGGGCACAATGACACGACCTGTATTATCAACAATATCCACTATGCTATCATGTTGCCAAATGGCATAGGGTTCACGCTCCACGATGGAAATGCGCATTCTATTGGGATAAATTTTCTGAACATTAGCCGATTGCACCCAAGCCTGTTTTTCCAAAAGAGAACGTGCTCTTTCAACATCAAAAGTGAATATAGAAGGCGCAACATCAAGTTTTAAAATTTTAAAAATATCCTGCTTTGTTAAGCGCTTATTACCGCTTATATCGACATGAGTGACCACAAAACTACTATCCAATATGATCGTATTTACGATCACAGCCATCTGACCACTCGATGAAAGTCCATAAAAAGCCGTAACCAAGAAAAACCATACAACAGCAAAAGAGCCGAAATGGCGTGGAATATGAATATTGACAAAAACAAACTCAAACATAAACCGAAGAAAACGACGATAAAGACGTGGCAAAGCCGGCACTGAAAGCACCTCCATCGGAACATTTGTTTTATTAACATTCAACGCATACATGATGCGTCCTCCACCATCCATTGAACAATATCGCCGTAAGTACGGCCGCTCGCTTTTGCAATATCAGGAAGAAGAGACGTCGATGTCATACCGGGTTGCGTATTAATTTCAAGCCAAACCAATTCTCCCGTTTTCTCATCAAAACGAAAATCAGAACGGCTAACACCTCGACACCCTATCGCCTGATGGGCTGCTAAAGACATTCTTTGCACACTTTGGTAAATATTTAGTGAAAGTTGTGCAGGACAAATATGAAGAGAACCACCCATTTTATATTTCGAGTCATAATCGTAGAATGGAAAGTGTTTATCGGGAAGAATTTCACACACATCCAGCACTTCATTCCCCAAAACAGCACAAGTCAATTCACGACCAGGAATATATTTTTCAATCATCACCTCATCGGCATACCCCCACTCAGCTCCCCCAATATTATGCGGCGGTACAGCTTCATTTTCCTGGACAATAACAACACCAAAACTTGATCCTTCACACACAGGTTTAATTACATAAGGAGGCTCCATGGGGTGTGTTTGTCCCAAAGCAAAGCGGCTCATGATACGAGAAGGAGCAACACAAACCCCAACATTTTCAACGATAATTTTTGCACGTCCCTTATCCATTGCCAAAGCGGATGCCATCACACCAGAATGGGTATAAGGAATTTTTAAATATTCAAGAATCCCCTGAATCCGACCATCTTCACCAAATGGACCATGCAATGCATTGAAGACAATATCGGGCTGCAACTTTTCAAGAACAGAAGCAATATGAGCGTCAACATCCACGCGGCTCACGCGATACCCCTGCAGCTCTAGAACATCAGCACAAGCCGCCCCTGAAGATAAACTTACAGACCGTTCAGAAGAAAAACCTCCCATTAACACAGCTATATGTTTATCTCTCATAATAAATCACCCTCTTTCGCATACTATATGTAGTCTATATAAAATACATCAGCACCACATACAGAAAAAACAAGGTTTATCCTTGCGAATCAATAACCTAGCATTTTGCATAATGAATCAGACTCAAAAGCCTGATGCAAGAGATTCTTTGTTAATTTATTGATTCTTAATAGAAATTTTTTATTATCTCTTTGAAATGACTCAATTTTTTATTTGCACTTTTTTAGTGAACAATAAATCAATGAAATGGATCAAAAGGAGAAACACTTCGACCACGCTCAAATTGACCGATACGCTCTATTTCCCACTGTAAAAGGTGGGCTGAATTTGCAAAAACACGCGCACGCACTGTTTCTCCCAATGCTTCAAGATCATATCCTGTTGCTTGCCCTGTATTAATCATAAAATTACAGTGCATTTCACTCATTTGAGCGCCACCAATCCGTAAACCTCGACACCCTGCTTCATCAATCACGCGCCACGCAGATCCATTCTCAGGATTTTTGAAAGTTGATCCTCCTGTCTTTTCACGAATAGGTTGTACAGTTTCTCTGTGGAGGGAAACTTCATCCATAGCAGCACGAATATCATCTTTATTACCAAGTTTTCCTTCCAATAAAGCAGCTGTAAAAATAAAATCTTTAGGAATATCACAATGGCGATAGGAATAATGCATATCTTTCAAACTCAAGATATGACGTTGTCCTTTACGATCCAGCGCATAGACCTCGACAACACGCGCTGCGGTTTCAACACCATTCGCACCCGCGTTCATTTTGAGAGCTCCTCCAAGAGCACCAGGAATACCATGATAAAAATGAAAACCTGCAACTTCTGCCTTTAAAGCGGCAGCAGCTAAATGTTTATCCGCCGTACCAGCACCAACTAAAAAGCCTTTTGGAGAAACTTGCTGCACTTGCCCAAAATTTTTTGGCGAAAGACGAATCACAACACCAGGAACGCCCCCATCACGCACCAGAAGATTAGAACCAATTCCCACAATTGTTACAGGGATAGATTCAGGAAGATTTTGCAGAAAAACTGCTAAATCTGCCTCATCAACAGGCTGATAAAAAAGCTCTGCCAACCCGCCCGTGCGAAACCACGTTACTTTACGCATTTCAACATTAGGTGTAAGTTTGCCTCTCACGCCACCCAACAGCGGTTGCAATTGCGCCAATAGCGCCTCACCATCAATGTGCTGAAAATTTATCATGACCATCCAATACCGCTAACTGATGAGGCAACGCACAAGCCCATTGTGTGATATTGCCAGCACCAAGAAAAACAACATAATCCTCTGCCTGAGCAAGTTTTGAGACAAGAGACACGACATCTTCCAGACTATGTATCAAGCGCACATCACGATGACCCACCATTTTAATATGCTCTACCAATTCTTGAGAACCAAATCCTACAATAGGCTCTTCACCAGCCGCATAAACAGGCGTAATCAACACTGTATCTGCATCATTAAAACAAGCAGCAAAATCATCAAATAAATGATACAAACGTGAATACCGATGGGGTTGTGCAATGGCAATAACACGCCCTTTTGCACTCTCACGTGCTGCACGCAAAACAGCCTTTATTTCAACAGGATGATGTCCATAATCATCAAATATTTCAATACCCCGCCAACTTCCTGTTCGCGTAAAACGCCGTTTTACTCCGCCAAATTCTGCTAAGCCCCTTTTTATAGCTTCATTTGAAATGCCAAGTTCATGCGCAATAGCAATAGCCGCCGTTGCATTAGCAACATTATGCTGTCCTGCCATGGGCAAAAGCAAATTTTTCAACTCAATCTTTCTTCCTGTTTTGCGTGAGCGAACAAGAACATCAAAATGCGTTTTTTGACCATCCATCGAAAGATTAAGAAAACGAACATCCGCTTGTGGATTTGCACCATAAGTGATCACCCAACGATCATCAATACGGCCCGCCAATGACTGAACCTCTGGATGATCAAGGCACAAAACAGCAAAACCATAAAAAGGAACATTTTCTACGAATTGCCGAAAAGCGTCACGCACAGCATCAAAACTTCCATAATGATCCAAATGCTCAGCGTCAATATTAGTAATAACAGCAATATCAGCAGGCAGCTTTAAAAATGTACCATCACTCTCATCAGCTTCAACAATCATCCAATCGCCATCTCCTGTACGAGAATTCGTACCATAAGCATTAATAATACCACCATTAATTACCACTGGATCAAAATGACCGGCATCAAGAAGGGCTGCGACCATTGATGTGGTTGTTGTTTTACCATGTGTACCACCCACCGCAATTGCACGCCGAAACCGCATCAGCTCCGCCAGCATTTCTGCACGTCTAACAAGCGGCAAATGTCTTTCCTTTGCAGCAATATACTCAGGATTTGTTTTTTTAACGGCAGTAGAAAAAACAACAACCTCTGCATTCCCTAAGTTTTCAGCACAATGACCTATATGAACGTTAATTCCTTTTTTCCGCAAACGTTCAACATTTGTACTTTCAACTTGATCTGACCCTTGAACTTTATAGCCAAGATTATAAAAAACCTCCGCAATTCCACTCATACCGATCCCCCCGATTCCGATAAAATGGATAACGCCTATATCAAGTGGCATTTTCATTTAAAAGCTCCTCTTTTATATCTGACAACAATCGCCCTGCAATTAAGGATTCAGCCATATCAGCAAGGCAACGGGTTGCATGAGGTTGCCCAACTTTTTTTGCAGCAAGCGCTTGTTTTTCCAATAAATGGGGCGCACAACAAGCGTGCATTAAAAGAGAAAAAAGCTTTTGTGCATTTAAATCTTTTTCTGATACAATTTGCGCACCACCTACACGAGCAAGCAGAGCTGCATTGGCAGCCTGATCATGATCTAAAGCATGGGGATAGGGAACAAGCAAAGCAGGTCTACCAATCACCGCTATCTCACAAACAGATGAAGCCCCAGCACGCGACAAAATAAAATGGGCATGTGCCATACGTTCAGCCATATCATCAAAAAAAGGAGCTACCTCTGCTTGTACGCCCATATCACGATAGATTTTGATTAACCCTTCTGCTTCCCCTCGAACTTGCTGCACAATTCGTAAACGTTTACGGTTCTTATCATCGAATAAAGCAATAGCTTCTGGAACAATATGTGAAAAAGCAGAAGCCCCTTGGCTACCTCCAAAAATCAAAAAATGAAATGGCTCTTCACCAGTTGAGGGATGATAAGGAATTTTGGCCGCCTTCAGCACAGCCTCACGGACAGGATTCCCCGTCAAAAGTATTTTACGAGCATAAGCGCCATTTGGCGACAACAAACCACCAGCGATTGCACGCACAAAAATTGCCAACACCCGATTGGCACGCCCCATAATAGCATTTTGTTCATGAATAAATGTTACACGCCTCGTTAGGGCCGCAATAAAAAGAGGAGGAAAGCTAGGATACCCCCCAAATCCTCCAACAAGAGCAGGACGTAATTTATAAAACAACGCCAACGATTGCCCCATACCCCTTAGCAAAGACCAAAATGTCTTTATCAGAGCAAAAGGATGGCGTCGTATAAATGTTGCCGATGAAACGATATGAATATGCTCTTCATCAAAACACTGAACAAAAGGTCGTGCTCTTTCATCTGTTATTAAATGAACATCATATCCACGCTGCCTTAATTCAACAGAAAGGGCTTCAGCAGGAAAAAGATGTCCACCTGTACCACCAGCCACCAAAACAATAACTTTTTTATCATTCATAAGGGGTATCCAAGACAGAAGAGGAAGAAAAAGCTGAAAGGCGTGCTTCTGGCCAACGACGTGTTAAACTGAGCAAAATGCCCATTGAAAACGCAATCGCCACCATCGAAGAACCACCATAAGAAATAAAAGGCAATGTCATGCCTTTTGGAGGAATTAAGTGAAGATTAACGGCCATATTAATCGCTGATTGAAAGCCAATCATCATTGCTATGCCAGTAATACCAAGACGTATAAAGGAATCACGTGTATTCATGGCTATATACAATGAACGCATAACGATAAAGCCAAAAAGCATCATAATTAATAAACAAAGGATAATACCATATTCTTCAGCAGCGACGGAAAACACAAAATCTGTATGGCTATCAGGAATGATACGTTTTACTGTTCCCTCCCCAGGACCTTGCCCAAACCAACCACCATTCAAAATAGCCTCACGTCCTACATCCACTTGAAACGTATCCCCTTCACCTGTCAAAAAACCATTGATACGCTCGCGCACATGATGCAGAAAAAGATAAGCTAAAATAATTCCTACAACGCCTAAAATGAGAAAGAGAAAAATAATGGTAAGAGGTACACCAGCAATAAAAAACAGCCCCCCCCATGTTGCACTTATTAAAACTGTTTGTCCAATATCAGGCTGCAAAACCAGAAGCACACAACAAATGGCATAAAGTAGAATCGCTAACGTATAACCCAGAATTCCCCTCCTGCGTATCTGTTCTGAAAAAAGCCAAGCAGACATAACCACAAAAGCTGGCTTCATAAACTCTGAAGCCTGTACAGAAAAACCAAATAGCTGAATCCACCTCCGTGCTCCCTTTAATTCTGGACCAAAAAATAAGGTTGCAACCATAAGAGCAAGCGTTACAATGAGCAAAAGAGCACATAAACGACGAATATTAGAAAGCGAAAAAAAAGAAATGGTAACCATCGTAAAAAATGCTGAAATGCTAAAAATGATATGCCACCGAACAAAATAAAAACTATCAGCAATTCCGATTTTTTTTGCAATAATAGGGCTGGCAGCAAAAGATAGCATAATGCCAATACCCATTAAAATTAAACAAGCTGCAAAGATAGAGCGATCAATCGTCCACCACCAATTAGCAATTGGATCTCTATCTGCGCGCGTAACCATGGTATCCACCTTATCCATTTTATAAATTATCTTAAAGTGATATGGTTCCCCAGCCTATTTAACAAACACTTTAAAAACTAAATTACACAAAAAAAGATTCTGGAGTCTTAACGCAAAAATATTTTTTTATAACTGATGCTTTTTTATTGTAACTGCATCACAAAAGAGACAAATGCTTCACCTCGCATTTCATAATTTTTAAATTGGTCATAACTTGCACAAGCAGGTGACAAAAGAACCGTCACCTCTTTTTCCTTACAACCCATTGCGTCAACAGCTGCTTCATGCACCGCATTTTTCAAAGTTAAGCTCATAGAAAAGGGAAAAGCAGATCCAATGGTGCGGGCAAATTCTTCCGCCGCGCTCCCAATCAAATAGGCTTTACGAATTTTAGGAAAAAATTCTCTAAGAGACTCTATTCCTCCCTGTTTTGCCTCTCCCCCAACAATCCAAAAAATATCATTAAAGGTGGAAAGCGCAGGAGCTGTTGCATCTGCATTAGTCGCCTTGCTGTCATTGATAAACAAAACCGCCCCCATTTTACGCACCTGCTGCATACGATGATCCAGCCCTTTATAGCTTGCTAAACAGTTCTCTATATGTGGATCGGTTATTTTTAAAGCCTGCAACGTTGCTAATGCCATAAGGGCATTTTGCGCATTATGACATCCGCGCAAAGCAGTCATAGACGCCAGATCTGCAAGCATATGACGCTGTCCTTGACAAACAGAAAAGAGCTTAGTCCCATCTGCATAAAAACCATTTTCAACAAAATGATCCTTGGAAATTGCCCAAATTTTCTTCCCCTCATGAAGCAACTGTTGATATAAAACCCGACAAGCTGCATCATCAACTGAAATAAAAGCCTGAGAAGCCTGAGCAATCAGATGCCTTTTGGTTTGCACATAACAGGCAAAACTCCCATGTCGATCAATATGATCAGGTGTCAAATTCAATAAAAGTCCAATGGTCGGCTGAAGAGAGGGTGTAAGATCAATTTGAAATGATGAACATTCAATCACATAGATACGTTTTTTAACAAATGGCTTAAGCGTCAATATTGCCTTTCCGATATTCCCCCCCACCTGCACATCATAACCCATTTTTTCCAACAAATGCGCAAGTAAAGCCGTTGTAGTTGACTTCCCATTCGTCCCCGTAATCGCAATGAAAGGAACATCTTGGTCACAAAAACCATAATGCTGTAAAAAATGCTGGCGCGCACGAACAAATAATTCAATATCACCGATAATTTCTATATTTTTTTTTCGTGCTTTTTCAACAACCCAATGGGGTTGAGGACAATTTAAAGGAACTCCAGGAGCTACAATCAATGCAACAAATTCTGACCAATCTTCATAACGGAGATCTCGCGTTGGAATATTGTGCCGAAAAGCCATTTGCACGCTTGAAGGACTATCATCCCACGCCACCACTTCTGCACCGCCACGCATCAATGCTTGTGCCGTTGCTAGTCCAGACTTCCCCAATCCAAATAAAGCAACTTTTTGTCCTTTATAACACGCAACAGAAATCAAAATCTCACCGCAATTTAAGTGTTGAAAGACCAATAAGAGCAAGAACAATTGAAATAATCCAAAAGCGTATCACGACTTGGCTTTCAGTCCAGCCTTTTTTCTCAAAATGATGATGTATCGGTGCCATAAGAAACACGCGTTTTCTTGTTAATTTGAAATAACCAACCTGAATAACGACCGAAAAAGCTTCCACAACAAAAAGCCCACCAATAAGAGCCAAAACAATTTCGTGCTTCGTAGCGACTGCAACAGTCCCTAATAATCCTCCAAGAGCCAACGAACCAGTATCTCCCATAAAAATAGCTGCAGGTGGTGCATTAAACCATAAAAAACCAAGCCCTGCCCCAACAACAGCTCCCAATAAAACAGCCAATTCACCTGCTCCCGATACATAATGGATTTGGAGATAATCAGCAAAATTCATATTACCAGAAAGATAAGCAATCAGAGCAAAAGATAAGGCTGCAACCATCACAGGAACAATAGCAAGGCCATCAAGTCCATCCGTCAAATTAACCGCATTACCGGTCGCGACAATAACAAAAGCAGAAAAAGGAATAAAAAACCAGCCCAAATTGATAAGATAATCTTTCAAAAAAGGCAAAGCGAATCCAGATGAGCCAATTTTCAGGATGACAAAAGCAGCAATTGCGGCAACACAAAACTCCAAACTTAACCGTGCTTTCCCAGAAAATCCTTTGTCTGTTTGTTTTGTGACCTTAAGATAATCGTCATAAAATCCAATTGCCCCAAAAGAAAGCATAACCAATAGCGATACCCAAAAATAAATATTCGATAAATTACACCACAAAAATGCCGATACTACAATGCCAGTTAAAATCATCAATCCACCCATTGTAGGTGTTCCAGCCTTTTTAAAATGTGTTTGAGGACCATCAGCACGAATCGGTTGCCCCTTACCCTGCCGCAATTTAAGAGAAGCAATGATGCTAGGTCCAAACAAAAAGACGATGAGCCCCGAAGTAAGCATAGCCGCTATCGTGCGAAAAGTAATGTAACGAAATACATTCACACCTGGAAGCCAATCACTAAACGAAGAAAAAAACAGCATCATGGTACAAAAAACCTCTTAAAACTATGAAGAAACCGCTTTATAGCGGTCAAGCAATGCAGTCACAATATCTGATGAACAAAGGCTATTGGATGATTTAACCATAAGCAGATCCCCAGAAGAAATTTCTGCTAAAAGGAGAGATAAAATTTTCTCAATATTTTCAGCATAATGAACCTTAACACCAGCAGACAAATCACTAACTAAAGATTTCATCGCCTCACCAAATAGAAAAACCGGATTAGCACCGGAAAGACGTATTGGCTTTATTAAATCACGATGAAGCTTTTCACTATACTCCCCTAACTCTAGCATATCTCCTAAAATAGCAATTCGCCGCCCCTCTTCTCCGACTGGTCCTGTAGCAAGAAGCTCAAGCGCAGCACGCATAGAAGCAGGATTTGCATTATAGCTTTCATCAATGAGATAAAATTCACCCCCATTTGATAAAGACAGTCGATAACGAACACCTCGCCCCTTTTGAGAAGAAAAATGGCGAAAAGAAAGAAGAACAGGCTCTAACTCAACTCCCATAGCATCACAAGCAGCAATAACCCCTAAACTATTTTGCACAATATGGCGTCCGGGAGCACCAATTTGAACCTCCCTATCCCGCTCCCTAATACGTACAATCATAGAAGAACGATCAGTTAGAAGACGTATATCTCGTGCTTGATAATCAGCATTTTTGCTCTCACCAAAGCTTAAGATATTCTTTACACCGCATTTCTTTGCTTCTTGAACGAGATAAGAAAAAAAATCACTATCCGCATTTAAAATGGCAATGCCTTTCTCATCTAATCCTTCAAAAATTTCAGCTTTTGCCTTTGCTATTTCTTCAAGATTTTTGAAAAAACCCATATGTCCTGCACAAATATGCGTAATGAGAGCAACATGCGGACAAACCAGTTTGACCAGAGGGCGAATTTCATCTCTATGATTCATGCCAATTTCAAAGATACCATAATCACTCTCCATAGGCATCCGCGCTAAAGTAAGTGGAACCCCCCAGCAATTGTTTAAAGAAGCGAGATTCGCATGAACGTTCCCTTTCGTTGCAAGTGCTTGTTTCAAAGCTTCTTTTGTCGTTGTTTTTCCCACCGATCCTGTTATCGCGATAATCTTAGCTCTTGAACGTTTGCGTGCAGCTTGTGCAAGTTTTTCTAAGGCTTGCAAAACATCAGGAACAACAATAAGCGGGGCCGATATCTTTTTCATATCCCTCAAACGGTGTTCCGCAACGATAAGAACGCCTGCACCTCGTTCATAAGCTTGCGCAGCAAAATCATGACCATCAAGATGATGCCCTTTAATGCAGAAAAAAATATCACCTTCCGCAAGAGTACGACTATCAATGGAAACCCCAGAAAAAGTTTCTGGCATGCTTCCCATTACAACACCATTAATTGCAGCAACAAGTGCTTGCTTATCCCATAAAGCTGTCATTTCTTTCGGTCCTCTAGAGCTTCTATCGCTTTCAAACGATCTGAAAAAGGATACGTTGTCTGCCCTATAATTTGGCCATCCTCATGACCTTTTCCAGCAATGATGAGTGTATCACCAGCTTTCAAAAGCTCCACCGCATAAGAAATAGCCTCACCACGATCTGCTATCTCTATTGCTGTTGGCACTGCCTGTAAAATATCCTTGCGTATTTTTTCTGGCATTTCTGTGCGAGGATTATCATCCGTTACAATAACAATATCCGCTTTATCCGCCGCAATTTTTCCCATCAAAGGTCTTTTTCCTTGATCACGATCTCCTCCACAACCAAAAACAACAATTAAACGCCCTTGCGTAAAGGGACGAACAGAAAGCAAAACCTGCTCCAAAGCTTCTGGTTTATGAGCATAATCAATATAAACAGGCGCATTATTTTCTGTCTTTCCGACAAATTCTAACCGCCCAGGCGCCCCCTGCAAAGTTTCAAGCGCAGAAAAAACCTTACGAGGTGAAACACCCGTTACAATTGCTAACCCCGCTGCCATAAGCGCATTGGCTACCTGAAAATCTCCAGCCAAAGGCAAATCAAATGTATAAATATTATTTTCCACACGACACTCAATACACTGTTTTGAGCGTTGATGTTCAACACGATTAATCGTGATAAATTGCCCCTTACGACCAATTGTCAAGACACGGCGGCGCGCTTGTGTAACAACATCAATAACCTTTTGTGAATAAACATCATCAGCAAAAATCAAAGCAGGAGCAGATACAGGCAAAAGTGTATCAAACAACTTCATTTTAGCCCGCAAATAATCCTCTACCCCCGTGTGATAATCCATGTGATCTCGCCCTAAATTGGTAAAGGCACCAGCCGTTAAACGAACTCCATCAAGTCGTCCTTGATCAAGCCCATGCGAAGATGCTTCAAGGGCCGCATGTGTAACACCTTCATTGGAAATTTCACAAAGAAGACGGTGCAAGACAACCGGATCAGGTGTTGTGAGAGAACCATAAACATTCCGTTTAGGAGAAACAACACCAACCGTTCCTATACTCGCAGCACAAAATCCAACATGAGTCCAAATTTGCCGAATAAAAGAAACAACAGATGTTTTACCACTTGTACCAGTCACAGCAACGACCGTTTCAGGCTGAGAACCGTAAAAACGTGCAGCTGCCAACGCTAAACTATGACGAACATTAGAAACACGTAAAATGGGAACAGATAAATCCTCAAGAACAGCATGACAATCTGTAACAATTGCTCGTGCGCCACGCTTTATCGCATCATCTATATAGTGCCTTCCATCACTTTTTTTTCCTTGAACAGCGACAAAAACATAGCCTGGCAAGACTTGTCGAGAATCTGCACTGATTCCTGTTATTTCCATTGAAGAAAGATTCTGATCTTCAAGACATTCTGTAAAAACTGTTCCAAACAACATAACGCTGCACCTTTGTATTCATTTTACCGTTGTTTAACGAAACTTGAATTACTCTTTTTACTTAAAAGAGGCTCATATTCTTTTTTAAAATCGGATTTTACACCAAGAAAACTAGCTGTGCGACGAACAATATTAGCAAGCATTGGTCCAGCATTCATCCCCGCTGTTGCTGAACGCTGTCCCTCTGCAGGCTTTGGTTCATCAATAATTGTTAAAACAACATAAACAGGATCATCAATAGGAAAAGCAGCAAGAAAACTATTGAAATTTTTTGTTTTAGAATATTTTCCATTTTCAACTTTTTCAGCTGTTCCTGTCTTACCACCTACACGATAACCTTCAACTTTTGCATTACGTCCAGAACCAATATCACTATTTAATTTATAAAGGTAACGCATATTTTGACTTGTTTTAGCCTGCAAAACCCGTTTTGCGTAGTGCAACGTTTGTCCTTTTGTACGTTTTAAAAATGTCGGAGCGATTAACCAACCACCATTCATTAAAGCAGCAGCCCCAACAGCTGTTTGCAAAGGTGTTGTTGCCATACCATGCCCAAAAGAAATCGTCATAGAATGGATATCCTTCCAATGATGAGGCACAATAGGATGGGCAACTTCAGGCAATTCTGTTGTCAATCGATCCAGTAAACCAAGTCGTTTCAAAAAATTACGATGTCCATCAATCCCCACCGCCAATGCCTCCTTAGCAGAACCAATATTAGAGGAATAAATAAAAACCTCCCATAACGTTAAGGGACGATTTTTCCCATGAAAATCATGAATAGTATACCCACTACTTGCTTTTATTGGCTTTGAAGCATCAATAATACTGTTTAAATGAAAAATATCGGAATCAAGAGCCATGGCAGTTGTAAAACTTTTAATGATTGATCCCATTTCAAAAGCTCCTGCCGTCATCCGATTGAGACGATCACTTTTTAAAGCTTCAATAGGATTTCCAGGATCAAAATCTGGTAGTGATGCCAAAGCCAAAACTTCCCCCGTATGTATATTTAAAATAATAGCTCCTGCAGCAATTGCCCTATAACGCTTCATAGCCTGAATAAGTTCATCATGAACAATTGCCTGAACACGCACATCAATCGAAAGCTGAACTTGTTTTAATG
This sequence comes from Bartonella sp. PS17NMGDW, assembly GCF_042193555.1. Classification (NCBI taxonomy): domain Bacteria; kingdom Pseudomonadati; phylum Pseudomonadota; class Alphaproteobacteria; order Hyphomicrobiales; family Bartonellaceae; genus Bartonella; species Bartonella sp. PS17NMGDW. The sequence goes on along the minus strand of NZ_JBHILY010000006.1, from coordinate 50,993 downwards.
ATTCTTCCATAGCAAGACCAGCGGCACGCAAAGCACTCAACCCCGCATCATCAATATATTTTTCCATACCTGCAATGCCCTGATTATCAACATTCACCATACCGAGAATATGGGAAGTTACAGGTCCATCAGGATAAAAACGACGAATTTCAGTCCGAAAACCAATTCCTGGTATACCAAGAGCCATAATTTTCGTCTTCTGCATTGGTGTTAACCCACGCTGTATCCAAGAAAAACCAGATTTTCTTTTTAAGCGCTTATAGGTTTCCTGCCAATTAAGATCAGGCAAAACTGTTGAGAGCAATTCAATTGTTTCATCCACATCAATAATACGTCGTGGCTCAGCAAAAAGTGAATAAGTTTTAATATCTGTTGCCAATAAACGACCATTACGATCAACAATATCAGGCCGTGCCATCAATTGAAGAACTCCTGGCCCCTTTGCTTCTTCAATCTGTCCACCTTCCAACCCATAAGAAATAAGGCAAGCCCCCATGATGCCATATAAAATTAAAAAGCAGAACAACGAAAAAAGCAAACGTGGACGACTAGAATAGGGACGACGAACAGAAACATTATGATTATTCAACGAATTCTTTAAGCGCTTTTTCTTCTGTGAGAATAAAAAAGTCGATTTCATTACTGCGCGCCTTTTTGGACAACATCATTTATCTGAGAAGCCCGATTATTTGTCAAAATATCCTGATTATCTTCCAAGATATTTTGTTTAATCACTTCTTCAATTTGATCATGTACCCGTACCGGAATATCTTTAAACGCCACGATTTGACGCGGCTGTATAACCTCTAACTCAAGTTCTTTTTGATAACGTTTTGCAAGTTTTTGCATGCGTGAAGGCCTTATCATCACAGCCCACTCAGCACGAAGCAAACTTACCGTATTTTTTGCTGCAGCAATTTCATGCTCAAGATGACGAACTTCGTTCATTCGTTTTTGAACATCATATTTTACTTTATAAGTAAGACCTGCCATACAAATCATAATCATCACTAAGATCATATCAAATGTACGAAAAACTGTCATTTCTTGCCGCCTTCAAAACTGGCAATCTCTGCTAAACCAAATAACTTCATATCTGCTGCAAGAGCTTCTGCTTTAGTTCGTACACCAACACGCAACCGCGCAGAACGTGAACGAGGATTTTGCTGTAACTCCTCTTCACTTGCAGTTATCCCCCCTTTAAACAAAGGAAAAAATGTTGCTGGAGGCGTTTTTATTTCAGGAAGATAGCGTGATCTCATACACTCTCCTGAACGAAAAGAAAAAAATCTTTTGACCATACGATCTTCAAGAGAATGAAAACTGACAACCCCCAAACGACCACCCGGTTTCAAAATGCGTTCAGCAGCAAATAAGCCACGTGCAAGTTCACCAATTTCATCATTAACATAAATGCGAAGAGCCTGAAATACACGTGTTGCAGGATGAATGCGATCTCCTGGCTTACGTCCTATCAACGCTTCGATAGCATACGCCAAATCACCTGTACACAAAAAAGGCTGAACAACACGACGCTTTTCAATCATCCGTGCAATTCGCCCCGCATAGCGCTCTTCTCCTAATATCTTAAAGATACGTGCCAAATCCCTTGCTTTTAAGTGATTTACAACATCGCCAGCAGTAAAACCAGTCTGAGCCATTCGCATATCTAATGGACCATCTTTTTGAAAAGAAAATCCCCTTTCAGCTTCATCAAGCTGCATTGAAGAGACACCAATATCCAAAATAACGGCGTCTACCTTCTCTTCAACAACGCGATCCAACTGTGAAAATTCCATTTGCACCAAACGAAGTCGTGGAAAAAATTCTTCAACAAGCGATTGTCCCGCACTAATAGCATGAGGATCACGATCAAGAGCGATCACCTCCGCCCCTGCCTTTAACAAAGCGCGCGTGTAACCACCAGCACCAAAGGTGCCATCAATCACTTTTGCTCCAACCAATGGCATAAGCCCAGCCAAAACTGGCTGCAACAACACTGGGATATGGCGTTCAGCTCTTTGATCCTGCTTTATCAAAATAATCCGTCTTGAAGTTATGCTGTCTCAAATCAACAGCTCTCTCATAGCAACTGATTTTAGAGTAACCTAGCCTTCAACTTTCATATTAATCACAATGAACGAAAAAACTAAAGTTATCCCAAGACAGATCCTAACGCATTATACTTAAAGAAATGTTATAATTTTTTAAAATACTCTTTGCTCAAGTGTCCATTTCAAACACATAGAATCCATAAAAGAGCATATATAATTGATCTTATAAAATATCGCGTATCATCATGAAATATCAGTCGGCCTATAAGCCGGGTTCTGTAGAGTAAAGCTTACACTTTACATGGCAACCATTCATCTGGGACGGATGTTACCATCCGCCTCGTGCAACCTACCCGAATGACTCGCCCGGAAATCGGCTGCAAATTAAATTTTGCACGTCATTTCTATTTGGTCTTGCTCCCGGTGGGGTTTACCTTGCCGCATTCATTACTGAATGCGCGGTGGGCTCTTACTCCACCCTTTCACCCTTACCTATAAAAATAGGCGGTTTACTTTCTGTGGCACTTTCCCTAGGGTCACCCCCGCCGGGTGTTACCCGGCACCGTCTTTCCATGGAGCCCGGACTTTCCTCACCTGCCGCATTTCAGCATTAGACAAGCGCGGCTGCCCAGCCGACTGACGCATTAATTTATAAAACATTTTCTGCTCCGTGAAAATAGCATCTTAAAATATTTTATAGCAAACCTGTCTAAAAAGATGTTTTTATTTTAATGAAGCCAGATAAGTTTTCACTTTTGCGCAATATTTCGCCGAAATGGAATTCATTTTTTTTGCAGCATGACCTGCGTTATATTTAAGGATTGTACCACACGTACTTCCACCACTGAGTTTATACGCCCGTGCCAAATAACGCATACCATATTCAAGATTGGTCGCAGGATCGTACAAATCCTGTACAGAACCACTAAAGCCCAACCCTCGTGCCGTAGAGGGTTTAATTTGCATCAAACCTATTTCGCCAGCAGCCCCCCTTATACCTGCCTTATAATTACTTTCAACTTTTACAACAGCATGTGCTAAATTAACGGGAACATTATATTTATTCGCAAGTTTCTGAATAAGAAACTCATAAGGACGATCAGGAATCTTAGAAGCAACAATCACTGAGGCTTCTCCTGATTCCACAACATTTAAGACACTATGAGCCCAACTTACATCAAATACAAAAAATACAGCACACGCTGTATTTAACAAGATTTTCAAAAATTGCATTTTCTTTCTCTTCACTCAAACATTCTTAAATTCTAGTTGCAAATAATTTGCAAACGTATTGTACAAAAAAAGAAAGCAAAAGAACGGCTTGAAAAAGGAAAGAGTAAGACAATTTCAAGATAAAATTCTGCAACAAAAGAAAATCTCTTTATGCACAAATTATAGATTTATCTATATCATAAAATAAAAAAAATAAAGAGACTATAATTAATCTTATAGCGTATTAAATAAAATGATATAATCTGTAAGTTTCTGCTATCACTATTGTATCACTCAATTTTTATATTTAAAAAATAGCATCTTAAAGAGAGACAAGAACATCTTTTTACCGAAGATCCTCAATATCAAAAAAGTTTCACAAAAAATATAAACTGTTATCAACACTTCTCTCTGGTTAATAAACACCCACAGCACTCTTTATGTCCGATAAAACCCCAACAAATCATAAAACAAGTCCCCGCTCCCATCATTGCGCATAAAAAATTCATAAATATACTAAAACTATCATACTCTTTACCAATTCAAAATATTGCAACAGACTTTTAGCTCTTAAGATGCCTCAAAGAAGCTTTTTACTTCTTCTTTTGAAAGAGCTTTTATCCACACAAGCCTCTCACTTGTAGTGCACAAGAAACTAATTTTTATTTTTTCACCATGAATAAATTTAAAACGAGAGAATTTTACAATTCTTAAGATTCTTACTCAATATGAAAATGACAAATTATCATTATAAAACAATATGCTAAAAAAGCCATATCCGTCTTTGTCCCTACAACAAAGCTCAACAATTACTTTTGTCTGTTTTTTTGAAAAATGTTAGGAAACTCAATACCCTCAAAGCCTTTTTAAATAAAAATAGACCTCTCATCTTCATTCAAATATTTTTTTCTTTGTCACAGACTACCATCTTATCAGCCTTGCACCTCATTTTCACAAATCATACAAATGAATAAATATCCTAAAGTCCGTAGAACAAAGGAAGCTTAAACCCTTTAAAAATTTTTTTATTTGCCTATATCAAACAAAAAAATAACTGGCATATAAAATACGATTAACGTGCTTTATTATAGCCAATACTGCTTTTGCCATTGTAGCGATTGATAATACAATTAACTCGACCAATACCCTTGACAGACTTTCTTTCACTCCTGTAATGATTGCATCATTATCGTTATACTTTGATTGCTTACCTTTTGAGTAAGATAAATTTTGCTAACTATCTTACAAATTGATTATCTCCTCGCACTTTTCAAAAATTCATGAAAAGCTCTTGCTGCTTAAAATAAAACCCAAAAGCGCGATTAAAAAAACAGCTAAAAATAAGCATTAGCAATGGAAGGACGAGAAATCGCTTTTGAAAGAGCCATAGCAACAGTTTCACCAGATTTGTGAGCCTGCTCAAGACTCTGACCACTTTTAAAAGCAAGCGCAATTACATCACGACGCAGCTGCGCAATAAACACCTCTTGCTGTTGAGGACTCATCTTAGAAAGATGCTTGATAATATCTGGAAAAGATACAGACAATCTCTCTAACAACTCCTCCTCTGTTACATCAAGCTTCTGAGAAGAAAAAGAAGAGCGGCCGGAAAAAAACTGATAAACAGCACTACTTTGAGAAGCAAAAAAGACAGCGCCAAAAATAAAAAACATAAATAAAATAAAAACAATACGACGCGAAAAAGATTCCATTATCTCTTACCTAAAGATCACAGAACACAAACATAGATTCCTTTTATGATTCTCCTTATAGCATTCAACGATGCCTCAATAAAGAAAAATCAAATTATTGAAAATGAATACGCTAACACTCTCCGCCCAACAAGACCTGCCCCTCTATGTATTCAGGTAGTATAGGCGAAACAATAACAGATCTTACACTTCCCCCTAATAACACGCTACAACATACCCCAAAACAATTATAAAAAGCCTGACTGAGGAAATCCTCAGTCAGGCCAGACAATCTAGGGGATCCACGCGGGGGGGGGGGAGGAGGTTCCCCGATCGTCCTCTCACATCAACCACTAAGATAGCCGATGCAATATTCTTGCTATGGAATAAAATTCTTTAAACAACAAGAAATTCTTATCATCTTCTACGCAAAAAAACATAAAAGAGTTATAAATTGTTTAAAAATGTTTAAATTTAGGCAAAAAAAGTTTAAAATGACCCAATTTGAAGCAATTTTATTTCAAGGAACATCAATTAGAATCTACAATCATTATAACTTTTAAATAGTTTCTTTCATAACTCTGATGATCATAATTAAAAAAACCGTAATTTCTACGTACCCACCCTATAAAAATCAAACTATGTAAAAGTAGAATCACTTTTCCAACAGCAATCACCACAAAAATAAAAATGTAGATTTTTAAAATCTTACCCAAATAACCGTAAAAAATGAAAAACATCTTCTTGCAAGAAAACAATAAATTAGAGAAATAAAATCTTATCTATCTTCATAAAAAAATCTGTAAATGATTATTAAAATATTGTCGCATCTCTCATGTAACAATCAATGAAGAATTTAAACAGCTTAATTTTTATGAAAAAATGAGAACTCTGAAGATATTTGTTTCGAATCACGTTCTATAATCATTCCAAATAACGATAAACTATTTTACAATAACCAACAGGCTCTAACGCATTTTAACATAACAAACCGAGATCAATGCAGACAGTTTCTCTTAATCTCTATCATTTAAATGATTCCGTAAAATAATACACACAGTAGTTTCTACACTCAAAAATTGTTATAGTCTGTTCTTCTAACGTAAATAATGCATTGATTTACAATCATAACGCATCATTTTACAACTTACATGAGAGATCTCAAGAACGTAAGATTCCCTTATTTTAAATCTTCGTCTATTGAATCAATGAATAGCCATACTACGGCACATCACAAACAAGAAAAAGCATATGGATAAAAAACATAAAGGCCCAAAAATAAAAACCTATTGCCGTCTTTACCATCCCTTTCATTTGCCTTTACGAATTTCAAACATGCTCATAACGCTGTGTTTTAAATAATGAAAATCATGCATTGTCTTACCCTTTTACCCCTTCGTCTTTTTAGAGCATCTTTTTGCACCCCTCACTAAAAATTCCAAGGTACTTCTTATCTAAGCACCTGTTTTAAAGAAACATCGTAAGATCTATTGGGTACCACCATTTTTGACATTTATGAAGGTATGAGCCATCACTATATTATATTATGCGCTATTACATCATATCGCCGCCGCTCTCATATTTAGAAATATGTATTTCCTTTTACAAACGGTATTATTTAGATAAATATCTTCTCTTGTAACAAACAAACAGACTCTTTTCGATTCTGAAACAAGAAATTTGAAATGAAAAAATATTCCTATATTCGAGCCTCTCATTGAAATCTAAAAAATCAATATATTGGCTAATAAAACAAATATGATATCAAGACACCTTAAATAACGATCCTCATAGGCTTATCTCTATAGAAGGTGCTTTCATTACACAGTACACAGCCACCAAGCCCCTGTAAAACACCAATACTCTCATATAAAAACATAATACAAATGTAAAAAACAATAGATTATCAATGATTGAATAAAGTTTTATCTCTACGCTATTCCTTAAGAAAAATCAGAGAATAAAGCAGGTCAACAAACGCGATTTATGCAAAATCGACTTGTTTATCTTTGATATCGTCAACTAATAAACGCGGATCACGAGCAAGCCAAAGCGTAACCATACCCTTCTCACTGTTTTCATTTTGTATAGGAGTAAGACAAACCGTTTGTTCTAGAACAAGTCCCGTATTTTTAAGCCATTGTTCTATTTGTAAAGCCGAAAATCCAAAACGCGTATGTGCTTGATCAGAATATGAAGACTCAATTTTATGATAACCAAAATCCACAATCAATAAACGTCCATGAGGACGCAAAACACTTGATATCTCATGAAGAAACATTTCAGGATTTTCAAGAAAATGTAAAACCCAATGAAGAATAACTAAATCAAAAGTTGTATCTCCAACAGACAAGTGAAAAACATTGCTATCAAGCACAACTTCAACCGCATGCGTATAAAGATTAGAAAACAATTTTAAAACAGAGTCTCCACCTATTCCAATATTCAGCATCGTTTGAAATGGTTTATCGCCAATGATTTCAAGTAAAGCGTTTTCCACACCATGATCTGCCATATAGGATGACCGTAATACATCCCATTGCAACGTATTTTGTAAAAAATGCTTCTTCCTCGTTTTTTGACGCTGCTTTTTAACATCCTTCAAACGTTCTAAATCATGCGCTAACAACATATCATGCTTTGGTAAAGCCGAAAGAACACCCATCACAATGTCTTTACCCAAAAAATCATGACAAAGCTTAAAATAAAGGCTATCTCCCTTCTGATAACGCTCAATCAATCGTGCTTCGTACAACAAACGTAAATATCGTGATATACACGCTTGCGACTGATCAAGAATAAAAATAAAATCAGGAATTGTTAAATCTTCATGACGCAAGAGCGTAAGAACACGTAAATGGTTTATTTCTGCGACCGCTTTTAGCAGCACAATCATTGCATCTAAACTTGCACTTTTTTTCATAATTATCCCTTAAACATTCTTATAAACATTTGTTTACAGAAAAAAAAGTCAAGCATAAAACGCATATTCTCATCTATTTTGTTCTCTCTATTTTATTATACTATAAAAAAATAGGCTACTGTAAAAAACGAACAGATCTCATCTCTCTGCTTCTCGTTATAATGATAATGCATTGATTTATAATAACAATTAATCATTTTCAACTTGAATAAAACATCGGAATACCGTAAATTTTCCTCATTTCAAATCGATTCATGATAAATCAATCCAAATTATTCTCTTACAGCTCATAAACAGAGGAGACATATGGATAAAAATACTTTTTATAGTCATCTCAAAACAAGAACTGCGTACCATTGAGAAAAAATAAATAACATGATGGTGCCAGCTTGCATTTTTATTAAGTAAAGATGACAATGCTCAATGACCAGAGCATTTGTAGAAATAGTACTATACTCTTCATCCACTCCTTTTCATTGCAATTTTACAAGCAATAACCGGTTATATATCATGAGTAGAATAACCCTATTTAGGTCATAATTTCATAAAGTGTCTCTTACTCTTTTCAATGAATAAAAACTTACACAGAGTACACACGCACTTTATTTATGAAATAAAAAACGCAATAAAACACACTATTATTCCAACAAAGTTGAGATAAGATAAAAAATTCTAGCGTGTAAGAGGTTTATAATTTGCATGCTTAGGATTAAGAGATTCCGCCCCAAGACGACGAACTTTATCAGCCTCATATTCAGCAAAATTACCTTCAAACCATTCTACATGACCATCACCTTCAAAGGCTAAAATATGTGTTGCCAATCGATCAAGAAACATACGATCATGCGATATGATAACTGCACAACCAGCAAAATTTTCCAATGCATCTTCCAATGCACCCAATGTTTCAGTATCAAGATCATTTGTCGGTTCATCAAGAAGAAGCACATTCCCCCCCTCTTTTAGAAGTTTCGCCAAATGTACGCGATTGCGCTGCCCTCCTGATAAATTTGCCACCTTCTGCTGCTGATCTGCCCCCTTGAAATTAAAAGCCCCGCAATAAGCGCGGCTATTCATCTCATATTTACCTAATTTAATAATGTCATTTCCACCAGAAATTTCCTCCCAAACAGTTTTATCCCCCACCAAGGAATCGCGACTCTGATCCACATAACTCATGTGAACTGTTTCACCGATACGTATTTGACCTGAATCGGGCTGTTCCTGTCCCGTCAACATTTTAAACAAGGTCGACTTTCCCATACCATTGGCCCCAATAACGCCGACAATGCCACCAGCAGGAAGTTTAAAAGAAAGAGAATCAATCAATACACGTTCACCATAAGCCTTAGAGAGATTATCAACCTCAATAACAACCTGTCCTAATCTTTCTCCAATAGGAATAATGATTTGCGCCTCTCCAGGACGGCGCTCACGTGCTGCTTGAACCAACTCATCATAAGCCTTAATCCGAGCTTTTGACTTTGCTTGTCGCCCCTTTGGACTAGAAGCGATCCATTCTTGCTCACGTGATAAAGCACGTTGACGCGCTGCCTCTTCACGGCCTTCTTGAGCCAAACGCTTAGCTTTAGCCCCCAAATAAGCAGAATAGTTCCCCTCATAAGGAATACCTCTCCCACGATCTAACTCTAAAATCCAACCCGTTACATTGTCGAGAAAATAACGATCATGGGTTATCAAAAGCACAGCCCCAGGATATTCACGTAGATGCCTTTCAAGCCAAGCCGTCGTTTCAGCATCTAAATGGTTTGTCGGTTCATCCAAAAGTAACAAATCAGGTTTTGACAAAAGCAATTTACAAAGTGCAACACGCCGCTTCTCACCACCCGAAAGTTTTGTTACATCCCCATCGGCTGGCGGACAACCAAGAGCAGCCATAGCCATTTCCACTTGACTTTCTAAATCCCAAAGATTCTGACTGTCAATAATGTCCTGAAGCCGTGCACTTTCATCAGCCGTTTCCTCGCTATAATTCATCATCAATTCGTTATAACGCTCAAGAATTTCTTGTTTATCTGCAACACCTTCCATCACATTGCCACGCACATCTTTGCTCGCATCAAGCAAAGGTTCTTGTGGTAGATAGCCACAGCGTGCTCCTTCAGAAATCCATGCTTCTCCCGTATATTCCTTATCTAGCCCAGCCATAATACGTAAAATAGTTGACTTCCCTGCACCATTCGGCCCTAAAATACCGATCTTCGCATCTGGATAAAAAGACAAATGAATATTTTCTAGAACTTTTTTATTGCCGTAAGACTTGTTAAGTCCAGCCATATGATAGATAAATTGACGTGCCATAAATTTCTCTTTATATTGTGCGATATTAAAGATTAGGATTTTGAAAAAAACTGCTTTTGCTTTTTGAAACTGTACAGTAAATAGCACTTACATCGTATCAAAAGCTTTTCGCCTTATATTGGTATATTTTTTCTAATCTCACAAGCCCCAGTATGGTTCTGAATGCAAAAAAACATCCCCCCAAAAAGCAAAAAGCAAATCTTTTTAGCTGTACCTGAAACCTGTTATCAAACATTGCCTCTCTTTTCCATACCAGATATAACATTGTATTTTTATCGTATTAAACCAACTTATCAATGTAATATGGTACCACAAAGAAAAGCAATTCTCTATGCGCCTTCTTTTTTCGCTTTATGGGCTTTATATTACGCAGTAAAAAATCCTTCTCTTTTTTCATCGATTTTTTGCTACGGGAAGCAATGGACTTCACCCCTTGCCTTGATATGGCTTAAATTACGTTTACAAAACGACCGCCGCCTTATGGGATCTGACGTCCCAAGCCCAATGATCATGAAAGCTTTGCATCAACACGTAGCAAAAAATGAATACAGTGCACTTCCCATTGGTACGTGGTTACAATTCGTAAAAAACTATAAAACCAATTGTAAAAACTTATCCATCCCCCTCTTTTGGCTTGATAATTATAAAAATAATATCAATATCCAACACATCATTTCAAAACTTCAAGACGACATATAGCTTTTTAAAAATACGATAAAAGCTCATCTCGTATAGGAATATATTTATGGAAAAAAAAGCCTTAATCGTCATTGATGTTCAAAATGACTTCTTACTAGGTGGAGCACTTGCCGTACCACAAGGTGATGCTATTTTACCCGCCATCAATAATCTCATAAATCATTTTGACCACGTTATCTTAACCCAAGACTGGCATCCCAAAAACCATTGCAGCTTTGCTTCCTGCTATCCTGAAAAAAAGCCCTATGATACCATCATTCTTGACTACGGTCCTCAAATACTTTGGCCTGATCATTGCATACAAGGAACACAAGGAGCAGAATTTCATCCATCTCTTAGAGTGGAAAAGGCACAACTTATCCTTAGAAAAGGCTATAATCAAAAAATGGATAGCTATTCTGCTTTTCTTGAAAATGATCAAAAAACACCAACAGGTTTACAAGTTTATCTCAAAGAACATGGTTTTACCAAGCTCATTATGTGTGGCTTAGCAACTGATTTTTGTGTCGGATTTTCTGCTCTTCACGCTATACAATGCGGTTTTAAAGTCAGTGTTTCATTAAATGCCTGTGCTGGTATTGATGTAAACGGATCACTAAACACTATGCTTAAAACTATGAACGAAGCTGGTATAGAACTTTTAATGGTCTCTTAAAATATTCTTCTCTAATCTACTATTATAATATACTGATTTATAAAGGATAAATTATTTTTCACATATTTAAGTGAAAGTCTAGAATATCGTAAATTCTCTGATTTCAAACCTGTTTCAAAACCATTCTCTTACACGTTACAAAGAGAATCAATGTATGAATAAAAATCATTCAAAAAAACAGTAAAAATGCTTCTTATGAACCATTAAATACAAGAACTTATCATAATATTGAAAGCTGGTAAAAAGTATAGCATCAGCTTTCTGTCTTATATTTAGGTCAAAAAGTACCCTAAAGATTTTACACTATTCCCTTCATGAGTAGTATCATGCAATGGACTCAACTTTAAAATAAAAACACAAATAAGCAATAAAATAGTATTTTATTTTGCATAAAAGACCTCTTTCTATTCAAAGATATGTGATAAACAAAAGCCTGAGAAAAGAAGAAATCTCCATTACTTAGACACAACATGTTTATCCAATTGACGATGCTTAAAACGAATCGAAGAATATAATGCCATTCCAATAATACAGACTCCCACAAGTCCTGTTAAAACTTCAGGAACCGATATAATCGTTTGCAGATACATAATCACTGCAAGAACTAAAATTGCATAAAAAGCACCATGCTCTAAATAACGATAATGCAATAATGTTCCTGATTCAACCAACATAATTGTCATAGAACGAACGTAAAATGCACCGATACCAAGACCTATCGCAATAATAAAAAGGTTATGTGAAAAGGCAAAAGCACCAACCACGCCATCGAAAGAAAAACTAGCATCAAGAACTTCTAAATAAAGAAACGCCCCTACTCCCCCGTGAGTTACTGTTGTTAAAGTCTTTTGAGGGGTATCCAAGAGATGACCGACAACTTCAACACCGATAAAGGTCAAAAGTCCATAAAGGGCTGCCAATAAAAAAGTCATTTTATCTTCTGTGTCAATCTGCCCTGAAACAAACAAGATCAAAATCAAAACAATTGCAATATCAATCCCAACAAGCGCCCCAAACTTTTGAGCAGGTCTCTCTATAACATTAAGCCAATGTACCTCTTTTTCAGAATCAAAAAAATATTTTAAGCCAACCATCATAAGGAAAGTGCCTCCAAAAGCAGCAATCCCCATATGCGCATCGATTAAAACTTCAGCATATCGATGTGGTTCCCATATCGCTAATTTTACTGCCGCAATTGGATTAATCCCAACAGCAACGACAACCACCAATAATGGAAAAACAATTCGCATCCCAAATACAGCTATCAAAATGCCCCATATAAGAAAACGACGACGCCACAACGGATCCATTCTACTAAGAACACGCGCATTGATAATAGAATTATCAAACGATAAAGAAATTTCCAAAACTCCTAAAACAAAGCAAATAAAAAAATATTTAAGAAAACCAGTAATACTTTCCGTTTCAAACCAACCAATAACCCCTCCTAAAAAGACACCAATAATCGTGAAAAAAAAAGCAAACCCAAAATAGCGTAATAGGGCCATGATCATTCCTCAAAGTTTATTTTCTAATTCATCTAAAGCACACCCAGTACAAATCCAAAGTTTGCATCTCTTTAAAGTTGCATCTATTAATGCAGAGGTGTATAGAATATATATGGTAAAGTTACATGAAAATTCTCTCAAAAAAAGCAAGAGACAAATGTAGCAAACAGAGAATTTTGTTTTGAAATGAATATCAATTGTCAATACAGTAAACGAAAGATTTCTTTCTATCCACGAAAAATAAAAAAATAAAAAGAAATTAAAGCTATAAATATTGACATTATATCATAGAATATTAATACATAGTGTGCTTTTATTATTTAATGATTTATACCATGATGATTTACTGAGGGAGATAATTCGTGGCACGTCCTGAAACTGAATCAAAAACCATATTTGGAAAACGTTTGCGTTATGTACGTCTTGCTTTAGGCGATCCATCACGTGAAACCTTAGCTAAAAATTTTAGCATGACAAAAAATTCTATTGCTTTTTATGAGCGTGGGGAGAGAGAACCCAATCTTAGTGTTTTACAAACATACCGCACGTTATATGGTGTCAATATTAATTGGCTCTTAACTGGACAAGGAAAAATGTTTGACACCGAATATACAAAAGGTGATTTTGACTGGAATTATTTTATTAAAAAAATCGAAGGACTGGAAGAAACACTTGCCAATGGTGAGCGTAACGAAAAACTAAATAAAGAGAAAATCGACAGCTCTTATGAAAAATTGCAGCAATATTTGTCAAGACAAGGTTTATCTAATGGCCTTAACCCTAAAACTACAACCTCTCTGATCGACATGAAAGCTAAAATGGCCAATTCTTATACTCTTAGCTTATTCATTGATTTACTCATTCGAAGCGTATCCCAAAAAGAGGTTATCGCTAATCAATAAACATCTATTTTAAAAGAAAAAACAAGAAATGATTAAGCTCTACCAGTATGGAGAAAAATATTTTTCACTTTATCCATGCTGGTAAGATTTTGTATAATTTATAAAATTTGTTTCTATCACGACAATAAAAATATTTCCATTGTAAATAAAAGTATAATGTCTTTAAATTAAAAAAATAATTTTTAGTATAAAATTTTCATTCATATCTTATTGACAAGAAATTTTTTCTTGTTAAAAGAATAATAGCTCTCATAGAAATTATTTTTTAAGGTCAGAAAATTTAAGGGAAATATATTGACGAGTTCCTATAGAGACATACATTAATGTTCAAAAACGGATTAGTTAAATATTTATCCTGAAAATTATCAGCTATTTTATGAGGTGGGAAGCATGTATTTTGAGGTGTTTCAAGGAGTTCACAATCAATGGTACTGGCGTTTAATCTCAGGAGATGCACAAAAAATTGCTTTTTCTAGTAAAGGTTATCCAACAAAACAAGATATCCTAATCAATATTGAACAAATCAAAGAAATTACACATAAGGCTCTTATTAGAGAACTACAGTTCTAACGTTCTTTACCATTAGAACAAGCGTTTATTTTATATAATGGTATGTGAGTTACTTTTGTGACAAATAAAAAGTGATTGTTTTTCCCTCAGTGGGATGAATCTTTTGTGTTATTTCTAACACTCATAAATAACAGTCAAATTCTTGCATATTACTGTATGTTTGTTTTCAATCATACTTAACTCTCTGTAGCACTTATAAAAAAGAAACTCTTTTAAGTCTTTTATTTTTTATAAAAATAAACGCACATGAAAAGAAGATGAATCATCAACGATGAAATACAATTACTCTACCAAATATTAATATCTTTTACCTTTATATTCCTCTTCTGTATCTGATAATCATAACTGACTTACCCATTTCATCTTCATAAAAAGCAAATATCTCTTTCTTTCTATTACCATGCAATTTTTTAGACATATTAGCTGAAACTATCGTCGCATTTATATCTTATATCTAAAAGGAACGTGCAAAATTGTTTCAAGCATAATGGATTGTATAGACGCGCTTTTTAATAACCAGCATACCTATAAACTGGTTTATCATCATAAACTCTTATTTTATAATCAAAGACGCTCTGTCTTATAAACTTAAATGTTTTCATAAAATCAGAGTAAACTTGAATATTCTCTTTCAATACAATCCCTCCATCAGCATCATAATTGGCTTCATTAAAGTTTATCTCTCTCGTCATTCCAATCTTCCTAACACATTTCCAAGCCCTTTAATGCAAAATATAAATACAATCACTCTTTATCATCTTCAGATTTAAGCATTTTTTGATATTTCTTTTCATTTTTTTCATATTGTTTAATTTGTTTTTTCAGTTTTTCAATTGCTTGGTCACGTCTTTTAATCACCATACTTTGCTCTCTAATAGCTCTATCTCGTTCTTCAGTCATCTTCATAGAATCTCTTAAAAACTCATGCTTTATTCTTCTAGATTCCTCTTTTAAAATTTTCACTTGACTGCGATAATATAAAGAAAACCGAAATATAACCCCACTGCACAACAAAACAACAACCATTGCTCCCAATAAAATTTCGTTTACACTCATTTGGATCTCCCTTAATTGTCGCTCAAGTGATCATCTTGACCAATTTGTTTCATCCTCAATCAAAAAAAGAATGCAATAAACCGCATGTTCCAAGTGTGAACAATCACTCTCGGCATTCTTATTTTCTCCATTAAAGCCATTGATAAATGACGCAAAAAAAATCCCTGAAAGCGGCTAAATCTACACGCTTACACCAATTATTTGCGACACATTTATTGACACAAAATACAAAAAATAAGGAACATAAAATAAAACTAACGATGCCATGCAATCATACAAGCCTTGCCCAAATCGTTCCTATCTTCCTTTTTTACGCCATGTGGGATGCGGCTATATATGAAAGTTTTTCATTATTACAAAAATCTTCAGTGTCACAAAACACAGCATTTCTGTAAAATTTTGCCTTCCCAAAAATCTTTACATCACCATAAATTAAAGCATCACTATAAACTCGAGCCTTTCTATAATCACGAGTATCACCATAAAATTCAATACATTGAGCATTCAAAACTTGATCAAAAAAGACCGCATTAACGTAAACATATGCATCTCCACTCATATTCGAATAACTATAAAGTTCTTATCTTTCATAAACATGCAAACTCTTACGAACGACTACACAACCATATGTTAATGCATTGTTATCAATAACAATATCATTGTAAACACAGACTTCATTATAAACCGCAGCATCATAAAAACACACTCACCCCCATAAGGGCATTAATCGAATGTACCCCCCCCTCCCAAACAACCACTTTTGTGACTCAGATTACCTTCCTGTTTAATAAAATATCCAAGATCACTTTTTTGATATTTCCCAATTTTTTTAACGCATATATACGATATACCATCTGATAGTGATCTAATTTATTACAATAGAGGAGAAATCAGTATTCTTTGCCTATGAATTTACATTTTTTCTACAGCCATTATCCTATCTCTTAAGGCTCTAAAGCTTCGTTATACTCACACACCACCTCAACGCAGAATTTTTTTTTACAAATTCTGATGTTGGGGTATATCTTGATTTATAATGCTGCTACGTATACTATCACAGTGAAATCTCATAAACATACGAGTGTGTATCGCCGTTTCCGGTATACACATTTACTTCTTCACAACCGTGGAACTAAGCAACCATTTTTTATTGATTCGAATCTGAAAGTGTATGGGGACATTTTGTTATTAGTTAAAAACAACTCTATATGCTTCATTAGCGAAGAGCTACACATGGATATTTTCACGCTCCTTGTATCATATATTCTGGATTCGCAGCGCAATATTAACGCTATAGCGTAAATATGTAAAGGTCTAAAAATGACAAAGACTGAAAAAGATTGGTTCCAACGCTTAGTTGAATTGATTAAAAGTGACGGACGAACAATGATTGAAATAAGCAGAGCTGCAGGCTGTGGACAAAATTACGTCCAACAAATGATAAATGGAGGAAAGAGGCCTTCAGTAGATAAACTCATGGCTATTTTGAACACACTGGGAAATGCTAGTGCCATATATGTAATAACTGGTTTCAACATCTCCGATGAAGACTTAAAACTCATAACTTTGATTTCGTCTGGAGATAAAAAGAAGATTGAAGCCTTAAATGTTCTGTTGAATGAGCAGAATCTGTAGAATTTTCTACTCTATCCAATATCGCTTGCTTTTGAGACGTCGACAAAGACTCCCATTTCACAATAATATCAGATAAAGTTGTTTCAAATTTTTTATCATTCTTCATAGTCATACTCCATGTAGTCAAACTATATAACGCTAAAGCGTTTAAATATCTCTCATACCTTAGAAAAAAATATTTGCAATAGGCAGAGTATGGAAGCAATTGTGTACAAACTTATTTTACAAAATCAGATGAAGTTCTATTAGTCATGTACCATGGTGAAACAGAAAGCATCACACGATCCAGATCTTCTTATGAAAATTGGTATGATCTATCAAAAATGCGAATAATGTTACGCATATCTTGTGATTCGGACCAATAACAAACTAATGTGAAAATATCCCTGAAGACACTCCTGAACTCTATATAAGAGAACACGAAAAAGCTTTTTTGAAAAAAATATATCACAATTTTATTCTACATAGCACCATCTATGTTTTTTAAACAATATTGCAAAGCAAGAATATAACAATGTTATAGGAATAAATTCTTATAAACAGAGCCACACTACCTAAAACTCTGTAACACATTTATAGGTAACCTCCCCTCTAAACGCACCTTGTAAATACTAATATAAGTCTCTATCATAAGCAAAAATGATACTATTAAAAAATAAAACGAATCACCACGCATAATCTTTGTACGTAAATTGTATCGCAGATTTACCACAAGAGAGAAATTCCCTTATGTAAATGAAGAATTATATTTTCAAAGTATAATTTTGAAGAAAAGTATACTTTTCCAAAAAAAATTACCCTCTCTGCCAATAATTTTTCATAAGAGAGAAAACTCTCTACACAATCAATACGAGAAAAATATTAGCAATACCAAAAAGTGCTAGCTTTACCGAAATATTGCCAATCCCTTATGAGAGTAAAATCAAAAAAGACTTCTGCTCTTCAATAATAATTTGGATTACATGAAAACTCTATAATTTGAGCATTAAGCGAAAAATACACAAAAACAGAAAACGGCATTTTAACGAATTTTCCAATATCATAGAAAACATTTCTTACAGAATAATAAAATTCCTATTACAATAAAATCTAGATAATGCAAAGCGATAGAAACAATCGCTCAATTGACTTTTCAAAGAACGATTGATGAAATTCTTTTCAGAGAACACGCCACCGTCATTATGAACAATATTTCTCAAAAATCAAATAGAACGCCTCTCTTGGGAAAAAGAAAATATCAACAAATGCTATTATCATCGTTGCCCCCATGATATATGTGAACACCTATGGATCACATTCTCTTATATACAACCTTTCATCACGATAATGCTATTCGAACGTCTAAAAGACATTAACATCACCCAGAAAAAAGCAAATTTACCCTAAATGTTTTTTGAGCCATTTGTTCTAAAAAAGTACAATCTTTAAAATTGGTCTTATTGGGATCTGTTTATTTGCAGAACAAGCATAAATAAACTTATTCAATGAAGCTTTTAGCCTTCTATTTTATGAAAAACATCATACAGAAAAAGTACAAAACAGTATATGAATTAAGAAAGTAAATAGCGCCACATATTAGTTAATCCAAATGCTACAATGTTTAAAATGAGAGCACTTCTTTAATGAGACTAAAAAACATACCATCACTTTATATTAAAGCGACTGATAGAAAAAAACAGCAACAAACAATGACAAAGGATTTTAGAACAAACAGGAAAATAAATAAAAAACGAAAAAGGTAGAATCCCAAAATTTTTATATAAGCGACCCATTTTTCTATTGGCCATTTCCCTATTGGTGGGCCCGGAGGGACTCGAACCCCCAACCAAGCGGTTATGAGCCGCTGGCTCTAACCAATTGAGCTACAGGCCCCATATATAGGTTGTTTCTCTCTAAACTAAAATGCCCTATGATACAAGAGCTGACAAAGATTATAACCCATCTTTTTCTCTTTTCTATTGGTTTTTTTTTCAGTGCCCTAATTTCTTTACAAGAACTCTTAAAAATGAGAGAATAGTTAACTGACAAATATAAAGGTATAGATATGATAGAAAAGAAAATTCAACCACTGAAGGGTTCTCTGGTTAAAGCAGTTATATTAGCATTTACACTCTTAGCCACATCGTTGAGTGTACGTGCTTATGCTGAAGAAAATAAAATGAAAAATGCAACGATTACAGTGACTGCAATCGGAGAAAGTCAAGCTGCACCGGATATGGCAATTATTAATCTAGCCGTTGTTACCTATGACAAAACTGCCCAAAAGGCATTAGCTTCCAATAATCAATCCATCAATGATATTATACAAGCTTTTAAAAACAATGGCATCCAAGCAAATGATTTGCAAACATCAGGTTTATCCATTTATCAGTCGACTTCTGATAAACACCACGAAAAAAAGAATAATGAAAAACTCTATCATGTTTCAAATTCTTTAACCGTGCGCATTCGTGATCTTGCCAATGCTGGTAAAATCTTTGATCAAGCGATGACACTAGGTGTTAATTCAGTTAACGGCATTACTTTTACCAACGCAGATACAAAGCCATTTTATCAAGAAGCACGTAAAAAAGCCATTACTGAAGCCATTGAAAAAGCGCAAACGATAGCGCAAGCAGCAAATTTAAAATTAGGAAAAATTATTGAAATCAATGAAAAGGATGATTACTACCACCCAACACCACGTCTCATGAGTAGAGCAGCAGATGCAAGCTACGCAAATACAAATTTTGCAGCTGGTGAATTAAATTATAATGTGAGCGTCACTGTCGTCTTTGCGATCGATTAAATCACCAACTGTTGTATAAAAAATCATATTACTGGCCTTTACATAGAAGACCAGTAATGTGATGAAGATAATCTTCCTCAGATAATAATTCGTCTTCGTAAACCTCTATCTGTCCGCGTGCAGAAATATGCGCTGTATGTACTGTCTGGCAATCTCCTGATACCAATGGATGCCACCAATGAAGATCTTTTCCCTCATAAATTAATCTATAAGCACAACTTTCTGGAAGCCAGCGCGCTGTTTTAACTGTTGTAATGTCTAGCGATATACAATCTGGTACAATTGATTTACGATGAGCATAATCTCGACACCTACAAGTTTCCCCATCTAAAAGACGACAAGCAATACTGGTTGCATAAAGGTCACCCGTATCATCGTCCTCAACTTTATGGAGACAACAACGGCCACAGCCATCACAAAGGCTCTCCCACTCAGAAATGGAAATCTCTTCTAATTTTTTTACTTTCCAAAAGGGAAGCTCTCCACTCATAAACTCAGACACACCTTTTTTAATTAAGACGATCTATAAAAATGAAACGTTTAATTTCTATAATTTCATCTATTTCTGTCTCTTAAAAAGATTCAACTCAATGTATGCTTTAAACCGTTTTCTTAAAATCTATCTGAATAAAAAGAAAATATTCAAAAAATAGAGCATATAAATGAACATAATCTATTGAAACATTCCTTTATAAACTGACGAAGAATAAAATGCGTCACCTAAAATGATAAAAAAATTCCGCAACGAATACACATTTCTCATCAAAAAGTCCGTATGTTGCAATATAAGTTTATTCTTAATAGATCCTATTTCTTAAGAAACAAGCCGCTACACGCAAGATAATGTTTTTCGTTCATTTTTTCAAATGACTACCACACCGGTCTTTGCCCTACATCTGTTATTTTCAGAAAAAGAAATACAAAATTCAAAAGCTAAGAAAAACATTAAACATCGTAAACTTTCTGGATTATTCAAATTTTCCAATATTTTCTCAAGAAAGCATCCAAGTACAACACGACTCCCCCTTCATTAAGAAGAAAGAGGGATTTATTAAAATGCACACGAATTCCTTTATTTAAGAATCGAGAAAACTGCGCAATTTTCGTGAACGGCTAGGATGTTTTAATTTACGAAGTGCCTTTGCTTCAATCTGACGAATACGCTCTCTTGTAACTGAAAATTGTTGTCCTACTTCTTCCAACGTGTGATCTGTATTCATCCCTATTCCAAAACGCATCCGCAAAACACGTTCTTCCCGCGGTGTTAATGAAGCAAGAACGCGTGTTGTCGTATCTCGCAGATTAGCTTGGATAGCTGCATCAATTGGTAATAACGCATTCCTATCCTCAATAAAATCACCCAAATGGGAATCATCTTCATCACCAACGGGCGTTTCGAGTGAAATGGGTTCTTTTGCAATTTTAAGAACTTTTCGTACTTTTTCCAACGGCATAGAAAGCTTGCTAGATAATTCTTCTGGTGTTGGTTCTCGTCCAATTTCATGGAGAATCTGACGCGATGTACGAACGATTTTATTAATTGTTTCAATCATATGAACAGGGATACGAATAGTACGCGCCTGATCAGCAATTGAACGTGTAATAGCCTGACGAATCCACCATGTTGCATAAGTTGAAAACTTGTAGCCGCGCCGATATTCAAACTTATCCACAGCCTTCATCAAACCGATATTGCCCTCTTGAATAAGATCAAGAAACTGCAAACCACGATTAGTGTATTTTTTTGCAATTGAAATGACAAGACGCAAATTAGATTCTACCATCTCTTTTTTCGCAATTGTTGATTCGCGTTCACCTTTCTGCACCTGCATAACAATCCGACGAAATTCACCAATCGAAATAGCCGTTTCTTGCGCAAGATTTTGTATCTCACTTCGCAGTTTTTGGATTTCTTTTGCTTCCCGCATCGAAAATTCTTTCCAACCAGGTGTAGGCAAAGCAGCAATATAATTCATCCAATCTGCGTCCAATTCACGCCCTTGGTATTCTTTTAAAAAATCCTCATGGCCAATACCATAGCTGTTGGCAATCCGTTTCAGCTTACCTTCATTATGAATCAATCTCTTATTGATGTCATAAAGCTGTTCAACCAAAGCCTCGATACGATTTTGGTTTAAAGAAAGAGATTTTACTGCTTGAATCAACTCACCCTTTAATTGAATATATTTCTTCTTCTGAGAAGATGTAAGGGCCCCCTCTTTACGCTCTGCCAAACTGCTTTCAACATGCTGATCTTGTAATTTTCGTAATTTCACATAGGTTTGAGCAATAAAATCCAATGTTTCCATAACTTGAGGACAAAGTTCATTTTCCATTGCAGCAAGCGATAAGTTAACATCGTCATCGTCTTCTTCATCATCGTCTTCAATGTTTCTCTCTCCTGCGCTCTCCCCCATATTACGTATACCAGAAGACATTTTTTCTTCTTCTGTCTTATTCACTTCACTTCGCTCAATAACAGGAGCCTGCTTTGCTTCTGGACCAGCATAAGTCGTTTCAAGATCAATAATTTCACGAAGAAGAATACGCTGTTCTTTTAACTCGTCACGCCATATAATAAGAGCCTGAAAAGTTAAAGGACTCTCACAAAGTCCCGCAATCATTGTCTCACGCCCTGCTTCAATACGCTTAGCAATAGCAATTTCACCTTCCCGTGAAAGAAGCTCAACAGCTCCCATTTCACGCAAATACATACGCACCGGATCATCCGTACGATCTGTTACTTCGCGTTTATTCGTTGTCGTTGCAATTGCGTGGCTAGAGGCTTCTACTAAATCACCACCCTCTACTGTAACTTCTTCTTCATAATTTTCAGACTCAACTTCATCCTCATCATCCACAACATTAACCCCCATCTCAGAGAACATCGCCAAGATATCTTCAATTTGTTCGGATGTAACCTCGTCAGAAGGAAGAACAGCATTGAGTTCATCCATTGTTACGTAACCATTTTTTTTGGCAAGTTTAATCATTTTCTTGATGGCATCATCAGAAAAATCAAGAAGAGGACCATCCAAACTTGCTTGGCTTGTTACTTCTGCATTATCTTTCTGTTTAACCTTTGTTGCCATACCATAACTCCACTCGACCACTTCACAGTTTCCATGTAACCATAGTTTCCATGTGACCAGTTTTTTTGCTCTCACTAAAATCTACCAATAGTTTCTCATATATACTTCCTTTTAAGAGATTACTATTGGAAAGAATACATTTTGTATACGCCTTAACATCCAGACAAACTTGACATCCAGACAAAAACGCGGGAAAACTCCAGAAGTTTCCCCGACACCTCTCAGCCCTTCTGAGATAATCTCTGTACCCTATCGTAAGAACCAATTTCCCGCTTTTCCTAAAATTTACCCGCTTTTCCTAAAATTTAATTGCCATCTTTATGAAAATGTCACTCCCATAAACTTCCTCATCTAAAATTTAAGTGACTGATTCGCATTAAAAAAGCGAATCATTTTATCGTATCTTGTGTATTCCCGTCTATTTTTTCATCCAACCAACTTCCAAACCCTTCAATTAACGCTTCTGTTGCCTGCATCTGCTCCAGCTCATTTTTTACCTCACGAAGCAGATCAAAAACCTCACTCTTAGGATTTTCTACAAGTTGCTCTTTAATATCCTGTAATCTCTTATGTAGGTGGTGTTCTTGAAGATGCAAGTAGACAGCTTGTTTTAATATCGCACGTGCATCCTCTATAGAAGCTCTACCAAAAATAATATGCATACCAATATTTTGCACAAGATGTTTCATACGCTCTAACAGAGCCTTTTGCCCTCTTTTTTCTAAGAGCGCAACCATCGTCTCCTTATCATGAAGCTGTTGATTCCCAAGAATTTCCAACATAGCTTGATGAAAGCACATCAATTGAGTATTTTTTAATTCTAACTCAGAAAGATTTTCAAAATTTTCATACCACAACTCAGGATAGTAAGCTAAAGTGAGTAAAATCACTGCTTCTCGCAAAGGAATAGATTGCGAAGAATTTCGTACTATTTCAGAATTTGCTAACAGAGAAAAGGATTGATCTTTAAAGATCCTATTTGGTGAAGATTGATCATATCGCCCTTCCCCCCTTTTTTTCGAAAAAGAGGGACGAAAAAAATCAAAAAGGCGTTTTTTTACATCTTGCAAATAATAACGACGGACATCTTCATCCTTAATCGTAAAAATTTGTTGTTTTAGTTGTTTTTCTAGCGCTGCTCGTGTCTCTGGAGTTTCAAAATGCTTTCCATAGGTAGCACGCCACCATAAAAGCTCACTCAAAGGAATTTCTTTTTGCAAAAAAGAAGAAAAAAGTTGTGCTCCACCAGCACAAACAATTTCATCAGGATCTTTTCCTTGTGGCAACAAAACAAAGCGTACACAAACCCCAGCCTTTAAAAGAGGCAACACACGATCAGCAACACGAAAAGCAGCGTTTAAACCAGCAGCATCACCATCAAAACACAAAATGGGCTCCTTCCCCATCTGCCATAAAAGCTCAATTTGCGCTTCCGTTAATGCTGTCCCTAAGGGTGCTACGACTCCTTCAAAACCAGCTTTAGTCAATGCAATGACATCCATATACCCCTCAACAACAAGGAGTGAATGATTTTTTTCATCGCCAACAAAGCGACTGTTTTTGCGAGCCGCTACCGCGTTATAAAGTATATTTCCTTTATGAAACAGCACTGTTTCAGGGCTATTGAGATATTTTGCTCGTGTCTCTGTCTCTAATGCACGCCCTCCGAAAGCCACCACACGTCCGCGCAAATCTTCGATAGGAAACATAATACGATTTCTAAATCGGTCATAAGAATCCGCACTCCCCTCATGCACTGTGAGAAGTCCACATTCTTCCATTTGCTTTATTGAAATGCCCCGTGCACTCAAAGCTTCTTTCAAAGCTGTACGCCTTACCGGTGCAAAACCAATGCGGAAACGCTCTACGAGCTCTGGTGTCACACCACGTGCATCCAGATAACGACGTGCTTGCGCACCTCCTTTATAGCGTAAATTATATTGAAAAAAATCTGTAGCAATTTTCATCACATCATAAAGCTCAGCTTTTTCCAGTTGACGTTTATGACTTTGTGAATCCCAAATAGGGAGTTTCATTCCCGCAAAATCAGCCAAACGCTCTACACTTTCTGAAAAGTGCAATCCATCAAGCTCACACAAAAAGGTAAAAATATCCCCACTTACACCACAACCAAAACAATAATAGCGCCCTTTATGATCATCACAATGAAAACTTGGCGTTTTTTCACCATGAAATGGACAACAACACCAAAAGTCTCCCCGTGAAGGCTTACTTTTTCGAGGATCAAAATCCACCCGTTGACCAATCACTGTTGAAATTGGGAGTCTCGTACGCAGTTCATTAAGGAAATCGGGCGGGAAACGCATTATCTCTCACAAAGTTTGAAAATTCTTTTTTGCATATTTAACGACTTTAGAGCATAATTCCAATACTTCCTCTTAAGCAGTTGTAAAATTTTAAACTCTTAACTGCATATAATTTCAGAAATGGAGAGTAGAAAAGTGATCGAATTTATTGTTCAATATCCGTGGTTAGAGGCTATTTCTTGGCTTGTTATTCTTACTATATTTGCCCTTTTAGTCAACTTTCTAGGACGAAAATTACTTATTCACGGAGCAAAAAAACTCTCTTCTTTTCTCCCCAAAAATACAACGGTGGATATTAATAATGCTATTCAATACATAGCGGATATCATTTCAGCCTTTATTATTTCAGTTGGTGTTAATTTTATACCAACATTGCCCAATGCATTCAGTACTGTCATCGGTAATGTTGCTAACGCCTTCATTATCTTTTTTGTTGTTCTGACAATTTCTGCCTGTCTGAATGTCATTAATATCCTCTACGAACAACGACCAACAGCACGGTTAAAACCAATAAAAGGTTATATTCAAATTGCTAAAATTGCACTTTTTGCTGTTGCGACAGTTTTAATGGTCGCTACATTGATTGACCGCTCCCCTCTTATTCTCTTCTCCGGTCTTGGTGCAATGGCCGCGGTTCTCATGTTAATTTTTCAAGATACGCTTCTTTCTCTCGTTGCCGGTATTCAAATTTCATCCACTGATATGGTTCGCGTTGGTGATTGGATTGAAATCCCCAATCTCGGCGCCGATGGTGATGTTGTTGAAATTGCCCTGCATACTGTTAAAGTTCAAAATTTCGACAACACCATCACCTCAGTTCCTATCCGTAAACTTGTAACCGACCCTTTTAAAAATTGGCGTGGAATGCAAGAATCGGGTGGAAGACGCATCAAACGCTCCCTTTTTATTGATCAATCAAGTATCCATTTTCTCACAGAAGAAGAACAAAAATATCTTTCCCGATTTAATTTATTAGAAAATTATTTCACACAAAAAGTAGCAGAAATTGACCAATGGAACGCTCAATTAGATAAAAATCATGATGTCTTAGCCAATACGCGCCGTTTAACCAACATTGGAACTTTTCGTGCTTATGTTTTTGCTTATCTACAACAGCATATAAACATCAACCCTAATATGACCTTTATGGCACGGCAATTACCTCCTACAGAAAATGGTTTACCATTGGAAATTTATTGCTTTACGAACACCACCGTTTGGATAGACTACGAACAAATTCAAGGTGATATTTTTGATCACCTTTATTCCATTCTTCCTTGTTTTGGTCTAAAGGTTTTTCAAAATCCAAGCGGTTATGATTTTAATCAAGTATTAAAAGCAAAAGCGAAATAAAAACGATAAACTTTAATTTATCAATTTTGAGGCAAACATACTCATAACAACAGAGAAAGAATAAAGTATCATGAATGGTTCATTGGTACTCCTTCATCTTGCCGGCGCTATTTCTTTACTTCTCTGGGCCACACGCATGGTGCGCACAGGAATTGAACGCGCCTATGGTGACAGACTTAAATATAAAATGTGCCACGTCATTTCAAAACCATTGTTTGCGGTAAGTTTTGGGCTTTTTACAGCAATGATTTTACAAAGCTCTACAGCAATAACGCTCCTTGTTGGTTCTTTCGTTGAATCTGGTTTTGTCTCTGGAGTAGCGGGACTTATGGCTGTACGCGGAGGAGAATTAGGATCAGCAATCGTTGTTAAAATTCTCACCTATGATCTCACACTTGTTGTGCCCCTTTGTCTTTTAATTGGCACTTGTATCTTCATGACAACAGAAAAACGTGAGTGGCGTCAAATAGGACGTATTGTCATCGGTATTGGTCTTTTGATTTTATCTTTAGAGATGATAAGTACAGCGACAGAACCTTTACGTGAAAGCGAAATTTTGCCTAGCATCATTCGTTATCTTTCAACCGATCCTGTTTCCACTTTTTTGTTGGCTGCTGGCTTAACCTACCTCTTACATTCATCTATTGCAGGAATCATTTTGCTGGTCAATTTTGCCAACTACGATCTTATCCATACGCAACTCTGTGTTGTCATGGTTCTTGGTGTCAACTTTGGCTCTTCTCTTATAGCACCACTTTTAACGCGCAACGCCTCTCCTAATACCCGCCTCGTTCCCTTAGGAAACTTACTCATGCGTGGGGCCGGTTCAATCCTTGTACTTATCTTATTTCTCTCCTTTCGCCCTCCCATCACATGGCTTGGCAATAACGCCCCTACTCAAGTGATCAACGCCCACATTATTTTTAATGTTTTCATTCTCCTTGCTGGAATACCGCTTTCAAAATGGGTTTTAAAATTAACCACTCAAATTGTTCATATAAGTGCAAAAAAAACGCAAACCGACAAAACGCTCAATTTATCGGATCAAACAGCTCTTGATGACAGTGTGCTTGAACGCCCCTCTCTCGCTCTCTCGAATGTCATGCGTGAAGTCATTCATATTTGTGATCTTGTGGACATCAT
The DNA here is from genome assembly GCF_042193555.1 of Bartonella sp. PS17NMGDW. Classification (NCBI taxonomy): domain Bacteria; kingdom Pseudomonadati; phylum Pseudomonadota; class Alphaproteobacteria; order Hyphomicrobiales; family Bartonellaceae; genus Bartonella; species Bartonella sp. PS17NMGDW. The sequence continues at coordinate 23,063 of NZ_JBHILY010000006.1, read as the reverse complement.
GCTAGAAAAAATCATGGGACTTTATGAAAGTCCTGATCCCAATATTATTCGTGAACTTAACCAACTCAACACCATATTGGACAAAAAACATATCGCCATCAAACTTTATCTTGCACGATTAGCGGGACAAAAATTATCTGACGAAGAAGCTCTTCAAACGCAAGAACTTCTAGGCGCCTGTATAAAATTAGACCAAGCAGGCGATATCATTATTCATAATATGCTGATGCTGGTTAAAAAGAAACAACAAAAAGGTTTACAGTTCAGCAGTGAGGGCTGGAATGATCTCCTTCGTTTCCACGCCATTGTACTAGCCAACGCGCATATAGCATTTAACGTTCTCGTCTCACGCGATACACACACTGCACACCTATTGGTACAAAAAAAAGATCAACTACGAAACTTAGAAAAAGAGATGAGTTTAAAACATTTTAAACGTTTGCGTGAAGGGGATCTCAAAAATGTAGAATCATCCAGTCTTCATCTCGACACTGTCCGCGACCTTAAACAAATCAACTCTCTTTTGACCTCAATGATCTACCCCATTTTAGAAGAACAGGGACTTCTTCAAAGTTCTCGCCTACGCAACCCTGCTGAAGAACAAACAGAAAAACCTTAAACTTTTAAATAACTTGAATAAGAAATACATCACATCGATTACTCGATTTGGAATATGGTCAAGATATTGATTTAATCAAAATATTTTATTATTTGACAATTTAAATGAGTTTTCTGCATCGTAAATTTCTTTCATTTAAAATCTATTCATGATGAATTACTCAAAGTCATTTGCTTGCACATTATAAACAAAGCAGCATGTAGAATAGAATTCTTGAAGAAAGACGTAAAAATGCCTAATCATCTCAAAGCCAAGACTGTTAAACACATAAAGAGAAAGTCAAGAGTATGATGGTTCCAACCTAAACTCGCCTTGTAAAAAGGAACTGCCCCGCAGTAGCAGCAAAAACAGAAATACTCTATAAGGAATGCAAAACCCCACAAAAATGCAACGTTTATATCAAGATTGGTAGAGGCTCAACCTATACAGCCATTCTATAACGTGTCAACAAAACAGTTTTAATTTCATTTCAAACATCATTGATATCAATTGGCAAGCTCCAGACTTTTAAATGTCCATTTTACTTATTGCTTTAATCACAAATCACAATTGCTTTTTAAACTTAAGAGAGAGATTAAAAAGCTTATAAATAAACTTTATGATTTCTTAAAACATTTTCACTAATATTTTCTTCTTTTATTCATGTTTCTCAAATAATTAATTTATTTATAAATTAAAATGTGATATATACTCATGCTTGTTAAGTATTGTTATTATATAAATGTGAATGTTATTTAAATATAAAGGAAAATAATAAGTAAAATTTCTAACAAAAATATCCTTTCCACTGGATAAAAAAGGGATAAATCTTGATTTTTATAAAGTTTACTCTAGTTACAATTTAAGTTCAGGCAAAGGAGGGTATCATGGAAGATGCAAACATCGGTTGGATTGCAGCTATTATTATCGGCGGAATTGCAGGTTGGGCTGCCCAGTATATTATGAAAAGCCAAACAGGAATATTGTTAAATATTATCTTAGGGATTATTGGCGCTGCGCTAGCAAGCTTTCTTTTTAGTCTTTTAGGTGTAAGTTTTGCTGGTTGGCTTGGCTATCTTATTTCAGGTTTTATAGGAGCCTGCATTCTTATATGGGTAGGACAAAAAATTCGATCATAGAGCGTTTATTTTTTTTACACCTTTTGGGATTTAATAAAAAACTGGGAAACAACTAGAAAAGTTTGAAATATTTCCCTGGAGCTCGTTGTCACCAGTTTTGATATGATGGTGAGATGCTTAAGCTGCGATTTTGGGTATACACCATCACCGTATTTTAAAACGAAATGCAGTAAAGATCTTTATAACGCACCATTTCATACCTATATAAAGTTACGCATATCAGGAAAGATATGTTGCGTTATTTTAACGAAATACGAACTTATTTTCGTACCGTACGCGCAAATCTAGCTCATCTCACTGTAATAACAATCCGTAAGGTTACAAAAATCACTAACGATGATTAAAGATTCTACCGCATAGCACTTAACGCCTATACACTTCATCAACAATACCTTTTTACCGAAAAACTCGAAGAGCTCTTTTGCGCTCTTAAGAAATAAACAGAGAAGGTAAGCAAAAAATGATAAAGAGATTTTTTCTAATCTATGAAATAAAATAGATATATTATAAATACATATTAATATAAATTTATTATAAAAGACTAAACACTCTTTAATATGAAGTAATTTATTACAATTTCAATAATATAATCTATTTTTAAGTTTTCAAAAATATATGCCTTACTATAAAATTATTGACTATAAAGAATACGATCTCCTTTACATCTCAATTCAAAAGGGTTGAATATCTCTTCACTTTCTAAAGTATAAAATAAAGTTTTATTTCTCTTTAAATTTTCTCTTTATATCATCTTACATAGATGACTTTTTATATGCGTTACAAACGAATTTTAAAGCACAAAACATTTTTCCCATTGCTCATGCGATAAAGAAATTTCCCTAACGCATTGTGAAAGCGCCTTGGATAAAACATAATACCTTATTTTGCTTTTTTAATGAAAATAATCCTATAATATATAATTCCCGCATATCTTCTTTTAAAGACCTTTTCTTTCGACTTTCCCTTTGATATCTTCCTGTTAAAATCTTGCTGCTTTTATACTCCTTGTATTACAATAGAGCTATCTACTTAACCCAACATAACATATGGAATAAGACTTTAGCTGTGGAGTAAAACGATGTCTGATCTTCAAGATTCCATCTTACCGCCTCTAAAGTGGCTCTCTAATCAAAATCCTCCAATACCAGAAAACATTCGCAATTGGCTCATGGAATCTGGCTCTATGACGCTTCGATTAAAGAAATATTGTACCTGCCTCCAAATTCAACCACAACGCGAATGTTTTATTACGCGAGATAAATTAACAGACGAAGCAGAGCATCTCCCCGAAAGTGCGCGTTATTGGCTACGTGAAATCATATTGATGGGAGATAATAAACCTTGGCTCCTTGGACGCACTGTAATTCCACAAGAAACCCTCCTACACAATCAAGCCTTGATGCATTTGGGAACTGTACCTCTAGGACATTATTTATTTAACCATGACCAATTAACCCGCGATTACATTCATATTGGTCAACAAGATGTGCTATGGGCACGCCGTTCCCGTTTGCGGTTAACGGGTAAGCCATTGTTGCTAACTGAACTATTTTTAACAGATTCACCGCTGTATCCCCACCAATAAAGGTTACTCATTTTATTCTGCATAATTTATAGATTTTATATAGCTTATAAGGGATTTAATCAGAGAAAAGAATTTCAAAATCATCTCAAAACACATTACAAACAAAGAGTTATTTTCAAAATATCTTTTCATTTCATCAACTCAGCTTAAAAATGTCTTCTATAGAAAAAATGTTTAACGTTCTAATTTTCTTATCATTAAAACCAGCGCTTGAATTAAGAAGATATACATCATATTGATAAATATCATCTACATTTAAATTTCTTGCCGAATAATCAGCACTCTAAAAAATACGGCAACTCTTTATCAAAAAAATGCTTTGAAACAGCAAAAAAGACAACAACACACTCCCCAAAATTGGAAATCTGTATCAATTAGCTTAATCATCCTATTTTAAAATTTTTAATAGTGCAGACAATAGATCTTTTTTTTAAAAGTAGAAACTCTATAATTTTTTTGTTTTGTTAATGATCTAACAGCTTTGAAGAACAGTAAAATATAATACATAAAAGATGTTTTTATTGCTCTATGAGCTCCAAAAAAGATTCGTTTATTTCAAAAAAATATTTTTTTGATAATAGTATGTATGTAAAAGATAAATGACATTTATCAACATCCTACTGACTTACAAAGGCGAAGCACAATAAAAAATATTTTCCAATCCCCTTGAATTAATAAGATCTATTGCAATTTTTTACGAAGACTATTGCACACTTTAGAAAAATTCATTTGCCCTGCATACCGTTCCTTAAGCCATGCCATCACCTTACCGATATCGCGTAATTTTTCAGCTTTTGTTTGTACCAAAGCTTCACAAAGGACCTGTTCTACTTCCATCTCCTTAAGTTGATAGGGAAGAAACTCACGAATAACTTCTATTTCTGCTTGTCCTCTCTCTGCCAATTCCAAGCAACCAGACTCTTTATGGACTCGCATCAATTCTTCACGCTGTTGAAGCATTTTAGTGAAAACAGACTGTATCTGCTGATCATCCACTTCTAACTTCCCTTGATCATAATAAAGAATATCACGATCCCTAACTGCAGCATTCATTAAACGGAGTGTAGCAAGACGCGCACTATCTTGCGCTTTCAAAGCAGCCCTAAGAGCCCCATCAATCTGGTTACGCAACATAAATTTATCCAATTTTGTTCAAGAAGAAAGCGCCTTTTAACCAATCTTTATCCATCTTGCAATGGAGGATAAAAAAATAATTAAGGACTCGATCTTCGAAAAGCTAAAACAAGACTTTACCTCTTCATGGAATGTACTTATACTGCCTATTTCAAGCGAAACATTACCAGAATAATATACACAGCATCTGTTAAAGGTATGATTTTTGTGTAAAGTTGATCATTATACCTTTCAGAGAATAAATTGTGGATACATACTATGATACAAACGACTTCACCCAGCCACCCTTGGAGTATCAAAAAACCTACAGCCCTCTTAGTCTTAGCTGATGGAACCGTTATTGAAGGCAAAGGAGCAGGTGCTACAGGTATTGCTGAAGCTGAAGTGTGTTTTAACACCGCCATCACAGGCTATGAAGAAATCCTCACAGACCCGTCATACACACAACAAATCGTTAATTTTACTTTTCCTCATATAGGAAATGTAGGGGCAAATAGTGAAGATATTGAAGCTCTCTCTCCTCTCGATTGTCATGGTGCTGTTGGCGCTATTTTCAAGGCAGACATTACACATCCCTCAAATTATCGTGCCAATGAAAATCTTCATCAATGGCTTAAAACGCATAAAATTATTGCACTTTGTGGTATTGATACACGTGCGCTCACAATTCTTATTCGTGAAAAAGGTGCGCAAAATGCTGTCATTGCACATGATTCTAATGGAAATTTTGATATTCCTTCTTTAAAGAAACGTGCGCAAAAATGGCACGGTCTCGTCAATCTTGACCTTACGAAAGATGTGACATCTCAATCATCAATGCAATGGGATGAAAAACCATGGAGCTGGAACAAAGGATACAGTACAAATAATGTGCATAATCTTCATATCATTGCAATTGACTATGGTATTAAACGCAATATTCTTCGCCTTATGGCAACACAAAAAGCACGCATTACTGTTGTGCCTGCCCACACAACTGCAAAAGAAATTCTAGCAATGAACCCTGATGGCGTTTTTCTTTCTAATGGACCAGGGGATCCCGCAGCTACGGCTCAATATGCCGTTCCAACGATCAAAACATTAATTGATCATAATTTACCAATTTTTGGAATATGTCTTGGTCACCAACTTCTCGCTCTTACGGTTGGTGCAAAAACCATGAAAATGCACCAAGGACATCATGGTGCCAACCACCCAGTTAAAGACCTCAACACTGGAAAAGTTGAGATTGTATCGATGAATCACGGTTTCGCCGTAGATTCTGCCTCTTTACCACAACATGTACAAGAAACACATATTTCTCTCTTTGATGGTTCAAACTGTGGTATTCGAATCATTGGAAAACCAGTTTTTTCTGTTCAATATCACCCCGAAGCTTCTCCTGGACCACAAGATAGCCACTACCTCTTTCAGCATTTCTGTGATCTCATTATGAATTATAAAAAAATATCTTAAAATAAAATATCTCACTTTCTAGCTTCTCTCCTTTAAATTATATCATCTTCCCATACACAACTATATTATTTGTATACCTACAACTTATTGAATAAGTGTTATTATTTATCATTTTGCAACTAAGATGAGAGCACTGAATAACTTGAATTTTTCTCATGACCTCTCCTCTTAGAATTGTATTCATCAAAATCATTGGCTTCCCCCTAAGCAAGATAAGTGTGTCGATAAAAACCATTTTTAAAAAGAGTAAAGTGCCTCAAATAAGTATTGGATTCACAATACAATTCTAAGCATTCTATTTTGCATGAGAAGCGTAATTCCTATTAAAGAATAAAAAAAATTATTTGCACTAAATGAGAAGAATGTATCGATATTCTATACAACACTTTGTGAAACAAATATCACAAAAAACTTTCTGCCTATAAAATGATACATTTTGTTTATCTTGTGCATTCTCTAGCAAAATAGTACGTACCAGCCCCTCTCAAAAAATTAACGTACCCGCAAGGCAAAAATAACTGTTGCAACGACAAGAAGAAAAAAGCCTCCAACAAAAGGGGCACCAGAAAAATAAAACTGTGCATTTTTATCTGTAAAACATTCAAAAAGAAACACATAAAAAACAGAACCAAATATTAAACTTAACGAAATAACAGATGTCATCGCTCCTTGCAGTTCTCCTTGTACATTTGTTGGCACCTGCGCTGAAGCAATAGCGCGTATAGGTGCATGAACAAGATATTCAAGCATTGTACACATACAAACCATATAAACCATCCACCCCTGCGTTGCGAATGTATAGCCTAGCATAGCAACGGAGGCAAACAAAAGCCCCACTATAACAATATGCCAATCACTCCATCGTTTAGAAAAATAAGGCAAAATGAGAGCGACTACAATAAATTGGCCTATCCCAAAAACACTATAGGAGAGCCCAATAGAAAAAGAACTCCAATCATAGCGTTCTTTTGCAATGAAAGCCCAAATACTTAACCATACAGATTCCGCAAACCAATAAAGAAAAAAGACCAATAACACCCAAAGAACCATCGGATATTGTTTCAGGTGCCAAAAAGCACCTAAGGGATTTGCCCGCTTAATATCAAAAAAGCGCCTATTCCACAGAGAAAGAGTTTCTGGAAGCATAAGCCAAGCAAAAATAAAATTAATGAGTGAAAAACCAGCAGCAAAATAAAACGGTATACGCGGACCAAACTGACCTAAAAAACCACCAATAAACGATCCTAAAATAAACCCCAATGCGGATGCAATGCCTAACAGACCAAAATTGCGTGTACGGGTTTTATCATCGGATATATCCGCAAGATAAGCTGTACAAGTTGCAAAACTAGCACCACTCATCCCTGACAAAAGACGCCCGATAAATAACATAGAATAACTCCATGCTATGGCACATATGAGATTATCAAGAGCAAAGCAGATAATAGAGAGCAGCAAAATAGGACGACGACCATAACGATCAGAGAGATTGCCAATAACAGGAGCAAACAAAAACTGCATCACTGAATAAGCTGCAAGTAATTTTCCTCTTTCTACAAAAGATGTACTGACATCTTTTCCTGTTAATTGAGAAAAATATTCAGGCAAAACAGGACAAATAATCGCAATGCCAAGAATATCTAACAATAAAGTGATGAACACTAAAACGAGCCCACGCTGAACAAAATTCGGATTGAGCATTTGGTCTTGCATAACATACACACTATTTTACGCATACAATTACTCCCCCGCTATCTTTTTACTCCCTTTTCCTTTTAAAAGTATTCTATACCATATACTTGTCATATATAAAATAATAGCAAAGTAAAAATTTAAGTAAGAGTCAAGATAAAAATATAAAATTACGTTTTAATTAGTATATCATTGTCAAAGCATAAAAATATTTTTTTGCATTATACGAATAAAATATTTGTGCGACCAACTCATAAACAAAATTTCATGAAACACAGAGCATTTCCAATAGTTTTAGAGACATTATGACAGATTTTATCCGACATCATTTCCCCTTCTCATACCACCGTTTTCAGGAATCTCAATTCCATTTGATACGTTAGATATCCTATAGCAATTGAAACCTTTTAAAAGATAAGTATATTATAGAGAAATATTCTTTAATTCTATAATCTTAGAAACTATTCATATCGCTTGCAATTTGTGTAACCTTAAAAACCATGATTATATCTTTATATTCATTGATGCTCTTAATGATTATATGCTACTGTTAAATCTAATAATGATCGTGATACGCATTTAAAAAATAGCACTTTTAGAAATAGTTAGTCATGAATTGTTAATGCAAAAATGGTGTATAGAATGCGAAAAATATCTCTATTAGTTCTCATTTTAATATTGGTAACAGGATATGATGTTCAGGATTCTGATTCACAAGAGAGTATTTTAGGAAATAAAATAAAAACACAACAAACAAACAACATAAAACTAGATCCTTATACTCTAAATAAACTAAATGCTCTTCTCAAAAAACGTTCAGAAACAAATTATCAGGAAAAAGGGGCACTAATTGACTTTCTTTCTGAAGCTTTTTTAGGGACACCTTACCAAGCAAATATGTTACATGGCTCAGAAAAGACACCAGAAAAACTGATTATTGATTTTAGAGGCTTAGATTGCTTCACTTATCTGGATTATGTTGAAGCATTACGCAAATCAACATCCCAAACAGAATTCATAAATAACGTCATAAAAACGCGTTATATTAACGGTAATATTCATTTTTTAAATCGCAAACATTTTTTTACAGACTGGGCTTATAGAGAATATAAACTCGCCACTGATATTACCGCTGAAATAAGTCCCCATGCGGTAAAAATAGAAAAATATCTCAACAAAAAAGCTGATGGTGAAAACTATCTACCTGGGTTGCCAGTTGTGAAACGCACGATAACGTATATCCCAAGTAACTTTATTAATGAGGAGGTTGTAGGTCGTTTACAGTCTGGTGATTTTATTGGTATTTATACGAAACTTGCTGGATTGGATGTAACACATGTGGGCTTCTTTATCATGACAGATAAAGGGCCAATGTTAAGAAATGCTTCTTCACGAAAAGAAAACGAAAAAGTCGTTGATTCTCCTTTTATGGATTATGTTGCAAAAACACCAGGAATCATTGTTTTAAGAGCTCTTTAATAACATCATAGTGATATGAAATATCTTCTCTATTCTTAAAATATATACTGTAGTTATTCAGGTAAACATCTAACTTCGTTCAAGCTATACGGATACAATATATTTTTACAGTTTTTAGAGAAAAAGTCGTTTTGATCTAACTTTGTTTACAGGTATGTAAAAAATCACGGATTTGTGATCACTTTTACTGGTTGAACAATAAAGACAGGCAAAACTCTATTTTAGTATCACGCTTTCCTTTTATATTCTCAACCAAGAATTATCTATAGATTATCACTAATCTGATCTTTACGAATATAGCGCAAAAGACATAGATAAACGTTTGTAAAAATAAGTAAAAGTAACGCCAGATATGTTTTTTTTATCTCATAAAGTATTTTATAAAAATTCGATCTATCTCTCTAATTTATTGCGTATAAATTTTTGACCTTATAGCATTATTTTCCTCATAAAGTCTTTGCGTTTTCTTGTTGTCTATACATTAAAATAACCCTGATGTAGCAGCATATTTATGATTAGAATGCACCAGTACTGTACGCGTCATTGTAAAATTTTTGATGCTAGATTGAAATGAAAATATGAAGGCATCAATTAAAAACCAGTATCTATCTTTAGCATCATTCTTTAATGTGTCCCCTATCCTTCATGCAATAAAGAACATTTAAAACAGAACACATTTTATCGGTAAAACAACACATTTATTAGCAACAATAATGATGATTAATCTATGATCACAAACTTTAAAATTCTACTCATAACTTTTATATAAAATTTATCATTAAACTTATGACGAAAGCTTCATTCCTCCTCGCCCTAAGAAACGAAACATCTACTCCTGACAGTCTGTAAACAATCCGTTCTCTTAAGTGAATTTAAGCGGCTAACCATTTCATGAGATTCACTTACACAAGGATACACCAGCAAGCCCTATTTTGAATATTTACTCCACACTCTAAAAACACTTAATAGATCAAATTTTATATACCCAACCGTTAAATAACAGTGTTTTAACGAAATAGAATAAATCTTGCCTTAAATACTCTGTTTAACCTTTTATAATTGATTAATGCAAAAATTAAATCAACGAAAGAGATTCACTGTATTTTCGAGAGGTATGAATCGCCCCATCATAAAAAATAGTCCCCATAACATAGCAGACAATTTGAAAAAATCTTTTTATATAAAAGGGATCACCGTTGTACCGGGAGGCAATTTTGCCTCATCTTCAGGCTCGACATGAATAGAAATACGTACATTATCAAATTCTTGTTGAAGAACACCTTCGATTTTATCACAAATTTTATGTGCTTCTCCTACCTGCATTATAGCAGGCACAACCAAATGAAACTCTATAAAAGTAACCCTCCCAGCAACACGCGTCCGTAAATCATGGACCTCAAGCGCACCCGATGCATTTGCAGAAATCAGCTCCCGAATCCGCATGCTTTCATTCAATTCAACGCCAACGTCCATTAATCCCTGAACAGCATTTCTAATCACCTTCCAGCCCTGTAAGAGAATATTAACGGCAACGATTATCGCTAAAATTGGATCTAAAATTCCCCATCCCCCGATAAAACCAGCAATCAGACCAATTAAAATTGCAAGCGAAGTAAAAACATCCGTTATAAAATGCACTCCATCCGCTTTAAGAGCCGGTGAGCGATGGTGTTTTCCCTGCCAAATAAGAACCATTCCCCACATACAATTTATGACAGTTGCAATAAGATGAATAACAAGCCATACTCCAGGCTTCTGCAATAATTGAACGGTAGAAAGAGCTATCCATGCTTCTCTTAAAATAACAATTGCCGCAATAATAATGAGTATCCCTTCAAGAATGGCGGAAAAATATTCTGCTTTATGATGCCCAAAGGGATGATCCTGATCCGCTGGCTTCATACTCACTTTAACAGCCCACCATGCTGCAAATGACGCAAGAATATTAACTATTGATTCCAATGCATCAGAATAAAGTGCAACCGAATCTGTGATGTGATATGCCCAATATTTCAAAGCAAAAACAATACACGCAATAAAAATAGAGTATAAAGTTAAGCTTTGTATATTGATTTTTACATCCATGAACCTCATCCTTTTCTTCACGAAATAAGGGATTAATATTTTCAACCATATAATTATACTTTTGGCATATCGACAATATTTCCTCAATATTACAGAAGCTTCAGCATACAATAAACGCTTCAAGCTCACATTATTATCGTAAAAACTGCTCAGTTACACGAACAGAATCAATAAAGGAAGAAGAGAGGAACAGAATAAACAAAGAGCTTTCCCAAAAGCAATCAAACACATCACCTTCATTACTAATCGTTTTCTGAATAACTTAAAGCCATCTCACATCTCATAAACAAAAAACTTGTTTTTACTCAAATATACCATGATCATGCATTATTTTTCAGTCTTATAATGTGCATCATAAGCCATCTTTGCAACTTAGAAAAAATATCTTAGCACTCTACTGTAACCTCAGAGGTCAACCGCATTTTAAAATATGATTTACTAAAAAATTGAGATATAAAAAAGAAGAACAATGATTACCCCAAAAAAAAGAATCTGGGCATTGGGGACCCAGATTCTTTTCCCTTAGAAATTAAGGGCATACAGAACTTGGGAAATAGCGGGGACCCAAGACACTGCACCCGATACGAGAAAAAATATATGATTCCGTATCAGTATTTTTATACTATACCTATGGTTGCATATTGTCAACACAAATTCTACCATAAGTTTTAAAATAATGTTTTTTTCTCTCTTTGTTAAAATAAAATAAATTCTAACATCTGGAAATCATAAGAAAAAAGCACTAAAAATCTCTCATGCATTTGAATATCATAACAATCAATGAAACCGATGATCCACGCCTAAAAGCCTATCATAATATCCGTGAAAAAGATCTTGTTGGACGGCAACATCAATTTATTGCTGAAGGCAAAGTAACATTGTCCGCATTACTGCACTCGAAAGAGTTTTCTGCCATCTCACTGCTCATCGTAGAAAACCGTCTCTCTGGACTTCTACCGCTTTTAGAAAAAACACAGCCTCTATGTCCCATTTATTGCGTTCCACAAAAAGTCATGGATAATATCACCGGCTTCCATGTTCATCGTGGTGTCTTGGGTATTGGTAAACGCAAAATACTGCCATCCTTACAAAGTTTTCTACAACATCTTCCAGAAAAAGCTTTGATTCTTGTTTTATGTGGTATCTCGAATCACGATAATATGGGATCAATTTTTCGTAATGCAGCAGCCTTTGCCAGTAATGGTATTATTGTCGACAAAACCTCATGCGATCCACTTTATCGTAAATCAATAAGAGTTTCTGCCGGCGCTGCTTTAAAAGTACCCTATACGCAAAACGCTGATATAAATGACATTATAGCTGCTCTAAACGATGAAAACTTTCATTTTTATGCACTCTCCCCTTCTGCTTCACACACTCTCAAGCAAGCCAACAAAACTAAAAGAATGGCACTTATTTTTGGAACAGAAGGCGATGGCTTACCACCCCATATACTACAACAATCAAAAACCTTACGTATTCCCATGACTGACGGTTTTGACAGCCTTAATGTTGCCACAGCCTCAGGTATTGCACTTGCCCATTTTACCAACTTTGACCACTAAAGATGATAACACTTTAAGTTGTAAAACATATCCGATGTTGTATGTTATCTATCAGTCCCAATAATGTTGCTGTTCCCTAGCATTTGAAAGCATTAATTAAAAAACATTTTTATATTTTTCTTATCGATGCTTTCCGCACCCTAACCCCGCTCATGACGTGCAGAAGACATAATTTTGATGGATCCAATCATTTAAAAACTTTCAATGATAAAATCTTCCGGAAGTCTCTCATTCAAGTTTAAGTTTAAAATTATCATTATAAATCAACTGACTATTTTTTATGAAGCTGTTATTTTAGTTCAGAAGAAACAGAATCTTTTGTTTCGAGATTGCATAAAACGCGCTTCAACATCATTTCAGTATGGGCCGCACGTTCTGAATGTGTTACAAATCCTCCCCCAAGAATACGCGCATCATGACCATTTTCATCATAAAGAACGCAAGCTTGCCCTGGTGCCACACCATTTTCACATTCCAATAAATCAACGGAAAAAACACCTTCTTTATAATGTAAGCGCGCAAGGTGAGGAGGACGCGTTGAACGCACCTTTACAGCTACCTCAATACCTTGAGAAGGAAAATTATCTAACGACTCATCACCAAGCCAATTCACATCACGTAAAAAAAGCTTATGTGTTTCTAACATTTCACGCGGTCCAACAATAACACGTGCATTTTCCACATCGAGATAAACCACATAAAGCGCTTCACCCGTTGATACTCCAATACCACGACGTTGACCAACCGTATAATTAACAATTCCCGAATGTTTACCTAAGATCTTTCCATCAATATGGACAATAACGCCAGGATTAGCTGCTTCTGGACGCAGTTTTGCGATAACATCTGAATATTTTCCTTGTGGAACAAAACAAATATCCTGACTATCATGCTTATTGGCAACCACAAAGCCCATTTCTGCTGCCATTTCACGAACGCGGGTTTTTGGAAGGTCACCAAGTGGAAAACGCAAATAATCAATCTGTTCTTGTGTCGTTGCGAAGAGAAAATAACTCTGATCACGATCATTATCGAGAGGACGAAAGAGTGCTCGATGCGCTCCGTGGGAACGCGAACGAATATAATGTCCCGTAGCCAAAGCATCTGCCCCCAATTCGCGTGCCGTTGCTAATAAATCAGCAAACTTAACCGTTTGATTACACGCAATACATGGTACTGGTGTCTCTCCATGCGCATAGCTTTCTGCAAAAGGATCAATAACAGCTTCGCGAAAACGCTTTTCATAATCAAGAACATAATGCGGTATTCCTAATGTTTCTGCAACGCGGCGTGCATCCTCAATATCTTGTCCTGCACAACACGCCCCCACCCGATGCGTCGCTGCCCCATGATCATAAAGCTGCAACGTAATGCCAATAACATTATACCCTTCCTTTTTCAAAAGACCTGCAACAACCGATGAATCAACCCCTCCCGACATTGCAACAACAATGCGAGAATCCTCAGGTTGTCCTGGTAAATCAAGACTGTTTAAAAACATGTATTCATTCTCTATTTAATGCTCTGTTTAATGTCTACTCATATGTTAACATTTTGATGTACGCTCTTCAGCACTTTTACACGATTGATTGTCTTTATATTGTTTTTTTATCTTTTCCACAACCATAGGCATTACTTTCTTAAAAGCTGCTGCAAACAAAAAAAGAATGATCGAAATAAGGCATAATGGCAATCGTTTGGGAGAAAACCTTTTTGCTCTTTTTAAAATCTGGTAAAATATTGCAAGAAGCTCTTCTACACACTTCACTTAAGTTTCTTTTTACGTGCTCAATCACTTTATTAATTTTTTCTTTCAGCGCGTTTAGCTCTTTTTTAAATTTCATGCTCTATAAACGAATCAAGTCCTTGACTAAAGGTAGAGGATACGAATGACCAATTTGATAAAAACACAAATGAAATATGTTATTGGGCCAGATGGAAGTCCGCTTACAATTGCCGACCTACCGCCGCAAACAACACGACGCTGGGTGATTCGTCGCAAAGCTGAAGTTGTTGCGGCTGTCAGAGGTGGATTGTTAAGTCTTGACGAAGCGTGCCAACGTTATACTTTGACTGTAGAAGAATTTCTTTCATGGCAAAGTTTGATCGATGAACACGGTTTAGCGGGATTACGAACGACCAAGATTCAAAACTACAGGCATTAAGTTGCCCTTGATGACGATTCGATAACATAAAGAAACTTGTAAAACAGCCAAATTTGATAAAAATTTGGCTGTTTTATACTATACCCAAAAGATAAATCTGAAAGAATAGATTTTTCAATAATTGCTTTTATCATCCAACCATTGAATTAGCCAACCATTGAATTAGATTGAATCAAAATATCCTCACCACCCGCAGCAATCTTCTTTTCCCGTGCTTCCAAAAGCTGTGCACGTTGCAGCTCTGTATTAGCTTCATGGAGAGCAATTTCAGCGTTTGTTTTTTGAAGCTGTAAATCACGAATTGAATTGATCAGATTATCACGTCTTTGCCGCGCTGCACGCGCAAAAGCAGAATAAGCAAAATGGTGAACATCATTGTTTCCAGATTTACGTTCTTCATGAGTAATTTGTGCTTCCAGCTCTAACACCATTCGTTCAAACTCTGCGATCATCATCTCAAGCTGTGCAATTTCACGGCGTTTTCCACGCACTTGAAACATCCTCAATCGCACCATATTTTCTCGTGGCTTCATACTCACTACTCCTTGATTGCGCCAACTCAAAACTCGCATTCACACCCAATAAATATCTTTTAGTTATATGTCTATCCGACAAAAACAGTCTATTGACTTGAAATTATAACAATTTTCGCCTTTCATTAAAGCATCTGAACATACAATCTGCTTTAAAGAGCAATAACTATTTCTTTACTTTTCCCCCCATTATAAAATGAAGAGATTTAAAGCTCAGTAAACAAACACTGAAATTGTAAAAAAGTAATTTATAATGCTCTTTTACAAATTTTTTTAAGTTAAAGTTTATAAAAAAAGCCCTTCTTTTTTTATTATGTTAAAAAAATATGCGATTTTTCTAAAATAATTTTGCAGCCTCTTTCAAAAATAAAAATATTTTGTTAACCACTATCATGGATAGTGGGGAATTTAGTAGTGATTGTTACGCGTACTACTGAAATATTCATAAACACTTTGTTATAAGTGTTTGATTTCATGAATTGTTTTTATAACAGTGGTTTTGCTAACTGATTATAAAATAGAAATGCTCCTTATGATTCGTGAAGGAGCGAAGTGAGGGATCTAAAATGCGCGTATTATTAATTGAAGATGATAGAGCAGTTACTCAAAGCATTGAGTTAATGTTAAAGTCAGCTAACTTTAATGTTTATATCACTGATCTGGGTGAAGAAGGTATCGATTTAGGAAAACTCTATGATTATGATATCATTTTGCTTGATCTGAATTTGCCCGATATGTCAGGGTATGATGTCTTGCGGACTCTAAGGTTGGCAAAAATAAAAACTCCTGTCCTGATCCTTTCTGGTATGAATGCCATTGAAGACAAGGTCCGTGGTTTTGGCTTTGGAGCTGACGACTATATGACAAAGCCTTTTCATAAGGATGAGCTCATTGCACGTATCCATGCAGTTGTTCGTCGCTCTAAAGGACATGCACAATCGGTTATTGTTACCGGTGATCTCACTGTCAACCTTGATGCAAAAACCGTCGAAGTTGCAGGGCGCCCCGTTCATTTAACCGGAAAAGAGTATCAAATGCTAGAGCTTCTCTCTTTACGTAAAGGTACCACCCTTACTAAGGAAATGTTTCTCAATCATCTCTATGGTGGAATGGATGAACCAGAACTAAAGATTATCGATGTTTTTATCTGTAAATTGCGGAAAAAATTGGAAGCAGTCTCTTCTAGTGTAAATTACATTGATACAGTTTGGGGACGCGGTTATGTATTACGTGATCCAGTTGAAGAGAACGTACGAAAAACCGCTTAAGCAGTGAACATGCACTTTGTAAAATCTCGGAGTGTGGCGGGCCGAGATTTTTTCCCAAAATCTGTTCTCTGTTAAAAGTAGAAAACTCGCACACCAAAAATTCTCATATAGAAAGCGCTTAAAGCTTAATAAGTAACTATACAGCATTTACACATATAACTCTATTGCTCATATGTTCAATCGAAGCCACTTTTCCCAACACGGCTTAAGCGCTTCTCTCTTATTCAAAGCTTTTTTACACTTTCTAAAACAATACAATGATCATTTTCATCAATATTTATTTTCATCTCTGTCATCTGAGAAAGTAACATTGTGTAATAAAATTGGATGACATGTGCATCAATAAGCTCTTCTTGAACTTCTCCACGAAATAACGCAAGAAAATGAGGGGGTATACGGAGAGTTTTACCGAAAACCTCAAATCGAAAAGAGCGTTTATTTTCTTCTTGCAAAATCATAACAACAATTTCACCACCACGAGAAACTGTTGCGTTTGCAATCAATAATAAATTAAGCAAAAGTTTAACTTCATCTTTTGGTAACAATAAAGAAGAAGCTTGCCATTTTAAAGTTGCTTTTTCTTCTTTCATATATTGTTGAGCAACCTGCTCTGCAGCCCGTGTATCTATTTGTCCTCCACTTGCACCAGCAAAACCAAAAGCCAATCGCGCAAATTGTAGACGTGCAGCAGCACTCGCAACGGATAAACGCACCAATTGTAAAGCATCTTCTTCAGCTCCTCCTTCATCATAAAGCTCCATTGCATTTTGAATAGCCCCCACAGGTGAGATCAAATCATGGCAAATACGACTACAAAGCAAAGCAGCAAGATCCGTAGGATTCAAAGAAATATCTAACGTCATAATGATTGAAAACTCCTAGATTCAAAAAAACAAACTTTATTTTAAAGAAAAACTCTTAATATCTGATGCATAATAGGAAACATTAACAATCATGCTAAAAGAAATTCAGAAATAAATTCAAGAATTTAAATAACCTTATATCTTATTTTTTATTTGAATAGAATGAAAATTCTAATATTATCTTTTTGTTTATCACTAATAAAAGGAGAAAACTTCATGGCTCTCTCTCTGCTCAAATACTGGTACAAAAATATTATATCTTTAATCTTCCTTTTATTCATCACCATAAACACTGCACATGCTCAACTACAACCAATAGAGCAAAACGAACCCCATTATTCACTCCAAGAAATTATTGATTCTGGGCATCTTTTTTTTGGAAAAACAGCCAGTGGTCTGGCTGTTGCAATTCAAAATATTTTTTCACAATACGGTTATCCCAATGCCTATATTTTAGGAGAAGAAGCTTCTGGTGCCTTTTTTGCTGGATTAACCTATGGTGAAGGAAGAGTTTTTACCAAAAGCTATGGTCAACATAAAGTTTTTTGGCAAGGTCCCTCAGTAGGATGGGATTTTGGCGGCCAAGGCTCCCGTTTAATGATCTTAGTTTACAACCTTAATAGCATAAATAATTTATGGAAACGCTATGGTGGTATTTCAGGTTCGGCCTATTTAATTGCAGGTGTTGGTTTTCATGTCCTCAAATACCATAATACCTTGTTAATCCCAATACGTACAGGGATCGGTGCACGCCTTGGTATCAATATAGGATATTTAAAATTAACACCTAGACCGACATGGAATCCGTTTTAAACGTATTCTTATTTGAAATAGGGGTATTATGCTTATTCAATCGTTTATTTTTTTTATTCTTGGAGTTGCTTTCACTTCTTGGGTACTGGTGCTTTTGTCTCCTTTTATTTGGCGTAAAGCCGTTCATTTTGCGTATAAAGATGTTTGTGCGCAAATGCCATTATCACTCGCGGAAATAGAAGCAAATCACGATTTTCTTCGTGCACAACATGCTGTAGAATTAGCAAACAACCAACAAAAGTACGAATTTTTGCAAAAAAAATACGCCCAACAAAAAGTACAACTGAGCCAAATAACAGAACAATTTTATCGGCTATGCCTCCCCACACAAGACACTCTCACTAAAGAAGCGATAGCAATCAAACAAAATATCGCCACAACTTTCAAAGGAAAGAAAAATGATGCGTGAAAAAATCGCACACTATCAGCAACGTTTACAAAAAATCCAAACTTATCAGCTTGACACGACTGCTAACCATCAATTGCTGGAAGAACTCCGTGAAGAAACAAAAGAACTTGCAGCAACATTGGCAGCTCAAATAGCGCTACAAGAGGGAAACACATCACCCATCAATACATTGATTCAAAAATCGAAAAGCAAAAATGACCTCGCATCACGTATTCGCAAAAAAATCACTTGTCTCTCCCAAAACCCCGTTAAATAAGTTATCTTTTAAAACACCTTGAATGAAGAGTAAAATCAACAAAGGTTCATTATAACTTTCATAACCCAAATCCTTTTTATTAAACGTGACTTTCTTGCTAAGCTAAAGGACAAAGTTTCTTAACCCATACCGTTCTGTTAAAAAGCATCTTCTTGTTTAGCAGATTCACTTGCTAATTATATCACCGCCCGAAAGGACAACATTTCATAGGTCCTAGAAAGCAAATAATACCAAAAACATTGGTCACACACTCTAACAAAAAATACCTTCTAAGATGAGTCACTAATAAAGCTTTGACCATAATTTTAAGGATAAAAATACGCTCTCAAAAGTGATAAAAATCTCTTATTTTTTGGATAATCATATCCTGATCCGTTTGTGTCAAGTAAGGATGCATTGGTAAACTTAAAACACACTCTCCTAAAGATTCTGAAACAGAAAGGGAATCTTTTACATAAGGAAAGTGTTTATAAGCTGGCTGTTGATGTAAAGGAGTTTTATAATAAATCATTGTAGGGATAGAATTTTTTTGTAAAAAATCTTTTAATTTATCACGTTCTTTTACCTTAATCGTATATTGTGCATAAGCAGAACGAATATTTTCTCCTATTTCTGGAACTGTAACAACATCTCTTAAGCCATTGGAATAGCGTTGAGCAATTTCTACACGCTTTTCCATTTCATCTTCAAAGATCGCAAACTTTTCTAGTAAAATTGCAGCCTGAATGCTATCTAGGCGCGAATTCATACCAATACGTACATTGTCATATTGCGTTTCACCTTTACCATGAAACAAAATAGAGCGTAAAAGTTCTGCAAAATGATCATCATTGGTCATCATAGCGCCTCCATCGCCATAACATCCTAATGGTTTTGCAGGATAAAAACTTGTAGCAGCCACATCACCAAAAGCACCGCACATAGTATTACCGCTTCTTCCACCCATAGATTGAGCAGCATCTTCAATTACAAAAAGATTTTCCTTTGCTGCCACTTGAGCAATTTGCACATAGTCAGCAGAAAGACCAAATAAATCAACGGCAATAATAGCCTTTGGCCTTAGACGTCCCTCTTTTTTTACCATTTCGATAGCATGAGAAAGTTTTTCAATATCAATATTGAATGTATCAGGTAAAACATCAACAAAAACAGGCTTAGCCCCCACCAAAGCAACCACTTCAGCCGTTGCTGAAAATGTAAAACTAGGACAAAACACAGCATCCCCTGGACCAATATTTTTAGCCATAAGAGGCATCTTCAAAGCATCTGTTCCATTAGCACATGCAATCACATGTTTAACACCAAGATATTCTGCCAATTTCTCTTCAAATTCTGTTACTTCTGGCCCCAAAATATACTTACCACTAGCGACAACATGTGCAATTGCAGAATTAATTTTATCTTCAATACGCGCACGCTGCGCCCCAAGGTCGATGAATTGCATATTAACTCCATTGATCATCACAAGAATGCAAAAGCGCTACCTATCTCTTTTATCTATCATAATTGACACCAGCAGCTGTTAAAATCCGTAAAACCGCAATAGCATCATCACCATTTGTACGAGGTGATTGACGCGTTTCAATACAATGAAGAAAGTGCCGTAATTCGCAAGTAAGCGGCAAATCTTCACAAACATCAATATAATTCAGCTCATCCATGCTAAAAGCCCACTCTTGATTTTCTTTCCAAACGGCAAAATGGTGCATTGCCAATTTACGGCTCCACGGTTCCATATCATCAAAAACGAGCATAGCCTTTGTTCCAACAACAGTTAAACGTCTCTCACGATAAGAACTCAAGCGTGAAGTAAAAAGATGACTACGCACACCATTTGGAAAAGTCATATGAATATGAGAAAAATCAGAAATCTGATCAACGACAGCAGCCCCCTCACCGCGAATTTCGGAAGGTTCACATCCTGTCAACGCCAAAATCATTGAGAGATCATGAGGCGCAAGATCCCATAAAGCATCGCTGTGTGTGTGAAATTTTCCAAAGCCTAATCTATGAGAATAAATATATCGCACATCTCCCACTTCTCCGTTTTTCACCAATTCACACATTTTTTCAAAAGCCGGATGAAAACGTAAAATATGGCCTACCATAAAAACTCGCTCATAAGCCTCAGCCTCCTGAACTTGGCGTTTAGCATCAGAAACATTCAAGGCTATTGGTTTTTCCACTAAAACATCTTTACCATTTTTAACAGCACGGAGCACATTTTGCGTATGCAATTGTGGCGGCAATGCTAATACCAGCGCATCAATATCTCGATGAGTAAAAAGATCATCTGGTGTAACAAGCTCTACACCATACATCGTTGCAAAACTAGCAGCACGATCATTATCAATATCAGAGACTGCTGCCAAAGCCCCGAGAGAATGGAGTGTTCGTATATGATTTTCACCCCAATGACCGCATCCTAAAACCGCTACACGTGGCACCATTTTCATGCCTTACCCTACTTTATCATATAAAATTACACTTTTACATATCGAGGATAAAATAGAATGACAAGAGAAAAGCTTAAAAACGATGCTTGACATCTTACTATTCTACCCCTTATATCCGCAAAAGATGTAATTCTTTACAATTATGATTGCTTATTTTGGCGGAGTAGCTCAGTAGGTTAGAGCAGAGGAATCATAATCCTTGTGTCGGGGGTTCAAATCCCTCCTCCGCTACCATTACTTTTTTTGTTGTTGTAGCTTGCCAGCGGGTTTTGTATATTTTGCCACTAGGTTTTGTAGCAATTTATTTTTTTTCAAAGAGTTTTAAAGTGGTTCTCAAAGGATCTTCAAAGATCATTTAAAGCCTCTTTTTCTTTTCTGCTCAAAATCACAATTTGAGATGATCAATCAAATTGACTGATAATTTTTCTGTATCCTAAGCATACTATCAAAAAGAGAAAAAGCGTTTAAGCAATTCGGTCAACTTGACCAAATTGCTCTTCAGTCTGCAATTGTGCAATGTTTGCACCATTGCTCCTTTGAGGAATTGGGTAAACATTACCCTATTGCTGTACTCATGCAATTGGATCAACTTGATCCTATTGCTCGTTTTAGCAATTGGTGCAAGTTGCACCTATTCCTTACCTCCACACCAAAGTGCGAACTTTTGATTTTGGTCTCAATACTCTTCAACACCGATCAAAGGGTCAAGTCGACCCTTTGATTTTTTGTCACTCAGAGTTTTCCTTTTCTCCTGCCTCTTTTCCCTTGTTTGGTGCTTCAAGTGTAATTTCTGTGGTGTATCCACTTTGTTTTTCATAGCAGTGGGTGACGGTCGCGGCTTTCCATAGACCATTGATTTCGCCTCGAAACCCTTGAAGAAGCAGAGGTTGATCCGCCATGATTTCTGGGCGTCCCTCAAGGGTCAAAGAACCACTGCCCACAGCACGACACAACCTGTCCGACTCGGAAGCAGCAGCAGCTCGTGCTTCCTCCTCACAAGTGTAACAAGTCCGTAAACGCCGCACGGGACCGCTAACCCCTGTCTGATGCTTGACTTGGCATTGCTGCCCTTTTGAGCGATCAAAATAAGAAGCTTCAATGGTGCCATATTGCGTGCGTGGCTCTAGGGTAAATTCCCAGTTGGAACAGTCGTGTTTATGAAGTTCGAGTGCTGGTAAATTGTCACCGCTTAAAAATAAAAACTTATTGTCCTTGATCAAAAAACGTGCCCGCATACGATCAGCAAGGCGGGTTAAAAAATCAACAGCCGATTGATCTGTGCGAATCACATAAGGCAAAGTTTGTTTGGTGAACTGAGGACTGACCTTTGCTTGATAACCATGGCGTTTGGCAAGTGTCTCAACAATCTCACCAACAGTTTTGTGATCAAAATGCTCACTCGCCTGTTCTTTGAGTTCTTTACGCATCGAGGCACTTTTGCCACAAAGGCGCAAGATCTCTCCATCACTGCCACCACAACTGACCACTGACTCGACAACAAAACACCCCATAAAAGCACTGATGCTGTTCTCATAACCAAAGATCACCTGGAGCGCACTGTTGCTTGA
>NZ_JBHILY010000057.1:0-1667 GCF_042193555.1 Bartonella sp. PS17NMGDW | reverse complement strand
GATATATAGGGTTATAGCCTATAATTTGGTTTCGACAAAGCCATGAAATAGTTTTTCTAATATCTTATTGAAAAAGTTATAGGGGCTATAGGATTAGCTTGAAACCGGTTTTAGGGGGTTCGACTCCCTCCTTTTTCGTTTAGTTTAACATAGGCTGGTTCTTCAAATGTGTGATAAGGCGGGGGACAGCCATTTAATCATTCGAGGTTGGTGGGGGATTGTTCGGTCATTGATACCTTGCGTTTTGAGGCGAAGGCCTCTCAGATCATGTAGATTATTAGGATCACTGCTACTAGTGAAATAAAGGAGCCAATGGATGATAGAACATTTCATGCGGTATAAGCATCGGGGTAGTCAGAATAGCGTCGGGGTATTCCAGATAGGCCAAGGAAGTGTTGTGGAAAAAAGGTTAAATTTACACCTATGAATATAATAATAAAGTGGGCTTTGGCATAAGTTTGGTCTAATGTATAGCCTGAAAATAAAGGGAATCAGTGGATGAAGCCCCCTATAATGGCAAAAACAGCTCCTATTGACAGGACATAGTGGAAATGGGCGACAACATAGTACGTATCGTGTAGTACAATATCTAGGGATGAGTTTGCTAAGATAATACCGGTAAGGCCCCCTATGGTGAATAGAAAGATAAAGCCTAGGGCTCAAAGTATTGCGGCAGATCATTTGATATTGCCCCCATGAAGTGTAGCAAGTCAGCTGAAAACTTTAACTCCAGTAGGAATAGCAATGATTATGGTAGCAGAGGTGAAGTAAGCTCGTGTGTCTACATCTATGCCTACTGTAAATATATGGTGGGCTCATACAATAAATCCTAGGAACCCGATTGACATTATAGCCCAGGTCATACCTATATACCCAAATGGTTCTTTCTTCCCGGAGTAGTAAGTTACAATGTGGGAGATTATTCCGAATCCAGGGAGAATGAGGATGTAGACTTCAGGGTGGCCAAAGAATCAAAATAGGTGTTGGTATAGGATAGGGTCTCCCCCTCCAGTAGGATCAAAGAAGGTAGTGTTAAGGTTGCGGTCTGTTAATAGTATAGTAATGCCGGCAGCTAAGACTGGCAGGGAGAGGAGTAGTAGGATTGCTGTGATTAGGACAGATCAGACAAACAATGGGGTTTGATACTGGGATATGGCGGGGGGCTTCATGTTGATAATGGTAGTGATGAAGTTGATAGCTCCTAGGATAGAGGAAATCCCTGCTAGGTGGAGGGAGAAAATAACTAAGTCTACGGAGGCCCCTGGATGAGAGAGGTTTCCTGCTAAGGGGGGATATACTGTTCAACCTGTTCCGGCGCCAGCCTCGATTATGGTTGATGCCATTAGCAGCAGGAAAGAGGGGGGAAGAAGTCAGAAGCTTATATTATTTAGACGGGGGAATGCTATGTCAGGAGCACCAATTATCAAGGGTACTAGTCAGTTCCCGAACCCTCCAATTATAATGGGTATAACTATGAAGAAAATTATAACAAATGCATGGGCTGTCACAATGACATTATAGATATGGTCACTACCTAGTAAACTACCGGGTTGGCCTAGTTCAGCTCGAATGAGAAGACTTAGAGCTGTGCCTATGATTCCAGCTCATGCGCCGAATAGTAGGTATAGAGTTCCGATGTCTTTGTGGTTTGTTGAAAAGAGTCAACG
>NZ_JBHILY010000056.1:0-1681 GCF_042193555.1 Bartonella sp. PS17NMGDW | reverse complement strand
CAACACACATTGGCTTAGTGATGACAGCTTTCATCATTGCTCCTTTTGAGTCATAATTAATGACATCATTAGTCAAATATTGATTTTTATTCTGTGAAAAATTGATTAACCAGAATTACCGAGAAAACGGGGCTTTCTAGCCACGTTTCAAGTTCACATTTTACTGAATTTTTGAGGATATTTTTGAATTTTAGACACAATACGACTAGTGCCGTGTCGTCATTAAATACGATTTTTTACACTATGTCAACAAAAAAATCATGATCTTGTATTTTTTTTATTTTTTTACCTAAATATGGTGTTTTTAGAAACAAAAAGGTATGTATTGACACAGCCAAAAAAGAAGAAAATCTAAATATTAAGCTCGTGACGCGCTGCTGTTGCCAAAAAAGCAGATCTTGTTAAACCTCTTTCTTGTGCACAATCATCAATTGCACGCAAAAGCCCTCTTTCAATAGATATATTCGTACGTACCACTTCTGCATCATTTTCAATAAAGGGGACTTGTATTAAAAAAGCTCCTTCTGACAAAGCTGTTTTGACAGATTCCCGTTGGATGACTTCCTCAAATTTTGAAGGAATAGGCACTATATCTATATCTTCGCAATAAAGTTGAAGTGCTTCTGTTGCGTTTGCGATTAAATTTTCTTCCTCATCAGCAGCAGAAAAAAGTCCCTCAAAATCAGGAAACTGAACACCAAAAGCAGAATCTTCATCTTTATGAACAAGAGCAAAAAATCTTTTCATTTTTCTTCTCCTTTTTTTAACCAACCTGCTTGTTGTGCGATAGAACGTGCTGTACCAATCGGAAGATTTTTTTTAGGATGTGGAACAATAACAACCTTACCATCTTTTTTTAATTTATGATGAGAACCTTTTACTTTGACAAGTTCAAAGCCATCACGCTTTAATTTTGCAATGATTTTTCGGCTATCTTGTTCCATTCCCTAAACTCACGATGTGTAAATATATACACATTTTAATGATTTTTCATCTGATGTCAATTCTTTTTTAACGGCTAAAGTGCTTATGAAGCGCATTAAGAACAATACGCAAAGAACTAACAAGATGTGTTAGCGATTGATCTTCTATAACAAGATATTGTAATGCAGCATAAAGATTATACTGTCTATAGAGGTGTTGTGCTTCTTTGATAGCCTCTTTCGTCACTTCATAACAATGAGTTGCTCTTTCAATCCACCGTTTTTGTGCCTCCTCATTTGATGGAGGAGTAAAGTTATCATAAATTGCATTAGGCAATCCTTTTGCACATAGGTAATTGTTTCTCACTTCAAGATATTTTTGTGCAGCATCATATTGGTCTTGATTAATCACACCTTGCAGATAAAGCCGCCCGATATAGGTACCGGAAAGCGGATTTTTAGCCTCTTCTATGGTCAAGCAGAAGCGTTTGGCACGCATTTCAATTGCCAATTTATCCATGGGTTCATGCGGTGTTTTTGCTCGTGAGATGCGTCCATTTGGTTCTCTGATACACCCTTTAATTCGAGGACGACCACGTTTTGCATGTTTTTTTCTTTTAGCCATATTTTTTCAATCAGAATGGGACGCTATCGTTAAGAGCTGTTCTATAATCTTGAGCACCTGAAGCGATAGCATAATTTTGAGAAGTAATAGGTGAAGGGGTAGGGGATGCCGATTGATCTTTCTTTGCATCAAG
>NZ_JBHILY010000055.1:0-1838 GCF_042193555.1 Bartonella sp. PS17NMGDW | reverse complement strand
GCAAATATCATTCGCAATGTTCTCTCACCCCTTTGGCATGAAAAAGCAGATACGGCAAGAAAAGCACTTAATCGTATTAACATTTGCTTGAAATATGCTGCGGCTCTTGGTTTAGATGTTGATCTACAGGCTTGTATGAAAGCACGCGCGCTTTTAGGAAAACCACGTGCGACATCAACAAATATTCCTGCTATGCCATGGCAAGAAGTTCCAGCTTTTTATCAGAATTTGGATGATAATATCCTTTCAAATTTAGCACTGAAATTGCTTATTTTGACAGGGGTACGGTCATATCCATTGCGCTATTTGCATCTTGAACAAATAGATAAAAATATATGGACAATACCAAAAGAAAACATGAAAGGTATTGTAGGAAAGGTTTCAGATTTTCGCGTGCCACTAAGTGATGAAGCTTTGAGAGTTATTGAAAAAACTCTCCCCTTTGAAAAGAATGGTTTTCTCTTTTCTGGTCTTAGAGGCAACCCCATTTCTGATGCCACCATGGCAAAATATATGACAATTTGCGGCTTAACCTATCGTCCCCATGGTTTTCGTTCAAGCTTACGGGATTGGATAGCAGAGACAACGTCAACACCATTTGAGATTGCCGAAACTGTTCTTGCCCATTCAGTTGGGAGTTCAGTGACAAAAGCTTATATGCGAACGGATTTTTTAGAACAGCGACATGTTCTCTTGGAACAGTGGGCTTCATTTATAACAGGAAAGGCTTGACATTATTTCTGTAATGTGTATTTTCGAATCAGGTGCTTAACAAACACCTTAAAACAACTAGCGGATTGGTTACCGAAATAACTAATTTTCCGCATATTAAAAGCTTTGACTCATTGTATGTTAGACGCATATAATGATTTCGTCGGGTGTGGTTATGCTATAAAATACCTTCACGGGGAAAGCATAACGACGGGCTAGTTGCCGTGTTTGTTAGCACCCGGCACTCTTTTTTAGAGTGTCATTAACAAACCTCTAACAACTAGGAGTTCACTATGAACACTCTCATAGAAATTAAAGAACAAATCATTGGACAAGAAACTGTTCAAACTGTTAACGCACGCGAGTTGCATACGTTTTTAGAAGTTAATATACGCTTCAACGATTGGATTTCACGACGGATTGAAGAATATTCTTTTCAAAAAAATCAGGACTTTGTGAGTTTTACTCAAAAAAGAGTAAAACCTAAAGGCGGTCGTCCAAGTACAGAATACCACATCACTTTAGACATGGCGAAAGAGCTCTCAATGGTGGAACGTAACGAGAAAGGACGCCAAGCACGTCGTTACTTTATTGAGTGTGAGAAAAAACTAAAAAACCAAGCTGTTGATTATGATAATGATACGCGCTTTGATTTGCCAAGTTATTGGGAAGGTATGAACGCTGGCGAAAAAGTTTTATATCTTTTAGGTCCTATTCATATGCGTCTTCTTGATGCCTTCAGAGTAGATGAAGAGAATAGAAAATATAAAGCCCTCATTAAAGAAGCTAAGCGGGTTTTAGCAACATCTGTTACGAAAGCTGCTTAGTTTTAAAACCGATTTCATCTCCCCGTTTCAAAAGCGGGGAGGGGATAAAGCTTTCAGTTTTTGGTTAGCCACTGTTTTAAATGTACAAAGACATTATTGATAGTCTCCATGAGACGAGCAAAATTAAGAAACCATTTTCTAAAGAATTTCGCGCGTCTCAGAGTATGTTTAGAGTCGGATATTTGGTTTTTGTGTAAAAATATTTCCTACAGCATCTATAAGGCGTGAAAAATCAAGCGCTAATAAGAGTATAATGAGTACAATCCATTTCGTATAACGCGACATCACTTTTACACTTTT
>NZ_JBHILY010000054.1:0-1856 GCF_042193555.1 Bartonella sp. PS17NMGDW | reverse complement strand
GCGGGTGCCGTCGTCAACCTCGACAACTTCAACACCGTGTAGAAAACCTATTGCCATACTTTATGCTCCTTTAAATGGTTGGCTAATGAAATGAATGGGAAAAATGAAAGGTAAAGAGCTGTGTTTTTCAGAGCTCGTCATCCAAAAATAAAAAAAATTATCGAAAGATGCTTGACATTATTTCTGTACTGTATATTTTCGAATCAGTTGCTTGAAAAACACCTTACAAACTACAAGCGGATTGATTGCCGAAATAACCAATCTTCTGGACATTTAAAGACTTTTACTCATTATGTGCTACATGCATATAATAACCTCGTCGGGTGTGGTTACACTATACAATACCCTAACGGGAAAAGTGTGACGACGGACTTGTAGCCGTGTTTTTCAGCGCCCGGCACTCAGAGATGAAATTAGCAAAAATATCAAAAAATTATTAGAAGCCACTTGACAATGTGGCAACAATATGAATAATCGAATCAGGTGCCTAAGAAACACCTTAAAACAACAAGCGGATTGGTTGCCGAAATAATCATTCTTCCGCACATTGTAAAGGCTTTGACTCGTTATATGCGTATAGCGTATACTGGTCTTGTCGGGTGTGGTTATGCCATAAAATACCCTTTCGGGGGAAAGCATAACGACGGGCTTGTTGCCGTGTTTCTTAGCGCCCGGCACTCTTTAATTGAGTGTCATTAAGAAACATCTATCAACAAGGAATTCATTATGAATACTCTTATAGAAATTAGAGAACAGGTTATTGATCAGGAAACTGTTCAAACTGTGAATGCACGTGAGTTACATGCATTTTTGGAAATTACATCAAAGTTTGCAGACTGGATTAAAAATCGCATTAAAGAATGTAAGTTTCTGGAAAATATAAACTTTATAACGCTTTCTAAAAATTTAGAAAACGGTGGAAAGGTAAAAGAATACCACATTACATTAGACATGGCTAAACACCTTTCGATGATAGAGCGTAATGACAAAGGGCATGAGGCACGTCAATACTTTATCAAATGTGAACGGCTCTTGAAACAAGTAGTAACACCACAGGTTGACTACTCCAAACCTGAAGCATTGCTTGGTGTTTTGAATCATCTACAAAGTCAAATAGAGCAAAAAGATCATGTTATTGCAGAATTAGCACCAAAAGCAGAAGCACTTGATGGTTTAAAACGTTCTGATGGTTTGTTCGGTCTTATTGAAGCAGCAAAGATGTTAGAGGTACGGCCAAAGGACTTAACCGATTACTTGCGTAAACATGATTGGGTCTATCGACGGGCTCCAGGGGCGCCTCTGTTACCTTATCAGGACAAGATCAAGAAAGGATTTATGGATTGTCCTGCTATCACCATTCAAAGACCGGATGGTACAGAAAAGGTGCTGCCTTCAACGAAAATCACATCTAGAGGATTGGCATGTTTAAGAGAACAAATCTTTGGGGGTGTGCAATGAATACCAGTATCGATTTTTTGTGCGATTTATGGATGGCATTGTTTCAATTTTCTGATCGTGATGATGTTGAAGATAAAGCTTTTAATGCTCTGATTGAAACCATGGATGCAATAGAAAAAGCTTTGATTTTAAAACTTCAAGATGGATCACCAAACGCACTCAGAGTTCTAGCAATGATTACAAATTTTGGATCTTTAAAACCTCCTTCTATTATGGAGCCTTTGTTGAAAGCTTACGATCCGAGTCTGAAAAATTCTGTTAAGAAAGCTGCTTAACTTTAAAAACATGATTTTATCTCCTCGTCTTTGAGGCGGGGAGGTAGTTAACAGCATAAAATATCTTTACATAATACATATTGTACGTATAATACGTATTATACATTAAAGATAGGATGTGCA
>NZ_JBHILY010000053.1:0-1893 GCF_042193555.1 Bartonella sp. PS17NMGDW | reverse complement strand
AAACTTCATATCCGTATACGAATTAGCCTCATTAACTCCATCTTTTACAATATGAGAAACTTTCTCATCCGTATACTTATTGGCATCCTCAAGAACCGTCTTCATCTGCTGTTCTGTGTAATCATGTAACTGACCCCCATTAACAGCTTCATGCGAGCCCGTTTCAATCTTTCCATCCGCTACATTGTCTATCAAAACTGGATCACTCTCATTCCCACCTACCAACGTAACCTTATTCGTCTTTTTACCATCACCATCTTTGTCATATTTAACCGCTCCATCCATAACCGTTGTTGTAATATCTTTTACATGTTGATCAATCGTATCTACTTTCTTTTCAACCTCTTTCACTTTCTCATTCGTCTCCCATAGCTGACCTCCATTCACAACTTCTTGTGAATTCTCTTCAACTTTACCAGCTAAGACATTCTTAATCTTGCTCGACTTGTCATCATGCTTCGCGTCGTACGCTCCTTCAGTTTCATTCCACTTTAAACCATTGGACGCCACATTCTTCTCAACATCATGAATACGATTGTTGATATTAGTCATACCTATATTCACACCATCAAACGCAGCCGCAACATTATCATAGCTCGTCTTCTCATCTGAACTACCGTCGCTCTTAAATTGTGCAACCTTGAATTCCGGTGCACTCCATTTCCCATCCTTATAGCCGGCTCCTCCTCCTAAATAGGCCGCTAAGACATTACTCATAGAATAAAGTTGTGAACCATTAACCGCATCCGTGGATGTTTCTGAAATCGTTCCACCACGCACTCCAGAAAGAGTCCGTTCCGCTCCATCAATGTTGGAAAGGGTAATGCTTGTGCCACTTTTTTCGCCTCCAATGCTAATAACATGCGTCTTGTCATCTTGTTTAA
The DNA here is from genome assembly GCF_042193555.1 of Bartonella sp. PS17NMGDW. Taxonomy (NCBI): domain Bacteria; kingdom Pseudomonadati; phylum Pseudomonadota; class Alphaproteobacteria; order Hyphomicrobiales; family Bartonellaceae; genus Bartonella; species Bartonella sp. PS17NMGDW. The sequence goes on along the minus strand of NZ_JBHILY010000053.1, from coordinate 1,009 downwards.
CTAAGCTATCACTAACAACATTGTTAATTTCTTTGTGAATATTCGTGAAAGATGTCCCTACTCCTGCTAATGCATCCGCAACATTATCATAGCTCTTCTCTTCAGAACTACCTTCAGAGTTGACAGTTTGTAGCTTGAAACTTGGAGCACTCCACTCGCCCTTATCATTATAGCCAGCACCTCCACCAAAATACTCCGCAAACATCTTATTCATGGAATAAAGCTGTGAGCCATTAACTGCATCCGTCGATGCTTTTGAAACTGCACCTTCCTTGACTCCAGAGAGTGTCCGCGCGGCATTATCACTGTTTGCAATATTGATGCTCGTACCGCCTTTTTCGCCTCCAATGCTAATAACATGCGTCTTGTCATCTTGTTTAACTAAGCTATCACTAACAACATTGTTAATTTCTTTGTGAATATTCGTGAAAGATGTCCCTACTCCTGCTAATGCATCCGCAACATTATCATAGCTCTTCTCTTCAGAACTACCTTCAGAGTTGACAGTTTGTAGCTTGAAACTTGGAGCACTCCACTCGCCCTTATCATTATAGCCAGCACCTCCACCAAAATACTCCGCAAACATCTTATTCATGGAATAAAGCTGTGAACCATTAACCGCATCACTTGAGTCTACAGTAATGTCTCCATTCGCAAGATACTTAATCTTGCTATTGGTTTTACTATTTTCTTCTCCATGCAAGGCTACAAAGGCTCCCTCTTTCTCACCCCACATCAACGCATTCTGCTTAATGTTTTCAGTAACCGTCGTATTGCTTTGTGTAATCTCTTTATGAATGTTCTTGAAAGAAGTACCTACACCCTCAAAGGCTTCCGCAACACTTGCATAGCTCTGCTCTTCAACATCACTACCATCTTCCTTAACGGTCTTAACCTTGAAACTTGGATCTGTCCACTCTCCACTCTCATACTTGGCACCTCCGCCCAAATATTTCGCTGTATGCTCAGCAACTGTAGTAACATTTTTATTGGTGGTAAAAAGCTGTGA
>NZ_JBHILY010000052.1:0-1976 GCF_042193555.1 Bartonella sp. PS17NMGDW | reverse complement strand
TTAAGGAATGCAATAATGAAAAAGAAATACGAATTTACTGATGAAATCGATATAATCTATTTGCGTCAATTTTCAAATTTTTTAATTGACAAAATAATATCAGTATGTCTATTGTCGAATCAGGTGCTTGAAAAACACCTTGAATCGATAGCGGATAGATTACCGAAACAATCTTTTCTCCGCACATTAAAGGCTTTGACTCATTGTATGTTACACGCATATAATGACTTTGTCGGGTGTGGTTACGCTATACAATACCCTTTATGGGGAAAGCGTAACGACGGACTATCGACCGTGTTTTTCAGCACCCGGCACTCTTATGGAGTGTCAATGAAAAACCTCTAATCGATAGGAGTTCATTATGAACATTCTTATAAAAATATCAGAACAAACAATTGATCAGGAAACAGTTCAAACCGTTAATGCGCGTGAATTGCATGCATTTTTAGAAGTAGGTCGCGACTTTACGACATGGATTAAAAACCGCATAAAAACATATAAATTTGTTCACACAAAAGACTATATTCTAACGTTCCCCAAAACGGGGGAGCGTCAAAATGTAAACATGACAGAGTACCATCTCACTCTAGACATGGCAAAAGAGCTTTCAATGGTTGAACGTAACGAGAAAGGACGCCAAGCACGACGTTACTTTATTGAATGCGAGAAAAAACTAAGAAACCAATCTGTTGATTATGATCGTGATGCGCGCTTTGATTTGCCAAGCTATTGGGAAGGTATGAACGCTGGTGAAAAAGTTTTGTATCTTCTGGGTCCAATTCATATGCGTCTTATTGACGCTTTTAGAGTGGACGAAGAAAACAGAAAATACAAAGCCCTCATTAAAGAAGCAAAACAGGTATTAGAAAAATCTATTGTAAAAGCGGCTTAGTTTAAAAACAGATTTCATTTCCTCGTCTTTAAGGGCGGGGAGGTGACAATACCACAGTCTCTAGAAACAGGATTGTAAAAACCAAACAACCATTTTTCAAAACAAGCGTGATTCACGCCACGGGTGGATTGCGCTCAAATAGGAGGAAATCAAGATGAGGGAACTAAGTACCACACAAACGGAATTAGTGGAAAAAACGAATGATTGTGAAATCAAACCTACAGCTATGGAGCTTATTTTAGAAAGAGCTTTAGAAAATGATGTTGATCTGGATCGTCTCAAGCGTCTTCTTGAATTGCGAGAACAAGAGATAAAACGACAAGAGCGCCAAAACTTTGTCCGTGATCTTTCTGCTATGCAAATGGAATACAAAAATATCGAACAAAACGCCATTAATACACATACTAAAAGCCTCTATACAACGCTTGATAAATATATTGATGCAATCAAAGAACCTCTTGCAAAACATCACTTTGCCTTGTTCTCTCGTATCAAAGACCAGAGTTCAAATGACATAACTGTAGAAATGACTTTAAAGCATATATCAGGCAATGAAATATCAACAGAAGGAACCTTTCCTTTTGATGCTACAGGGAGCAAAAATAACATACAAGCGGTTGGTTCTACTCTCACCTACGCACGTAGATATCTCTTAGGCATGCTTCTTAATGTCGCAAGAAAAGAAGACGATACAGATGGCAACACGCTTCTTTCAGGTATCTCTCCTGAACAAATGAATGAAATCAAAGAATTAATTAAAAAAACGCAATCTGAAGAAAGTAAGCTTATCTCTTTCGTAGGAGCAAAAAATCTAACAGATATGTCTTATAAACAAGCTCAAATCGCTTTGTTTTCTTTGAAAAAAAAGCAACGTTCACAAATGAAAAAAGCACAACAAGAGCAATTAGATGCACCTATACAAGATATTGAATATGCACCAACTCAACAACAAACGGCGGTGTGAAATGGAGCAAAGAACAGCAGAATGGTTTCAAGCAAGGCTAGGAAAAGTCACTGCTTCAAACGTTTACAACGTACTCAGTAAGACAGCAAAAGGTTTGCCTACAAGCAAATATGAAGACTA
>NZ_JBHILY010000051.1:0-1981 GCF_042193555.1 Bartonella sp. PS17NMGDW | reverse complement strand
GTCCTCTCTCCTGAAAACAGCAAAGCGCCCTCTTCTCAAGAGCACTTCACTGTCACAGATGTCCAAGCCTCAGAATCCGGTATGTATAAGCTTATCTTGCGGGAGCTAAAGTAAAGATATGCTTATAAAGAAATGATCTAGTACATGTTTATATTTAGAAGAAAAAAATACAAATTAACAAATGAAGCAATTAAGGTTGGCGAATTTATTCTTTACCGTATTAAAGCTATCAAAAATTTTGGTACAATTAAGAAAGGTGATTTAGGTGGATATATTGAAAAAGAAAGAAACCTAAGTCCTTACGATAATTGTTGGGTTTTTGATAATGCACAGGTTTACGGAAATGGATATGTTTCTGAAAATGCTACAATTAGGGATGATGCAAAAGTTTATGGTATAGCATCGGTTTCTGGTGAAGCGCAAATTTCTGGTAAAGCGCAAATTTATGATGAGGCCTCAGTTTGGGGAAGCGCTAAAGTTTATGACAGCGCTAAAGTTTTCGGAACAGCATCTGTTTCTGACGATGTAAAAATTTATGATGAAGCATCAGTTTCTGGTGAGGTATGCATTACAAATTCGGCATGTATTTTTGAAAACGCTAAAGTATATGGTGAAGCATTTATTTCCAAAAATGCTAAAATTTTCGGCAATGCAAAGATTTATGGTGAAGCATCTATTTTCGGAAATGCACATATTTCCGGAAATGCTAAAATTTACGGTGAAACATCTATTTCCGGAAATGCTAAAATTTATGACAATACAAAAATTTATGATGAGGCATCAGTTTGGGGAAATGCTATAATTTGCAATAATGCACAAGTTTTTGATCGTGCAGATATCTCTGACAATGCGCAGATTTTCGATAATGCAAAAGTTTATGGTAAAGCATCGGTTGCTAATGAAGCGCAAATTTCTGGTAATGCACGAGTTTATGGCGAGGCATCAATTTTTGACAGTGTGCAAGTTTGTGGAAAAGCGCGAATTTGCGGAACAGCAGAAATTTACGATAATGAAATTATTTCAACTGGGGTGAGAGACTAAAAACAAAAAAACAAACGATTGTGAATTCAACCCTATCACTGGCTTGTTTGATTTTATTGGAAAAGAAAGGATATTCGGATCACAATTAAAGAATTTAATCGATTACTTGTGTAAAAACGATTTTTAGAAAAATATAATATTACTGCTTGACATTATAGTAGGAGTATGAATAATCGAATCAGGTGCCTAAGAAACACCTTAGAACCATAAGCGGATTGGTTACCGAAATAATCAGTCTCCTATACATTAAAGACTTTGACTCATTATATGCTACATGCATATAATAATATCTGTCGGGTGTGGTTACGCTATACAATACCCTTTATGGGGAAAGTGTAACGACGGACTTATGGCCGTGTTTCTTAGCGCCCGGCACTTTTCTAGAGTGTCATTAAGAAACGTCTAACCATAAGGAATTCATTATGAATACTCTTATAGAAATTAGAGAACGGGTTATTGATCAGGAAACTGTTCAAACTGTTAACGCGCGTGATTTGCATGCGTTTTTGGAAATAAAATCTGAATTTAGAAATTGGATTAAAAATCGCATTAAAGAATGTAAATTTCAGGAAAATATAAACTTTATAACTGCGGTAAATTTTTACCGGGGTGGAAAAATAAAAGAATACCACATTACGTTAGACGTGGCTAAACATCTTTCGATGATAGAGCGTAATGATAAAGGGCATGAAGCGCGTCAATACTTTATCAAATGCGAACGGCTTCTGAAACAAGTAGCAACACCGCAAGTCGACTACTCCAAACCGGAAGCATTGCTTGGTGTTTTGAATCACTTACAAAGTCAAATAGAGCAGAAAGATCATGTTATTGCAGAATTAGCACCAAAAGCAAAAGCTTTGGATGGTTTAAAACGCTCTGATGGTTTGTTTGGTCTTATTGAAGCAGCAAAGATGTTAGAGGTACGACCAAAGGACTTAAC
>NZ_JBHILY010000050.1:0-2232 GCF_042193555.1 Bartonella sp. PS17NMGDW | reverse complement strand
ACAGACTTTTGGCATGAACAGCGCACCGATTGGCTCTCAAGCGTGACCAATCAACTGAACATGGGATGGAACCGTGGCAGAACTATCCGTAAAACAGAAGTGCGTGATGATTTGGTGAGTGCGACCCAAGAGCAAATCAATTTTTTAAGACAAATTACCCTTTCCTTTAAAATTGAAGGTTTTGGCAAAGGCGAAAAACTAGAGAGCCTCACTTTTGATGGTGTGAATGTCTTGCCTAATTATCCCCTTTTTGCCAATTCCTATGGCGTCCTTGAAAGCACTTTTAAGATTCCACAAAATATCACCGCTGGCACAAAAAATGTTATTGCACAAGGCAGAGGTGGAACCATTGCCACGGGGCTTTTTACCGGTCAAGGTGTGATTGATGTGAAAGTGATGCGGCGCACCACCACGGTGAAAATATGGACGCAAGTAGACCCACAAGCACAAGTCTTTACTCCTGATGAAACACGGCAAATTACCGGTATTGACTTTCATCTTTGCAAAATCGGCAATCAAAACCATAATTTGGTGATTGATTTGGTCACCACAGAAAACGGTTATCCGACCGCCGATATTCAAGCACAAAGCTTTTATTCCATGAAGGGCGCAAAAACTGGTTGGGCAGAGGCACGCTATGATGTACCACTCCTTGTCCCCGATGACCGCTTAACGGCTTTCGTTATTAAGACAGATGATAGTAATCATTCCGTCTCCTTAGCAAAGCTTGGGGATTTTGATGCAGAAAAACAAAGGTATGTCTCAAGCCACCCTTATGTAACGGGTCCACGATTTTCTTCAGTTAACGCACAAAGCTGGACTGCTCATCAAGATGAGGCTTTAGCCTTTCGAGTGCTGGCGGCACGCTACACACAAACAGAAAAAACCATTGATCTTGGCACTTTTGATCTTGTGGACTGCTCTGATTTACAAATACGCGCAGCCATTGAATTGCCTTCAAGCGATTGTTCTGTCATCTTTGAAATTGAACGAAACAATGGCACGGTTTATCAACTTCTACCCTTTCAATTACTCAGTCTTACCGAATATATCAGTGAAAAGATAAAGCTTCGCGCCATTCTCAAAGGCACCGAAAAGCTCTCACCTGTTTTGTTTGCTCCTGTTCAATTGATTGCAGGAAAGATCCATAAAGAAGCCACTTATGTCACCCGTGCTTTTTCCTTTGGAGAAAAGGCAAGGTTAACGAGCTATATCAAAACATTTTTACCGGGCGGTGCAACCTTTTCACTGGAGATGCAACTGGATGATGGTGCTTTCACCCCTCTCACATTAGAGGAAACAGAGCAGTTATCCGAGCCGCTTTGGACAGAGCGCAAATTTATCAGTGGTGATAAAACAGCCAAACAAGCGCGCTTGAAACTCACGCTTACCGGTGGACCGGCGGCACGGTCAATGGTGTGTGATTTTGGTGCCGGTATATTATGAGGGGAAAACAGACATGACCAAAACCAAAAAACTCGACATGGAATTGCCGAAAGAAGGACGCTTTATCAGTTCTGAATTCCCAATCTTGCGGGAAAACTTGACCAAAATTGATCAAGCCATTGTTGATATTGAGGAAAAGGTAGAGGGAAAAGCGCCTTCAAAACACACGCATAGCATAAGTGATGTTGCAGACCTTGAAGCGGCCCTTAAGGCCAAAATGGCAGCCGATAAAACCTTCACTTTTGCTGATTTAAGTGATATCGAAGGCGCAAAAGATGCTGCCAACAATTATGTTCTCTATAAATCAAGCAATAATAACTTCACTTTTGGCAGTGCTGTCTCTCTATTAGGCGCACACCAACATAAAACCGAAGATATTGTGGGGCTTGATGATTTTAGAGCTAAGATCAATGAAGATCTCACAAGCTATGGACACCTCACAAGCCCAAATGAATGGCAAAGTTATAATAAATTTACCAGCAAAGTTACCATGAGTGGTGGCTTAGAACTGTTGGGTAATTCGTCGTTTAGCCTTATCCATAACAACAAAGTCGTTACCAATCTAAGCACAACCGGAAGCTCGCTTAAAGGACCTTTGAGAGTTGATGACGAAGCTGTTTATACCAAATCACAAGTGGATGCAGCCATCTTGGCACAGATAAAGAGTCTTAAAAAAGATTTGACCGATAAAATCACAAATTGGCCGGCTCTTGCTGATGCTGAATTGCTGTATACGCAAGATGGGAAAATTCAATGGCCAGACTGGGTAACGGATAAAACTAAAGT
>NZ_JBHILY010000005.1:0-137380 GCF_042193555.1 Bartonella sp. PS17NMGDW | reverse complement strand
GAGGTTCGGGAACTTTTATCCAAATATGATTTTCCAGGCGATGATATACCAATTGTTAAGGGTTCTGCTTTAGCAGCTCTTGAGGATAAGGATAAAAGCATTGGTGAAGATGCCGTTCGTCTTTTAATGAGTGAAGTTGATAATTATATTCCAACCCCTGAACGTCCCGTTGATCAACCATTTTTGATGCCGATAGAGGATGTGTTTTCGATTTCGGGTCGTGGAACAGTTGTAACAGGTCGTGTTGAGCGTGGTATTATTAAAGTTGGAGAGGAAATCGAGATTATCGGTATTCGTCCAACGTCTAAGACGACAGTTACAGGCGTTGAAATGTTCCGCAAGCTTTTAGATCAGGGTCAAGCGGGTGATAATATAGGAGCTCTGCTTCGTGGTGTTGACCGTGAAGGGATTGAGCGTGGTCAAGTATTGGCGAAGCCAGGATCTGTTACGCCTCATACACGTTTTAAAGCAGAAGCTTACATTTTGACAAAAGATGAAGGTGGACGTCATACACCATTTTTCACGAATTATCGTCCTCAGTTTTACTTCCGTACGACGGATGTTACAGGTATTGTTACGCTTCCAGAAGGAACGGAAATGGTTATGCCAGGCGACAATGTTGCCATGGATGTTTCGTTGATCGTTCCGATAGCGATGGAAGAGAAGCTTCGTTTTGCTATTCGTGAAGGTGGTCGTACTGTTGGTGCCGGTATCGTCTCTAAGATCATTGAATAAATAATGCTTGTTGAGTGCTTTTATTATTGAAGGCACTTTCTATAACAGGGAAATAAAGAGCATGAACAGTCAAAATATTCGCATTCGCTTAAAAGCGTTTGATCATAGAATTCTTGATACGTCGACGCGTGAGATTGTATCGACTGCTAAACGTACCGGTGCAAATGTCCGTGGTCCCATTCCGCTTCCGACGCGGATTGAGAAGTTTACGGTCAATCGTGGACCGCATATCGATAAGAAGAGTCGTGAGCAGTTTGAGATGCGAACACATAAGCGTCTTCTTGATATTGTTGATCCAACGCCGCAAACAGTGGATGCGCTTATGAAGCTCGATCTTTCTGCTGGTGTGGATGTAGAAATTAAGCTCTGAGGTTTGAGGACAGAAGGAACAGACCCGATGCGTTCAGGTGTAATAGCACAGAAGCTGGGCATGACCCGTATTTATAATGATGCTGGTGAGCATGTGCCGGTGACCGTACTTCGTTTGGAGAATTGTCAAGTCGTTGCTCAGCGTACAGTTGAAAAGAATGGTTATACTGCTGTTCAATTAGGTGTAGGCTTTGCTAAAGTTAAGAACACTTCACAAGCTCTTCGTGGACATTTTGCTAAGGCTTCTGTTGAGCCTAAAGCTAAAATAGCAGAGTTTCGTGTGAGTCCCGACAATCTTCTTGATGTTGGTACTGAGATTACAGTGGAACATTTTGTTCCAGGACAGAGAGTTGATGTGACTGGTACCAGTATTGGTAAGGGGTTTGCTGGTGTTATGAAACGGCATAACTTTGGTGGGCATCGTGCTTCCCATGGTAATTCGATCACACATCGTGCTCATGGTTCTACAGGGCAGTGCCAAGATCCTGGTAAAGTTTTTAAAGGTAAAAAAATGGCTGGCCATATGGGGCAAGTGCGTGTAACAACACAGAATATTGAAGTTATTTCCACGGATAGTGAACGTGGTTTAATTTTAGTGCGTGGTGCTGTTTCTGGTTCTAAAGGTTCTTGGATTTTGGTACGGGATGCTGTGAAGAAGCGTCTTCCTGATAATGCTCCAAAGCCTGCTGGTATTCGCCGTCTTGTGAAGGAGAAAACGGAAATGGTTACTCCGGTGACGGAAACCTCTGAAGTTGAGGGAGCCTAATAATGGATCTTGTAATTAAAACTCTTGATGGTAATGAAGCTGGCAAGTTAAAGGTTTCTGAAGCTATTTTTGATCTTGTTCCACGTGAGGATATTTTGCAACGTGTTGTTCGCTGGCAGCTTGCACGCCGTCAGCAGGGGAGTCATCAATCCCAAGGTCGTTCTGATGTGTCACGAACAGGGGCAAAAATGTTTAAGCAAAAAGGAACTGGGCGTGCTCGACATTCATCTGCCCGTGCACCGCAGTTTAGAGGTGGGGGTAAGGCACATGGACCGGTGGTTCGTAGCCATGCGCATGATCTTCCTAAAAAGATTCGTGCTCTTGGGTTACGTCTTGCTTTATCTGCAAAATTAAAAGCAAAAGACTTAATTATTGTGGATGAGTTGACTGTTAAGGATGCGAAAACGAAAATGCTTGTTTCTCATTTTTCTAAGCTTGGATTTAATAACGCTCTCTTGATTGGTGGTAAAGAGATTGATATTAACTTTTTTCGTGCAGTCTCTAATATCCCTAATATTGATATTTTGCCTATTCAGGGAATTAATGTTTATGATATTTTGCGTCGCAGCAAACTTGTTTTATCAAAGGCAGCTGTTGAGGCTCTTGAGGAGCGTTTTAAATGACAGATCTTCGCCATTATGATATAATTATTAGTCCAGTTATTACTGAAAAGTCGACTATGATTTCTGAATATAATCAAGTTGCTTTTAATGTCGCGCCGAAAGCGACGAAGCCTGAGATTAAGGCTGCTATTGAAGCGCTTTTTAGCGTAAAAGTTAAAGCAGTTAACACGATAGTCCGCAAGGGTAAAGTGAAGCGTTTCAAAGGTATAGTTGGTCGGCAAAGTGATGTCAAAAAAGCGATCGTAACTCTGGCCAGTGGTCAGACTATCGACGTTTCGACAGGTCTTTAAAGAGGCTCGGAGATAGGAATAATGGCACTTAAGCAATTTAATCCAACGACACCTGGGCAGCGTCAGCTTGTTATTGTGGAACGTTCTTGTCTTTATAAGGGAAAGCCTATAAAGATGTTGACTGAAGGTTTGTCTTCAAAGGGTGGACGTAATAATCGCGGTCGTGTTACTGCTCGTTTTCAGGGTGGTGGACATAAACGTAGTTATCGGTTTGTCGACTTTAAGCGTCTTAAACGTGATGTTTCAGCAAAGGTTGAGCGTTTAGAATATGATCCTAACCGTACTGCTTTTATTGCTTTAATTCGCTATGAGGATGGGCAATTGAGTTATATTCTTGCGCCACAGCGTCTTGCGGTTGGTGATTCTGTTATGGCTGGTTTAAATGTGGATGTTAAACCAGGTAATGCTATGCCTCTTGCTAATATGCCTGTAGGTACAATTATTCATAATGTTGAGATGAAGCCAGGAAAAGGGGGGCAGATTGCACGTTCAGCGGGTACTTATGCGCAGTTGGTTGGACGAGATCATGGTATGGCTATTCTTCGTTTAAATTCTGGTGAACAGCGTTTGGTTCCTAGTAGCTGTTTTGCAACTGTTGGTGCTGTTTCAAATCCTGATCATGGGAATATTAATGATGGTAAGGCAGGTCGGTCACGTTGGCGTGGTAAACGTCCACATGTTCGTGGTGTTGCTATGAACCCCGTTGATCATCCGCACGGTGGTGGTGAAGGTCGTACATCGGGGGGGCGCCATCCAGTATCTCCTTGGGGTAAGCCTACGAAAGGTAAGCGTACGCGCTCCAATAAAGCCACTGATAAATTTATTATGCGTACGCGTCATCAACGCAAGAAATGAGAAAGGTAGTCTGAAGTGGTTCGTTCAGTGTGGAAAGGTCCGTTTGTTGACGGCTATCTTCTTGGTAAAGCAGAGAAGGTACGTGCAAGTGGGCGCAATGAAGTTATAAAAATATGGAGTCGTCGCTCTACTATTTTACCGCAATTTGTTGGTTTAACTTTTGGTGTTTACAACGGTAATAAGCATATTCCTGTTTCTGTTTCTGAAGAGATGGTTGGACATAAGTTTGGTGAGTTCGCTCCTACCCGGACTTATTATGGTCATGGTGCCGATAAAAAAGCGAAGAGGAAGTAGGAATGGGAAAAGCTAAAGTTTCGCGCCAGCTTAGAGATAATGAAGCAAGAGCTGTCACGCGGACAATTCGTGTTAGTCCGCAGAAGCTTAATTTAGTTGCTGCAATGATTCGTGGTAAAAGAGTTAATGTAGCACTCGCTGATTTGATGTTTTCACGCAAGCGTATTGCTGCTACTGTGAAAAAAACGCTTGAATCAGCAATTGCAAATGCAGAGAATAACCACGATCTTGATATTGATTCGCTTATTGTGGCGGAAGCTTATGTTGGTAAGTCGATAGTGATGAAGCGCTTTCATGTTCGTGGTCGAGGGCGTGCTAGTAGAATTGAACGTCCATTTTCGCATCTTACTGTTATTGTTCGTGAAGTTACCGAAAAAGTGGAGGCCGCGTAATGGGTCAGAAGATCAATCCAATAGGACTTCGTCTTGGTGTTAATCGGACTTGGGATTCTCGTTGGTATGCTGATAGTGGTGAATATGGGCGCCTTCTTCATGAAGATTTGAAAATTCGTTCATACGTGCTGGAGGAGCTTAAACAGGCGGCTATTTCGAAGGTTGTTATTGAGCGTCCTCATAAGAAGTGTCGTATTACGATTCATTCTGCACGTCCTGGTTTGATTATTGGTAAAAAGGGTGCTGATATCGAAAAGCTTCGTCGTAAGCTCTCGGAAATGACGGATGCTGAAACTTCATTGAATATTGTGGAGATTCGTAAACCGGAGATTGATGCTACGATTATTGCGCAATCAATTGCTCAACAGTTAGAGCGTCGTGTTGCTTTTCGTCGTGCAATGAAGCGTGCTGTTCAGTCTGCTATGCGTCTTGGTGCGGAAGGTATTCGTATCAATTGTTCTGGCCGTCTTGGTGGTGCTGAAATTGCTCGTATGGAATGGTATCGTGAAGGTCGTGTTCCACTTCATACCTTGCGTTCTGATGTTGATTACGGTACAGCAGAAGCTAAGACTGCTTATGGTATTTGTGGTATTAAAGTTTGGGTCTTTAAGGGTGAGATTCTTGAGCATGATCCGATGGCTTCAGAACGTCGTGCTACGGAAGTTGATCAATCTGGTTCTTCATCGAATCGTCGCCGTGAAAATGCTTAGTTTTTGAGATTGAACTAAAATTTGGAGTAGAGAACAATGTTGCAGCCAAAGCGCACAAAGTTCCGTAAACAGTTCAAGGGCCGTATTCACGGTGTTGCGAAGGGTGGTACGGATTTGAATTTCGGTGCCTACGGTTTGAAGGCTGTTGAGCCGGAGCGGATTACTGCTCGTCAAATTGAAGCGGCGCGCCGTGCGATTACGCGTTATATGAAGCGTTCTGGTCGTGTGTGGATTCGCATTTTTCCAGATCTTCCGGTTACATCTAAACCGACTGAAGTTCGTATGGGTAAAGGTAAGGGAAGTGTCGATTATTGGGCTGCACGTGTTGCTCCTGGACGCATCATGTTTGAGCTTGATGGAGTTCCTGAGGATGTTGCACGTGAAGCACTAAGATTGGGTGCTGCAAAGTTGCCTATAAAAACGCGTTTCATCCAGCGTATTGCTGAATAATGAGGTTAAGCGATGAAAGCCACAGAATTACGGGCGCAAACGCTCGACCAAATGAAAGATGAATTGGCTAAGTTAAAGAAAGAGCAATTTAATTTGCGTTTTCAAAAAGCAACAGGTCAATTAGAAAAGACTGCGCGTGTTAGACAGGTTCGTCGTGATATTGCGCGTATTAAAACTTTTCTTCGTCAAAAGGTAAGTGAAAGTAAGGTTTAAGGAAATGAGAGATGCCTAAACGCGTTTTGCAGGGTGTTGTTATTAGCGACAAAAGTGATAAGACTGTTGTTGTCAAAGTTGAGCGCCGTTATTCTCATCCGCTTCTTAAGAAGACTGTTCGGCAGTCTAAAAATTATAAAGCGCATGACGAAAACAACCAATTCAAGATTGGGGATCAAGTTTCTATTCAAGAATCTAGACCAATTTCGAAAGATAAATGTTGGATTGTTGTAAAAGACAATGTAGCGTAATGAGTTAAGTTTATTGTTTTAGAATTTAACAGTGTTTTTATCATTGATAAATTTAAAGGCGATGACTTTATCGTTATTTGGCAGGCAAATCCGAGTGTATAAAAGGTACAATCGGATATATGTGTTAAGAGAAGGTGGCCAGTCATGATTCAGATGCAAACAAACCTCGACGTTGCTGATAATTCTGGTGCTCGTCGTGTCATGTGCATCAAGGTGTTAGGCGGTTCAAAGCGGAAATATGCTTCGGTCGGTGACATTATTGTTGTTTCGGTTAAGGATGCTATTCCTCGTGGCCGTGTTAAAAAAGGTGATGTTATGAAAGCTGTTGTGGTTCGTACTGCTAAGGATATTCGTCGCGCAGATGGTAGTGTCATTCGTTTTGATAGTAATGCTGCGGTTTTAGTGGATAATAAAAAAGAGCCGATCGGTACTCGTATCTTTGGACCTGTTCCCCGTGAATTGCGTGGTAGGAATCATATGAAGATCATCTCGCTCGCTCCTGAAGTTCTGTAAGGAGTAAATGTTATGCAGAAGATTCGAAAAGGTGATAAAGTTGTTGTTTTATCCGGTAAGGATAAAGGATGTAGTGGTGAAGTAATTAAGGTTAGTCCAAAAGAGAATAAGGCTTTTGTTCGTGGGATTAATATGATTAAACGTCATCAACGTCAAACGCAGAAGCAAGAAGCTGGAATTATTTCTAAAGAAGCTCCGATTCATCTGTCTAATTTGGCGATTGCTGATCCTAAAGATGGTAAGCCTACACGTGTAGGCTTTCGTATGAATGCAGATGGTAATAAAGTGCGTTTTGCCAAGCGTTCGGGAGAGTTGATTAATGGCTGAGGAAAGACAAATACCGCGTATGAAAGCGCATTATTTTGAAGTGATTCGTAAAGCGCTTCAAGAGAAGTTTAATTACAGAAATGCGATGCAAATTCCGCGGATTGATAAAATTGTAATAAATATGGGGATAGGTGAAGCAACTGCTGATTCGAAGAAGCCTTCTCTTGCTGCTGAGGATTTAGGGCTAATAACAGGTCAGAAGGCTGTTGTTACACGTGCGCGTAATTCTATTGCGACTTTTAAGGTTCGTGAAGGAATGCCTCTTGGGGCTAAAGTTACATTGCGTAAAGATCGTATGTTTGAGTTTTTAGATCGTCTTGTTACGATTGCTCTTCCACGGGTTCGTGACTTTCGTGGTTTGAATCCAAAGAGTTTTGATGGTCGTGGCAATTTTGCTATGGGTATTAAAGAACACATTGTGTTTCCAGAAATCAACTATGATAAAGTTGATCAAATTTGGGGCATGGATATTATTGTTTGTACGACAGCAAAAACGGATGATGAAGCTCGTGAGTTATTGCGTGCTTTTAATTTTCCTTTTCGTTCGTAACGGCAGACATAGTGAGGTGAAAGTATGGCCAAAGTAAGTGCCGTTGAAAAAAATAAGCGTCGTGAGGTGATGGTAAAGCGTTATGCTGCCCGTCGTGCACGTTTGAAAGCAATAGTTATGGATCAGAAGGTTTCTCTTGAAGAACGTTTTAAAGCTTCTGTTCAGTTGGCAGAGTTGCCACGTAATTCTTCGAAAGTTCGTATTCGTAATCGCTGTGAGGTTTCAGGTCGTCCGCGGGCTTATTATCGTAAATTAAAAATGTCGCGAATTGCGTTGCGTGAGCTTGGCTCTATTGGCCATATTCCTGGTATTGTAAAGTCTAGTTGGTAAGAGGAGATTATTTAATGTCTATGTCAGATCCTCTTGGTGATATGTTAACACGTATTCGTAATGCACTTGGTCGTAAAAAAGGTAAAGTAGTTACTCCAGCTTCGAAGCTTCGTGTGCACGTTCTTGATGTTCTTCAGTCGGAAGGTTATATTCGTGGATATAATCAAATTGATTTAGGTGATGGGAAAGCTGAAATTGAAATCGAATTGAAGTATTTTGAAGGGCTGGCTGCTATTCGTGAGATTTCACGTGTATCAAAGCCAGGTCGTCGTGTGTATGTTTCTGCTAAGTCACTTCCACAGGTGGCAAATGGTCTTGGTATTTCGATTTTATCGACTCCTAAAGGCGTCATGGCAGATCATGAGGCGCGTGAACAGAATGTTGGTGGAGAACTCCTTTGTCGTGTTTTCTAAGTTATGTCAAGAAAACGGAAGAAAAAGTAGGTTAGAACAATGTCTCGTATTGGAAAGAAACCCATTTCAATTCCTTCTGGAGTTACTGCTACTGTTGAAGGTCAGCTGGTTAAGGCAAAAGGTCCAAAAGGTGAGCTGAGCTACGTCGTCAATGATGAAGTCTTAGTCAAGTTTGAGGAAAATATCATATCAGTTATGCCGCGGGATCAGTCAAAAGATGCGCGTTCTAAATGGGGTATGTCGCGCTCAATGATTGAGAACATTTTTTGTGGTGTGAAAGATGGTTTTGAAAAGAGGTTGGAGATTAATGGGGTTGGATATCGTGCTGCTTTGCAGGGTAAGGATGTCCAACTATCTCTAGGCTTTTCCCATGATGTAGTTTATAAAGTTCCATCGGGTGTTACCGTAACTGTTCCTAAGCCGACAGAAATTGTTGTTTCTGGAATTGATAAACAGCAAGTTGGACAAGTTGCAGCGGAGATTCGTGAGTATCGTAGACCTGAGCCTTATAAAGGTAAAGGTGTTAAGCATGCAGATGAACGTATCTTCCGTAAAGAAGGTAAAAAGAAATAAGGATTTTGTATTATGGTTTCATCTAAGGACATTATCCAACGTCGTGCAAGGCGTGTTCGTCGTAGAATTAAAATGGTTTCTCATGATCGTCCTCGGCTTAGCGTTTATCGTTCAAATCAGAACATTTATGCTCAAGTTATCGATGATTTGCGGGGATGTACACTTGTTTCAGCCTCTACTCTTGAAAGTGATTTAAAAAAGTCGTTAAAGAGTGGTGCTGATAAAAAAGCAGCTTTTGCTGTTGGTAAGTTAATTGCTGAGCGTGCGAAGCAAGCGGGTGTTAATGAAGTGGTTTTTGATCGTGGAGCGTATGTGTATCATGGTCGAGTCAAGGCTTTAGCTGAAGCTGCTCGTGAAGGTGGTTTGAATTTCTAAAATTTCTTATTTGTGAGTGAGTAAGGAGAGTTTAGATTATTTCGTTTAAGTTCTTCCAGTTTGATGAGGGACTTTGTTATCGTGCTTCCGGAAAAGAAAAAGGAATGAGGAATGGCACAAAAAGAACGTGGTGAGAGAGAAGAACGCGATAATGAGTTTGTCGATAGGCTAGTTCATATCAATCGTGTTGCTAAAGTTGTAAAGGGTGGTCGGCGTTTTGGTTTTGCTGCTCTTGTTGTCGTTGGAGATCAAAAAGGACGTGTAGGTTTTGGACATGGTAAAGCCCGTGAAGTTCCAGAAGCCGTTCGTAAAGCAACGGAATCTGCAAAACGTGGGATGATTTATGTTCCGCTTCGGTCTGGACGTACATTGCACCATGATCTTGAAGGGCGTCATGGAGCTGGGCGTGTTTTGCTACGTTCGGCTTCTGCTGGTACTGGTATTATTGCTGGGGGACCGATGCGTGCTATTTTTGAAGCTCTTGGTATGCAGGATGTCGTTGCAAAATCATTGGGATCGTCTAATCCTTATAACATGGTTCGTGCAACATTTGATGCATTGAAACATCAAATGCATCCTAGAGATATTGCTGCTCAGCGTGGTATAAAATATTCGACTTTGCAGGCGCGTCGTCGCCATTTAGTTGACCTAGAAGGATAGTTTCTGAGATTATCAGAAAAGGAATTAGAAAATGGTTCAGAAAAAATCTCAGAGTGGTAAAACTATCACGGTTGAGCAAATTGGAAGCCCTATTCGAAACTCACGGATTCAGCGTGCAACCTTAAAGGGGCTTGGACTAAATAAAATGCGTCGTCGGCGCGTTTTAGATGATACACTTTGTGTGCGGGGTATGATTGCTCAGGTTCGGCATCTTGTTCGCGTTATAGATGAAGGTTAAGGGTTGCGGGAGTATTAGATATGAAACTCAATGAACTGCGTGATTGTGAAGGCGCAACAAAAAATCGTAAGCGTGTTGGGCGTGGTATTGGATCCGGTACGGGTAAGACTGGTGGTCGTGGTGTAAAAGGGCAAAAGTCGCGTTCTGGTGTTTCCCTTAATGGTTTTGAAGGTGGGCAAATGCCTATCTATCGTCGTTTGCCAAAACGTGGATTTAGAAATTTCTTTGCCAAAACCTACAATGAAGTTTCACTAGGACGTATTCAGTTGGCAGTTGATGCAGGTAAGTTGAATATTGAAAAGCCTGTTGATATGATTGCTTTGAAAGAAGCTGGTATTATTCGTCGTGAAAAAGATGGGGTTCGTCTTCTTTCTGATGGTGATTTGAAAGCTAAGATTACCTTTCATGTTTCTGGTGCTTCACAAGCTGCTCGTGTTAAGATTGAAAAAGTGGGTGGTCAGGTTATTTTTCCTGATATTGCTCAATAATTTTTTATATGAGTAGAGACCTAAAGAAGAGTTACATCTGTTCTGTGGGATCTTTTGTGGGGAATTTTTTAAGTTCTGCATTTATTTGTGTATGTATATATGAATTTTAGGGTTATACTTCCGTGATTTAAAGAACTGGAGTAGTGAAGTGGAGACGTTTTATGGCATCAGCAGCAGAGCAATTTGCTTCCAATATAAACTTCGGTACCTTTTCTCGTGCAACTGAATTAAAGAAACGCATCTGGTTTACTCTGGCAGCGCTTCTTGTATATCGCTTTGGCACTTACATCTCTCTTCCAGGTATTAATATCGATGCTTTACGGCAAACATTTGAACATCATGCGTCGGGTGTATTAGGACTCTTTAATATGTTTGCTGGGGGTGCCGTTGGGCGTATGGCTATTTTTGCGCTGGGTATCATGCCTTATATATCGGCATCTATTATTGTGCAATTGTTAACATCTATTATTCCTTCTTTGGAAACTCTTAAAAAAGAAGGGGAATTAGGTCGTAAGATTATCAATCAGTATACGCGTTATGTAACAGTAGTATTGGCAATTCTACAAGCTTTTGGTATTGCGATTGCGCTTGAAAGCGGTATAGGGACGGGGCTTCAAATTGTTTTAGAACCAGGTCTTATGTTTCGTATTTCTTCTGTTATTACCCTTGTTGGCGGAACGATGTTTCTCATGTGGCTTGGCGAGCAAATTACGTCACGTGGTGTTGGTAATGGGGTTTCTCTTATCATTTTTACAGGGATTGTAGCCAACTTTCCTTCTACTTTTGCTCAGCTTTTGACAGCTCATAGTCAGGCTGATTTATCAACTTTTCTTTTAATAGGAATCGTTCTTATTGCTGTTTTGGTTATTGGGCTTATTGTTTTTATAGAGCGTGCGCAACGGCGAATTCTTATCCAGTATCCGAAACGTCAGGTTGGGAATCAAATGTTTCAAGGAGATATGTCGCATCTTCCTTTAAAGTTGAATACTGCTGGTGTTATTCCACCTATTTTTGCTTCATCTTTATTATTATTACCTGCCACTATTAATAATTTTTCTGATAAAATGCCACAATGGGTTCAGGCGATTTCTTATGCTCTTGGTCATGGACAGCCACTTTATATGATTGTTTATGCATTTTTAATGGCGTTTTTTTGCTTTTTTTATACAGCTATTGTGTTTAATCCAAGTGATACTGCAGATCAGTTGAAAAAACATTCTGGTTTTATTCCAGGGATTCGTCCAGGTGAGCGTACAGCCGAATATATTGATTACGTTTTGACGCGTATTACTGTTGTGGGCGCTGTTTATATTATCTTGGTTTGTTTGTTACCTGAATTTATGATATCTGCATTGCAGGTTCCTTTTTATCTTGGGGGAACATCCTTGTTGATTGTTGTTACTGTTACGCTTGATACGGTTGCTCAAATTCAGGGGTATCTTGTTGCCCACCAATATGAAGGGTTGATAAAAAAATCAAAACTTCGTGGAGGTAGAAGGAATCGATGAGAGTTATTCTTTTAGGTCCTCCTGGAGCAGGAAAAGGTACGCAAGCAAAAATGTTGACCGAGGAATATAACATTCCTCATTTATCAACAGGGGATATGTTGCGTGAGGTGATTGCCAAAGAAACAGAGATTGGTAAAAAAGCTAAAGCTATTATAAGTTCTGGTGCTTTGGTTCCTGATAATATTGTTAACCAAATCGTATCAGATAGGATTGATGAAACTGATTGTGTAAACGGTTTTGTTTTGGATGGATATCCTCGAACTGTGGGGCAGGCAGAAGCGTTACAGCAGATTTTGCAGTCAAAAAATATGCGGCTTGATGCTGTTATTGAGTTGTGTGTTGATGAAGACGTGTTGATTGAACGTATGAAGAAGCGCGTTGAGGAAACAATAGCGGCTGGTGGACAGGTTCGTTTAGATGACAATCCTGTTGCTTTTGCAAAAAGATTAGTAGAATATCGTGAAAAAACCGCTCCCTTATCAAAATTTTATTCAGAGAGGGGAATGTTGAAGGTCATTGATGGAATGATTGGTATTACTGAAGTGACACGCATGATTAGAGGTTTTCTTTCATAAGATTTTTTTAGAAATAAATGAAAAGAGTTGACTTTTGAGATGAAATCTATCACAAACGAATTTAATTTATTTTAGTGAAATAATAGGATTCGGAAGAATTTTTTTCTGAGTCTATTTTTTTCTGTAAGGTATATCAGGTATTTTATAACAATTTGTCAAAATAACTAAGGAGAGTAGGCGTGGCTCGTATTGCTGGCGTCAATATCCCGACAAATAAGCGTGTAATTATTGCGCTTCAATATATCCACGGGATTGGACCAAAATTTGCTCAAGAAATTATTGAAAGAGTTGGCATTCCCTTGGGGCGTCGTGTGCATGAGCTTTCAGATGCTGAGGTGCTGCAGATTCGTGAGGCGATAGATCAAGGCTATCAAGTTGAAGGTGATCTTCGTCGTGAGGTTGCTATGAATGTTAAGCGTTTGATGGACCTTGGTTGTTATCGAGGATTGCGTCATCGCCGGTCTTTGCCTGTCCGAGGGCAGCGTACACATACAAATGCCCGTACGCGTAAAGGACCAGCTAAGGCAATTGCCGGTAAAAAGAAATAAGAGCCTTTTTGGAAGGTTTTTATATATTCTGTTTCTTGTTTGATTTTTTTGACAAGGAAAAGAAGGTGGAGCTGCTGATGTTACGGCAGTGATGAGATCGTTGAAAGGGAAATTATGGCCAAGGAAGCCACACGTGTTCGTCGTCGCGAACGTAAAAATATTTCATCGGGTGTTGTGCATATTAATTCAACATTTAATAACACAATGATTACTATTACTGATGCTCAGGGTAATGCAATTGCTTGGTCATCTGCGGGGGCCCAAGGGTTTAAAGGTGCGCGTAAATCGACACCTTTTGCTGCTCAAGTTGCTGCGGAGGATTGTGCAAGAAAAGCGCAAGAGCATGGTATGCGTTCTTTGGAAGTTGAAGTTTGTGGACCTGGATCAGGGCGTGAATCTGCTCTGCGTGCATTGCAATCTGTTGGTTTTGTCATTACTTCTATTCGTGATGTAACACCAATTCCTCATAATGGATGTCGTCCGCGGAAAAGGCGGCGTGTTTAATTGGGTGTTGTTTTTTGTTGTCGGAGATTTCTCTGATGTTCACATTGGTCGTTACGATTGAATGGTAACGGAACTAAAGAACGGGAATAAAAATATGATCCAGAAAAACTGGCAAGAACTTATTAAACCCAATAAGGTTGAATCATGTGCGCATGATAATCCAAATGTTATAAGTGTGATCGCTGAACCTCTTGAGCGGGGTTTTGGCTTAACGTTAGGAAATGCACTTCGTCGCGTGTTGTTATCTTCGCTTCGTGGTGCTGCTATTACTGCTGTGCAGATTGACGGTGTCTTACATGAATTTTCATCGATTCCAGGTGTGCGTGAGGATGTTACAGATATTATTCTGAATATAAAGGAAATTGCGCTTCGTATGGAAGAAGAAGGTCCTAAACGTGTCGTTGTTTATAAAGAGGGGCCTGGTGTCGTGAAAGCGGGAGATATCAGTACCGTTGGGGATATGCAAATTCTAAATCCAGATCATGTTATTTGTACTCTTGATGAAGATGCTGAAATTCGTATGGAGTTCATTGTCAACACAGGGAAGGGGTATGTTCCATCTGATCGTAATTGTGTTGATGATGCACGTATAGGGCTTATTCCAATTGATAGTCTTTATTCACCAATTCGTAAAGTGTCTTATAAAGTGGAAAATACGCGTGAAGGTCAAGTTTTGGATTATGATAAATTGACCTTAACGATTGAAACGAATGGTGCGGTTAATGGAGAGGATGCTGTTGCTTTTGCTGCACGCATTCTTCAGGATCAATTATCGCTATTTATTAACTTTGAAGAGCCACAGAAGGAGCCTGTTGAAGAGGCTGATTCTGAGCTTTCTTTTAATCCTGCTCTTCTCAAAAAAGTGGATGAATTAGAACTTTCAGTTCGTTCGGCAAATTGTCTTAAGAATGATAATATTGTCTATATTGGTGATCTTATTCAAAAAACAGAATCTGAAATGCTTCGTACACCGAATTTTGGTCGCAAATCGTTGAATGAGATTAAAGAAGTTTTGGCATGTATGGGATTACATCTTGGGATGGAAATTCCTGCGTGGCCGCCTGAAAACATTGATGATCTTGCAAAACGTTATGAAGATCAATATTAAAATTAGAATTTAAGGAGAGGGCTTATGCGCCACAGTAAGTCAGGACGCAAGTTGAATCGTACTGCCAGTCACCGTAAAGCGATGTTTGCAAATATGGCAACTTCGTTGATCGAGCATGAGCAGATTGTGACAACGCTTCCAAAGGCTAAAGAAATTCGTCCTATTGTTGAAAAACTCGTTACTCTTGGTAAGCGTGGTGGTTTGCATGCGCGTCGGCAAGCAATTGCAGCACTTCGTGATGCAGGAAAGGTTGCAAAATTATTTGATACGCTTGCGCCACGTTATGCATCACGCAACGGTGGATATTTACGTATTATGAAAGCGGGGTTTCGTACCGGTGATAATGCGCCTATGGCTGTTATAGAATTTGTTGATCGTGATGTTGAAGCGAAGGGTGCTGGGGATCGTGCTCGCATGGAGGCTTCTGAGAATGAAAAGGGGACATCTTCGTAGAGTTTTTTAATTCTGTTAGATTTTTTAAGGCCGCCTTGTCTTAGGCGGTTTTTTTGTGAGCATTTTTAAGTTTGTTTTAATTGAGAAATAGGTGCAGAGAGAAAATTATAGGACATTGAATTATCTTATTTTTATAATATTTATTGTTCAAATAGGTTGTTTTTATTCTCTATTATGAAATATTAATAGAGATCCTTAATTTGCGGGGATGAGTTTTTTAATTCTATTAATCTTCAACAGAATGTACTGGTTTTATAAGGAGTGGATTATGAGATATTCTTTTTGGGTGCGGATTTTTTTTGCAATTATGATGCAGATATCATTTGATCATGTATATGCTCATGTGCCTCAAACACAAACAGAAATCACTCTTTCATTTGCTCCTTTAGTTAAAAAGACAGTTCCATCTGTTGTAAATATTTATGCAGCTCGACAAATTAGAGCACGATCACCTTTTGAAGGCGATCCATTTTTTGAGCAATTTTTTGGTCGTTTTCAAAATAACTTTCCTGTTCGTAAGCAATCGTCATTAGGATCAGGGGTGATTGTTGATGCACGTGGTTTGATTGTTACAAATTACCACGTCATTAAAGATGCAAGCGAAATTAAAGTGGCTTTTTCTGATGGGCGGGAGTTTGAGAGTAAGATCGTGCTCAAAGATGAAGCAACTGATATTGCAATTCTTGAAGTTGAGGAAAAAGATGCTCAATTCCCTGTTCTTTCTTTGGGAAATTCTGATGCTGTTGAAGTTGGTGATCTTGTTCTTGCTATTGGTAATCCTTTTGGTGTTGGTCAAACAGTTACAAGTGGTATTGTTTCAGCGCAAGCGCGTACACGTGTTGGGATTTCTGATTTTGACTTTTTTATTCAAACAGACGCTGCCATTAATCCAGGGAATTCTGGTGGCGCTTTAATTGATATGAAAGGTCAATTAATCGGAATTAATACGGCTATTTATTCGCGTTCTGGTGGTTCTGTAGGGATTGGTTTTGCTATTCCAGTTAATCTTGTAAAAGTGATGCTTGATACTGTTAAACGCGGTGGAAAATATTTTGTGCCGCCTTATATAGGGGCTTCTTTTCAAAATGTTACACCTGATATTGCTGGTGGTTTAGGTTTAGAACGTCCCTATGGTGCTCTGATTATTGAAGTTATCAAAGATAGTCCTGCTGAAAAAGCTGGATTGAAAGTAGGTGATGTTATTTTGAGTGTGCAAGGGGTACGCGTTGATAGTCCAGATAGTCTTGGGTATCGTTTGATGACAGCTGACGTTGAGCATAGTCTTGCTTTGGAATATTTACGAAATGGAAAAACTTTAAAAACACAAATAACAGTTTCATCGATATCAGAAACTGCATTTTTAAAATCTGAAAAAATCACGGGTGACAGTCCTCTTGCTGGTGCTGAAGTGTTAGATTTAACACCGCAAAATAGTCGACGTTTTCATCTTCCTATATCTGCAAAAGGAGTTGTGATTACCAACCTTGATGACATGAGCAATGCAGCTGGAATTTTTCAGTCAGGAGATATTCTACGTGTTGTAAATGGTCATAAAATTCAAACAGTTCATCAGTTGAAAAAGGTTCTTATGCAAGCTCGTTCGCGTACTTGGCAATTGGAATATGAACGTGATGGTATGTATATTCGCCAATTTATTCGTTGAGGTTTTTTTTGAAGAAAGATTTTTTTACTTCGTCGTTTGATTTTCAAGTTAATAAAAATCAGCCACTTGCAGAAAGAATGCGCCCTTGTTCTCTCAATGATGTTGTGGGACAGAAGCATTTGATTGGAGAGGATGGTTTGCTTTCACGTATGGTGGCAACTGGCTCAATTGGATCGATGATTTTTTGGGGGCCTCCAGGGACGGGAAAAACAACCGTTGCACGTTTGTTAGCACTTGAAACGAACTTCGCATTTGAACAGATTTCTGCTATTTTTACAGGAGTTTCTGAACTTAAAAAGATTTTTGAAGTTGCGCAGAGGCGTTTTATATCTGGAGATAAAACAGTTCTCTTTGTTGATGAAATTCATCGGTTTAATCGTGCACAGCAGGATAGTTTTCTTTCTGTGATGGAAGATGGTACTGTGGTACTTATAGGTGCAACAACCGAAAATCCTTCTTTTGAACTTAATGCTGCTCTTCTTTCGCGTGCACGTGTTGTAACATTTCTTTCACATGATCATGAAAGTTTGGACATGCTTTTGAGGCGTGCTGAAGAAGTGGAGGGAAAAACTCTTCCCTTGGATAATGATGCCAGAGACGTTTTGATAGAGATGTCTGATGGTGATGCGCGGGTAGCGTTAACATTGGCAGAGGAAGTTTGGTCTATTGCACCATTGGGAGAGATTCTTGATGTTGTTGCTTTGCAAAAAGTTATTCAGCGTCG
The DNA here is from genome assembly GCF_042193555.1 of Bartonella sp. PS17NMGDW. Classification (NCBI taxonomy): domain Bacteria; kingdom Pseudomonadati; phylum Pseudomonadota; class Alphaproteobacteria; order Hyphomicrobiales; family Bartonellaceae; genus Bartonella; species Bartonella sp. PS17NMGDW. Next base: position 119,882 of record NZ_JBHILY010000005.1, on the reverse strand, counting down.
TGTGCCCATTTATGATAAAGGACGAGATGGGCATTATAATCTCATTTCAGCGTTGCATAAATCCGTTCGTGGATCTGATCCTGATGCTGCGCTTTATTATTTGGCACGTATGTTGGATGCTGGTGAAGATCCTCTCTATATTGGGCGAAGATTGGTTCGTATGGCTGTTGAAGATGTTGGTTTGGCGGATCCTCAAGCTCTTGTCATTTGTAATGCAGCAAAAGATGCCTATGATTATTTAGGATCACCAGAAGGAGAATTGGCTTTGGCGCAAGCATGTCTTTATGTTGCAACTGCGCCAAAGTCAAATGCAACATATCTCGCGTATAAAGCAGCACTGCGTTGTGCGCGCAAAAATGGCTCTTTATCACCTCCTAAGCATATTCTTAATGCTCCTACGAAATTTATGAAGGAGGAAGGGTTTGGAAATGGTTATTGTTATGACCATGATGAACCAGACGCTTTTTCAGGACAAGAATATTTTCCCGAAAAACTTGGGCGTCAGAGTTATTATAAGCCAGTTGAGCGTGGTTTTGAGCGTGAAATTGTAAAACGTCTTGAGTGGTGGAAACAATTGCGCAAAAAACGTAAAGATCAAAAATAAAATTTGAGTAGAAACACATGTTTTATTGATCTTGGATTTATTTTTTATCTCTTATGTTATTGTATGAGCAATTTAGCTTATATTTTAAATATTTATTGCATTGCTCGTAGAGATTTTTTTGATATCTTCAAAAGTGCATATTCTTTTATCAAATTTAAATGTGTTATTCAACTTTTAAGCTGCTTTATTTTTGTGGTTTTTATTAAATAATATAATTGATTTATAACGATAACTCACTGTTTTGTAAGTTGAATGAAAGTCCTAAATACCGTGAATTTTACTCATTCCAAGCCTGGTATTTGTTGAAGCAATCAAATCATTCGCTTGTGTGTTATAAGCAGGATTAGCGTGTGATAAAAACTGTACAAGAAAGAACTAAAAATTCTTCTTATGAAGCGTCTTAAGTGCCGAGAGTTGTCGCAACATTGGGAGATGATAAATAGTGTGATGGTGCCGACTTTCTCATTCTTTAGTGTAAAGATGGTGGCTCCCAAAGGGCTTTACAGTATACCGCATTCATGGGTGTTGTCACGAAGTGAGGTTTGGGGGTGTTGAGAGATGTTTCTTAAATCAAGTGCATGAATATGCAACACAATGGCGTTTTGTTCTTTGATGCGATAGGGGATGAGGTTGATTGATAATGCGTTTTTGTGTGATCAATAGCAGGAGAATTCTTAGTCTCTTAAGTACTTAATCAAAGGGATAAGCAGAAGGGCAGTAGAACATTGTGTTTAAATTTAAATTGTTCCTTTTCTAGAGGGATATAAATATGCTAACTACGCTCTCATGGGGATATTATTTTATTGGAGTTTATTTTGTGTGATAAGATAAGCAATGCCAATTCTTTATTGTGATGGTCATGAATGTTATGGGCATAATGTGGGGATAGGAATGGAAATAGTCTGTGAAAATCTAAACTCAAGCCTTTAGTTAAATTAAAAGTACAGTGTACACTTAAGTTTTAGGTTATTATGAATCGGTCAAGGATATAATCGTGGATAAAACAAAAGCTCTCGATGCTGCTCTCTCACAAATTGAACGTTCTTTTGGTAAAGGCTCGATTATGCGTCTTGGGCAAAAAGAGCAGGTTGTTGAAATTGAAACAGTTCCAACAGGGTCGTTATCCTTAGATATTGCTTTGGGGATTGGTGGATTACCGAAGGGGCGTATTGTTGAGATTTATGGACCAGAAAGTTCTGGGAAAACAACATTGGCTCTACATGCTATTGCTGAGGCACAGAAAGGGGGTGGGATTTGTGCTTTTATTGATGCAGAGCATGCACTTGATCCTATTTATGCGCGTAAGCTTGGTGTTGATTTAGAAAATTTGTTCATTTCTCAGCCAGATACTGGTGAACAGGCATTGGAAATTACAGAAACGTTGGTTCGTTCTGGTGCAGTTGATGTGCTTGTTGTGGATTCTGTCGCGGCTTTAACACCGCGAGCAGAAATTGACGGTGAAATGGGTGATGCTTTGCCCGGATTGCAAGCTCGGTTAATGAGTAAAGCTTTGCGAAAATTAACAGCAGCAATTTTTCGCTCTAACTGTATGGTTGTCTTTATTAATCAAATTCGCATGAAAATTGGTGTAATGTTTGGTTCTCCCGAAACGACAACGGGTGGAAACGCTTTAAAGTTTTATGCTTCTGTTCGTTTAGATATTCGTCGCATTGGATCCATTAAAGATAGGGATGCAATCGTTGGTAATCAGACGCGTGTTAAAGTGGTGAAGAATAAACTGGCACCCCCATTCAAACAAGTTGAGTTTGATATTATTTATGGTGAAGGTATTTCCAAAGTAGGTGAATTGATTGATTTGGGTGTCAAGGTTGGTATTGTGGAAAAATCTGGTGCTTGGTTTTCTTATAATTCTCAGCGTTTAGGACAGGGGCGTGAAAATGCAAAGCAGTTTTTACGTGAACATGCGGAAATAGCTACAGAGATTGAATCAGCTTTGCGTCAAAATGCTGGTTTGATTGCGATTGAATTGTTAGAAAATGCAGGGTCAGAAAATATAGAAAGTGATGAAACCATTTGATGGAGCGTTTTTTTCGTCTATAATTTTTTTCCTTTAAGATTTTTCTGTTTTTTTGTTTGAGTTTTTAAATATACAGTCATTTTTTTCTCAATTTTTTAAAACAAATATTCCATTCTTTGATTAAATTGACTCCATGCGTGGCGAAGAGGATATTTAATGAGGGGGGATTTTTCTTTTATGGTTTTGTGCTGTATTAAGCAGGTGTCAGTATGAATAGTGTTAATAATATTCGGTCAATATTTTTGGATTATTTTCATCGTAATGGGCATAAAGTTCTTTCTTCTAGTCCGCTTGTTCCGCGAAATGATCCTACACTTATGTTTACAAATGCAGGGATGGTGCAGTTTAAAAATGTTTTTACTGGACTTGAACAACCTCCTTATAAGCAGGCAACAACGGCACAAAAATGTGTTCGTGCGGGTGGAAAGCATAATGATCTTGATAATGTTGGTTATACGGCGCGCCATCATACATTTTTTGAAATGCTGGGTAATTTTTCTTTCGGTGATTATTTCAAAGAAGAAGCCATTTTTTTATCATGGAATCTTTTAACAAAGGAATTTTGCCTGCCAAAAGATAAATTGTTGGTGACAGTTTACCAGAGTGATGATGTTGCTGCTGAACTGTGGCGTAAAATTTCAGGTCTTCCAGATGAAAAAATTGTCCGTATTGCGACGGCTGATAATTTTTGGTCGATGGGAGAAACAGGCCCTTGTGGGCCTTGTTCGGAGATTTTTTATGATCATGGTGATAAAATCTGGGGCGGTCCTCCTGGAAGTATGGAAGAAGATGGCGATCGCTTTATTGAGATTTGGAATCTTGTTTTTATGCAATATGAGCAGATTTCCAAGGAGGAACGTGTTGACTTGCCTCATCCTTCTATTGATACCGGTATGGGATTAGAGCGTATTGCTGCTGTTTTGCAGGGTGTTCATGATAATTATGATATTGATCTTTTTCGTGCATTAATTGCTGCATCAGAAGAAATTACAGGGATTGAGGCAAAGGGTGATTTTATTGCCAGCCATCGTGTCATTGCTGATCATCTTCGTTCATCTGCATTTTTGATTGCTGATGGTGTGCTTACTTCTAATGAAGGAAGAGGATATGTTTTACGTCGTATTATGCGTCGTGCTATGCGTCATGCGCATCTTCTTGGTGCTAAAGAGCCATTGATGTGGCGACTTTTGCCTGCTTTAATTCGCGAAATGGGACAAGCCTATCCTGAATTGGTGCGTGCTGAATCTTTGATTTCAGAAACTTTAAGGTTAGAAGAAATACGTTTTCGTAAAACGCTTGAACGAGGACTTGGTTTGTTAAATGAAGCAAGTACCGATCTTAAAGAAGGAGATCATTTAAATGGTGAAGTTGCTTTCAAGCTTTATGATACCTATGGTTTTCCGCTTGATTTAACGCAGGATGTTTTGCGGCGTCGTGGAATATCTGTTGATGTTGATACCTTTAATAAAGCGATGGAGCGTCAAAAAGAGGAAGCGCGTGCCAATTGGTCTGGTTCTGGGGAAGCTGTAACAGAAAAGATCTGGTTTTCTGTTCGTGATCAAGTGGGGGCCACAGAGTTTTTAGGTTATGAAACTGAGACAGCGAAAGGTATTCTTACAGCTCTTGTGTGTGATGGTAAAATTGTTGATCATATTTCTTCAGGTCAGAAAGCTATGCTTGTTGTTAATCAGACACCTTTTTATGGTGAATCTGGTGGGCAAATTGGTGATAGCGGTATCATTTCTGGTGAAAATTTTATTTTTGAGGTGCATGATACCCAAAGAAAGGGTGATGGTCTTTTTATTCATATTGGGGAGGTGAAATCTGGTCAGGCATCGAGATCTGATTGTGTCGAATTAACGGTTGATATTGTTCGTCGTAAGAAAATTCGCGCGAATCATTCTGCTACTCATTTGTTACACGAAGCTTTACGACAAGTTTTGGGATCTCATGTTACACAAAAGGGCTCTCTTGTATCGCCAGATCGGTTGCGTTTTGATTTTTCACATCCAAAATCCGTTTCACCAGAAGAACTGAAAAAAATAGAAGATTTAGCAAATGAGATTATTTTGCAAAATAGTAGAGTGATAACGCGCCTCATGGCTGTAGATGATGCCATTTCTGAAGGTGCAATGGCATTATTTGGTGAAAAATATGGTGATGAAGTTCGCGTTGTTTCTATGGGGGAGCCATTTGAACAGGGAAGATTAAAAAAGCGTTGGTCAATAGAGCTTTGTGGAGGTACACATGTGGAGCGAACAGGTGATATCGGTTTGATTCATATTGTTTCTGAAAGTTCTGTAGCTGCTGGAGTGCGGCGTATTGAAGCTTTAACAGGCAAAGAAGCACGCCTTTATCTTAGCCGCCAAGATGAACGTATTCATGAAATCGCTGATCTTTTAAAAACTTCTTCTGTTGGTGTGGAAGAACGGGTGCGAATTTTGCTTGATGATCGTCGTAAACTTGAAAAAGAATTGAATGATGTACGCAAGAAAATGATGTTGAGTGGTGGAATAACAGAAAGGAGCCAAGGTGATATTACTATCATCAATGGGTTTTCTTTTATCGGACGCGTTGTTAAAAATATTTTACCACGGGATCTTAAGGCGCTCGTCGATTCTGAGAAAAAACAAATCGGATCTGGAGTGGTTGCGTTTATTAGTGTCTCGGAGGATGGAAAAGGGAGTGCTGTTGTCGGTGTTACGAATGATTTAACTCATAGATTGAATGCTGTTGATCTCGTTCGTATTCTTTCAGCTATGCTTGGTGGTAAAGGTGGAGGTGGCCGTCCTGATATGGCGCAGGCTGGTGGTCCTGAGGGGAACAAAGCTGATGAGGCATTTGCAGCACTAAAAGATTTTTTGGAAAAAAATTAAAGAATGAAATCATTCTGCGTAGGTTTTTTTTACATTTTTATATTGGGTTGGCATCTAAGTATTAAGAATATCTGTCTTGTGTATTTCTGAAATGCAGATACAGCGTAATTGGGGAAAAATACATTTGTAAAGATAAAAGCAGTGTTTGTCTTTATGATTACTTTTTCATTTGGCATTATAGCCTCCAAGCGTTTCAGAAGTCACCGTTTTAAGATAAGATAGATTATGCAGCACTTCATGCTTTGCTGTGTATTCTTTTACTAGGAAGACTAGTTATGGCATTGCTCTTATAGATTGTTTTGAAGAAACCTCTCTTTTTATGAAAGGAATAACACAAGATTTATTGCATACGATTATCCTTATAAAGTTATAAGCTGTCATTATTCTATTAGTTTTCAAATAACTAAAATCCCTTTCCTTATAAAAGAGCTATTGTATTGTTTTCATTTTGCTTTTTATTTACAAGAAAACAATTTTTCGGTTTATCATTAAAAGGTTTTAAAAAGAATATTCTCCTATCTTTATAAATTTTTATTTCAAGTTATAAATTAATGAATTATCTATATAAATCAAATGAATGTTACATAAATTTAAAGATTTAGATTAATGTCTAATTTATTATCATATAATTGCCTTAATACATTGAGTTATAATGATAATTTATCGTTTTATATTTTGAATAAGAGCTACGAATATTCGTAGAATTTTATCATTTAAAATTCTACGTATGTTAAATTAATCAAAATCATTCACGAATGTCGTTGTAAAATGGGCTTAGGAGCATTGAGAAATGTTTCTTAAAAAAGCCATATGAATGTGCAAAACAATGACGTTCTGTTCTTTATGAGAGGACCATAAAGAACAAGATAAACAAAAGTGCAAAGCAATACAATAATATTCATTATTAAAAAGATATTGCTTTAGTTCCTTTTGAAATTCGTAAAGCTGAGTTGAAAGAAGAGGGTAAAACTGGAAATTTTTTTTACCTTTATATCTTTATATTTTCCCTAAATGAGAATGTATACTCGTCAATATGCACAGATATAGGAAAATATTTTTGTTCCAATCTAGTAAAATTACAATAGCAGAGAAAATACTAAACTGTTTTAATATTTGTTTTAAATACCTAAAATGGATTGTGGCATTTTTAGAAATCTTTTTACTTGTATCATATAAGCACTCTTATTATATTGAGGAGGATTTTTTGCATAAGATCTATGAAGAGTATCGTTTTTATGAAGCTATGGCTTCATGTAAGGGGATAACATTTTCTCCTTCTCTTTCTGGTTGTTTGATTGTTAAACCACTTGCCTTTAAAAAATTAGAGAAACGTCCTCCTTTATCGATCAATTCTTGAAAGTTTCCTTTTTCCATTAAGTAACCATGTTCCAGAAAGAGTATCACATCAACATTGCGTACTGTTGAGAGGCGATGTGCTATAATAAAAGTAGTGCGGTTATGGCGTATGCAATCGAGAGCATCTTTGACACGTGCTTCTGTTTCAACATCAAGAGCGCTTGTTGCTTCATCTAGAATGAGAATAGGGGCATTTTTTAAAACAGCGCGTGCAATTGCTAGTCGCTGTTTTTCTCCACCTGATAATTGAGATCCTCGTTCGCCCACCATTGTGTTATAACAATCAGCTTTTTTTAGAATAAAATCGTGAGCTTCTGCTATTTTTGCTGCTTCATAAAGTTCTTCATTCTTTGCGCTCGCTTTTCCTATTGAAATATTGTCATAAATAGTGCGGTTGAAAAGACCTGAGTCTTGAAATACTGTTGCTAGAGACTTGCGTAAAGATTCGCGATTGATCGAGCATATATTTATTCCATCAATGGAGATATGCCCAATGGTAGGGTCGTATACGCGCTGCAACAGATTGATCAATGTTGTCTTCCCAGCCCCTGTTGGTCCTACAATCGCAACAGTTTGTCCTGCTTTAACCTCAAAGGAAATATCAAAAACGCCTTGAGAAGAATTTGGAAATTTATAGGTCACGTGATGAAATTGGATGGCGCCTTTAACATTTTGGAGGGAAGGAAGATTTTGTGGTTCGTTGGTATGAAAGGTTGAGTCTTCCATTTCAAAAAATTCTTGCAGTTTTGCTTGTGAGGATATTGCACAATTAATGAAATTGCTCATTTGGTCTAGACGACTAATCATGAGTTGTGCAAATCCAACAAAAGCAACGATTTCACCTACTCGTAATTGACCTTTTGCAACAAAAAAAGCTCCAAGGAGAAGAACACAAACGATTGAAATTGTTGAAGCCATTCGATTTAAGCCACTGGCAAGCGCCCACCAATTAAGAACAGGATTTTGTGCTTTAAGCAGAGCATTTGTATGTTGATGCAGTATAGAAGTTTCTTCTTTTATTCGGTTATAACTTTGTACAATGGAAACATTAGAGATTGAATCACTGACATGTTTAAAAAGGTTGTGGTGGTAGGATTCTACAGCGGCTTGTCCGTCTTTTGTTTTTCGCATCACTAAACGTGCAATTAATACGTAGATGATGGCAAGCACAACCAAGACTATTGAAAGACGCCAATTCATATTAAACGCTATGGGGATGAGAACCAATAAAGCGACAAGCGTTGAGAGGTGTTGGCGCATAAAATCAAGCCATATGGTTGACATGGAATCTATTGCGCGCAAAAGTGTATGGAGTGCGTTGGAAGTTCCGCGTTGTTGATGCCAAATTAAAGGCATGGCAATGATACGTTCGAAAGATTCCGTTAAAACCGTTAAGCGGCGTCTATGGGCTAAGCGGTCAGCACCGCGAGCAACAAGGACATAAGCAATAATATGTGAAAGTCCAAAACAAACCCAAAGGGTAAGAGTAGGAATGATAGCTGATTTTTCTGAAATAGAATCAATAACACGTCCGAATAAAATAGGTTCTGCAATAGTGATAATAGCTAACATAACATTAGCGGTACAGATTAAAAGGGATGCATTTTTTTCTCTATTTAGGTAAGTGAGAACACGTGCATAGGTTTTGAATAAGGACACGGTTAATTATCTCCATTCGCTATTAAGCGTAAAGGTTGTTGATTTTTACTACGCTTAGTTTTTAGCTAATAAAATTTGGACGTTAAGAAAAGGCAATTTTGGATACTAACTGTAATATGGTGTGATAAAGCCAACTAAAATATCAATTTTTGTGTTTATAAAGGCGCAAAAATAGATCAATAAAATTATCAGGTAAAAAATATTGGGCAGAGAAAATTATCAGGTAAGGGAATTTTCATGGCAGGCGTAGAAATAAAAAAAGTTGAGGCAGATGAAAATGGAATGCGCTTGGACCGCTGGTTTAAAGTGCATTACCCTGGGCTTGGTTTTGGAGCTTTGCAAAAATTGTTGCGTTCTGGTCAGATACGGGTTGATGGTGGACGTGTTAAAGCTGATACGCGTCTTTGTATGGGGCAAGCTGTTCGTATTCCACCTCTCCCTATTAATGACAAGGAAAATCTTTCAATAACGGATAAAACACTTCGTGGGCAGGATGATGAAACCGTTTTGAAAAAAATGCTGCTTTATGAAGATCCAAAGGTATTTGTTTTTAATAAACCAGCTGGGTTGGCTGTACAAGGAGGCTCTGGTTTAACACGTCATATGGATAGTATGCTTGAGGTATGGCGCAATAAAAAAGGTGAAAAGCCGCGTTTGGTTCATCGTCTTGATCGTGAGACGTCGGGGGTGCTTATTGTTGCGCGATCAAGGGGAGCTGCTCAGTCCTTAACAGCTGCTTTTAGAGCGCGAGAAACAAAAAAGACTTATTGGGCGTTGGTTCGGGGCGTGCCTAAAAAAAAGCAGGACAAAATTTCAACGTGGATGGTTAAGGAAATGACTGCACAAGGTGACAAAATGCGTGTTTGTGAACATGGGGAACCAGATTCACATCATGCGGTTTCCTACTATCGCGTTTTAGACACGCGAGGGCGGGCTCTTTCGTGGCTTGAAATGGAACCCTATACAGGGAGAACACATCAGCTTCGTGTGCATGCTGCCCATGTGGATCATCCTATCATTGGCGATACAAAGTATTTTTTTTCTGATAGTAATTGGACATTACCAGGAGGAATTCAAAACCGTCTTCATCTTCATGCACGTCGTATTCGTATTCCTCATCCTTCAGGAGGAATATTGGATATTGTTGCACCTTTACCGCCTCATATGGTCCAAAGTTTTAATCTTTTGTCTTTTAATGAGAGTGATGCTGAAACCGACTAAAAAAACTTCATTTGTTCTTTTTGATTGATATAAATTTTGTCTATAAATTTTATAAGATGAATAGGGCATCATTTGAAGAAAGTTTTTGATAAGTAAATTGCTATGAGAAAATTGTGTTTTTGAGTGATGAAATTTTCGAATATCATGGCTTTTTTTCTACAGCTCTTTATCCATATTGATTGTATTGTTATTTTTGGATATGGTGTGTTATTTAATAATCTGAGCTGGTGAAGCTGCTCCTTTGAATTATCTATAGAGGTCATATATTGGGGAGGCGTGTCTGTTGAGGGAGATGAGTTAGATAAAATCTGAAAGATATTTACTAAAATAGTGAAGGCGATTTTAATTTTTTCATGGGAGATAATTGAGGCATTTTATAGTAATGCTGAGGAAAAGTAGCCTCTCAAAAAATTCCTGGTGTCAAGGAAGTTTGTTCTGTTATCAAAGTGATTTGATAGGCTTATAGTATAGATTTATGCTTTGTATCTTTGCTTATACAATGAAGGTTTATGAGAAAAGTTCTCCTTTCAATGAGCAATTATTTTTCTACTTACTTAGTTTATTCAAAAGATTATCTTTCATAAAAGAAGAAATAAGTTTTTAGTATCTTAATGCTTCATTGAAGTGAACTCATCACATTGAAAAATATCTATACAAAAAATTGGAGATAAAACGTCAGGCGCGTTTTATTGCTCTAAGGAGGGCTTGAACACTTTTGTTTTTTTTAGTGAACAAAACAGATATTTATTATGGGAACATTCAAAGGGGAGATAAGTTGAAATTAGGAGTGACGGATGGGATCATTATTGATTGACGTTAATAACGTCTCAAAAATATATCGCAACATTGACAGAGGAATTGGTTTTAAAAACAAGGTGGTTTCTCTCTTCAAGCCGGTTTATACAAATCATCATGTGTTAAAAGATATGAGTTTCACTCTCTTTTTAGGGCAATCATTAGCAATTCTTGGCCCTAACGGAGCGGGTAAATCAACACTGATTAAAATACTTTCTGGTATACAACATGCTGATGAGGGATGTATTAAAGTCCTTGGTGTTGATCCTTATAAAGCGAAGAAAGATCTATTCAAGTCTTTGGGTGTGGTCTTTGGTCACAAGAATTGTTTGTGGTGGGATTTACCTTTACGCTACAGTCTGGATATGGTTCAACCATTATATGGTCTTGAACGCGCTTCTTTTACTCGTGATCTTAAAGAGATCACTGAGTTGCTGGGTCTTGAGCATATTATGGATAAGCCAGTGCGGATGCTTAGTCTGGGTGAGAGAGTGAAAAGTGAATTGGCATTTAATCTCTCCTTTAGACCTAAACTGTTGTTTCTCGATGAGCCAAGTATTGGTCTTGATATTACATCTAAGCATGAAATCAGGGAGCTTCTTAAAAAACTGAAAAGGGAGCGCGGCACTGGGTATATCATCACGAGTCATGATATGGGAGATATTGATGGATACGTCGATGATATTATTCTCTTGCATAAGGGAAAGAAACAGTTTCATGGCAATCTTCAGGCGCTTAAAAATGTCATTCCTTCTTTGGTGAGAATGACACTTTTTTGTGAACACTTGGCTGCACCTTCAACTGTTGTAGAAAAAATTGATGAGATTGCGTTGAAATTATCTACTCCTTTAAAGGATAAGCACTTTAACACTGAAGAATGCTCGCTGGAGATTTCGCTGCCTCGTGAGGATTTTGCGCATTTTGTACGCGAAATTACAACCGAATTGAACTGTACGTTCTCTGTATCCACTCCCTCGCTTGAAGAGATGCTCCGTGTTAAATTTAAAGAATTTATCTAACCACTGCTTTGGCATGTTTCTTTTTGCCAAGAATGGATTACTCACTGTTCTAAGTGATAGAGCAATGTTTTTTACCGACATTATCATTGGAACACTTTCGCCATTTGTTATTCAATTTCTATTATGGAATGCACTTTTCTCTGATATGGGCAACACCATAAATGGCTTTAGCTTTCATGATATGATGTATTATTATGCTTTTTCTTTAGTCCTAGGACGCTTAAATAATGGTTATAATGTGATTAAGTTTTTCTCTCATCATGTTAAAGAAGGTCAATTAGAAGTATATCTTACAAAGCCCTTCAGTTATATGACACAAATGCTTTTTACTTTTTTAGGGGAGAGTGTATTATATAGCATCCCGTTATTGGCTCTTTTTGTTGTTAAGCTTGTTTCATCCTATGAAAACATTCTGGGATTGGTCATCGCTTTTCTATTCTTTTTTCTCATTGTTATTCTATCACAATTGCTTTGTTTTTTACTCTCTTTTGGAATTGCCTTATTAAGCTTTTGGGTGATTGAGTACAATATATTACTCTCTTTCAGTATTCTTAGTTCAGCGCTTCTTGGGGGGGGGCTTTTACCACCATCTTTTTGGCCGGTGTGGCTTATTCCGCTCATGCAATTTAATCCTTATCGTTTCGTGATCTCAGCTCCTGCCGAGTTTTTTGCGACGCAAAATTTAGCGTTGTTTCAGCAGTTTATTTTCGGAAGTTTTACTTATATTTTGTGTTTTTTATTCTTAATTTATATTGCTTGGAATAAAGGGATGAAAGCATATAATGGAGCGGGTGGTTGAGATGAAAATAATCCTTCATTTTATCAGTTTGAATATCCGCCGACAGATTGTTTATGGTAAGAATTTGGCTGGGGAGTTTATTCTTTCTCTATGCTATTATTTTATTCAATTCATATTTATTGATAGAATATCTTCTTTTTCAGGAAAGATCGGTAACTATAGCAGAGATGAAATCCATTTTATCTTTGTTGTCTTTGTTTTACTTGGAATATTTTGGAATATTTTTACTAATTCTATTGAAAAATTTTTTGAAAAAGTAGCGGATGGTAAAATTGAACCATACTTGATAAAGCCCGTTTCAATTTGGTTGTTGATGTTGTTTGGTTGGTGTAAACCTCTTAATCTGATCAAGCTCTTTGTTCTTTATGTTAGTGCCTATTTATTTGTATCATTACCGAATATATCCGATCTTAAGCTAAGATGGATCTCTTTTATTGTTGCAATATTTTGTGTTTTTATCGTCAATATTTGTTTTTTCATGATGTTTAATTTTGTAACATTTATTATTAGCCGTAAGATGCCTGTCGAATATTTTCATGAAATGATTTACGAGCTTTCATTTGTACCAATAGGAATTTATCCTTTAAGCATCGTAAAATGGCTTTTGTTTATGCTTCCTATGGCTTTTTCTGCTTCCTTGCCTGTGTCATTGTTATTTGGTAAAGGCGAATGGAATATTGGATATCTTCTGTTGAGCGCTTTTCTTTTTATTGCCATGACTTTCATGAGTTATAAGAAAACAATGCGTAAATTTAATGGATTAGGGGGATGATATAAAAGTCAGAAAGTTATAATCGTGGAAGACAATGAACTTTATTAAAATTATTCCGCGTTCTTGTAGAAACGAGTGGCTGTGAAATCGTTGAAATGTGTAATGTCCTTATGGCATTAGATTTGGCGCGTTCACCAAAAGTTATCTCTTATTGTATCTGATTTAGCTTTTTCAATCAAAGAGCTAAGCTGGAGTTTACGCTATTTTTTTTACTGGGACAGCTATTTCTTCTCAATTTATAATAATGCAAAATAATTTTATCAGAATATTTCAATAAAGTATTTTTTTGTTTTTTGTAAATTTTAAAAATATTTATCTTACTGTACTATACAAAAAAATAAAAATAATATGTGTAACTAAAAAACAACACATTAATATTTTTATAATGTAATAACATAGTAATATTTATGATAATAAAGCTAAAATTATAATAAAAACAATAAAATAATTCTAATTTAATACATTTTAGCATTAAATTGTATAATATAAAAACACAAATAAAACAATTGACAAACTTAAGATAAATATGTAACGGATATAATATAATATAAAAATAGCAATTAAAATAAAATTATTAATTAAAGTTTTGTATTATATTTTTATTATAAGAAGATAAATATACGTTATCGATAGATGATGTAATGTTTTATATTTAGAGGGGGGTAAAGAAAAATTTATTTTATTAAACATTGTAATAGGTGGTTATGATGAAAATATTTAAGCATTGTATAGTATGTGTGGTTGCAGTCGCTATTTTCTTTTCACAGGTTTTAGGAGCCAATGCCGATTCTTTAAATGGTAGATTTCAAAATGCTGGTTTCATTTCTGTAATGACACAGGAAAATAGAGTTATTAAAGCTGTTGATATGATTATTAGCCAATTTGGAGGACAAGGGGCTGAGAAAAATGTCCAAAAAGTCGCGGGTTTAATGGGGATGGAGGCAGCGATTTTTGGTTTAATCGCATATCTTGTATATTTCTTTACTAGAAAGCCACCGAGTCCTAGCAGAGAGACAGGTGGAAGAACATTCGATGCTTTTGCTCATAGTGCATGGGCTTTGAATTAAAAGATATTGTACTTGATTAACTTTGAATTATTCTTTTGTTGAATATTTCATATAACTAAACCGTGATATTTAATCATGGTTTAGTTATATTTTACTCTTAATGATGTTGATTAGTTTATCCTTAAGATATTTTTTTGGGTAAGGCAATATATGGCACATTAAATTTAACTAATCAGCTATTTTAAAGGTTACTTAAATTTTTCCCTCTTCAAAATACACATTTGAGCTAAGTTTGTGGTTGATATTTTTTTATGATGCGAATGTATTAATTGAGATATCCATGAACTTTGCATATCAACTCAAAAAATACAGGGGATCACAATCTTACGACTATTTGTGGGTTTCATTCTTATGAAATGAAAAAGCATAGTGATGAGTATTATAAATGTTTGCGTAAAAAGCTTTTATTGGAAGCTTCTAGTCTCTTTGTGGTTTACAATTTTTTTTATCATTTTATTTTAAGCAAAGAGAATGTGGATTCATTTCTATTTCTCTATTTTATCTGAGAAGGGTGGAGTTATACGAATGTCAAAAAAAGTCATGATCGTGGAAGATAATGAGCTTAATATGAAGTTATTCCGTGATCTTGTAGAAGCGAGTGGTTATGAAACCGTTGAAACGCGTAATGGTCTTATGGCATTAGATTTGGCGCGTTCATCAATGCCATCTCTTATCCTTGTGGATATCCAGTTGCCAGAGGTCTCTGGAATAGATGTTATTAAACAATTAAAAGGAGATGAAGAACTAAGATCGATTCCCGTTGTTGCTGTAACAGCCTTTGCTATGAAAGGGGATGAAGAGCGAATTCGTGCCAGTGGATGTGAGGAATATATGTCAAAACCTATTTCTGTCCCGCATTTTATCACAATGGTAAAGCATTTCTTGGACTAAATCTTGTTAAGTAATGATAGAAAAAGACATTGAAAAGCTTATGAGATAACTAAAGTTATATTACAGATATTTTTTGATCTACTTTTTTAGTTCTTGTTTAAGGAGAATCTGTTGTTTTGCATTCTTGTTTTCTTCTAACAGATATAAATTTGTCTCTACGAAAGGTCTGTTTTAGCAGTTAAAAAAAGCCCCGTTTTTGTCCGAGGCTTTATGCATTGTACAAAAATTGAAATTAACGCTTTGAGAATTGGAAAGAACGACGTGCTTTTGCTTTACCGTATTTTTTACGTTCAACAACACGACTATCACGGGTAAGAAAACCACCTTTTTTCAAGATTGAGCGAAGTTCTGGTTCGTAATACGTTAAAGCTTTGGAAATGCCATGGCGCACTGCACCGGCTTGTCCGGAAAGACCACCACCTGCAACGGTTGCAATAATATCAAACTGGGTATCCCTGTTTGTTGCAACAATTGGTTGACGAAGAATCATTCTAAGAACAGGACGAGCAAAATATTTGTCAAATTCCTTATTATTGATCGTGATTTTTCCAGAACCTGGTTTAATCCATACGCGTGCAACAGCGTCTTTACGCTTTCCTGTTGCATAAGCACGTCCTTGTGAATCAAGCTTTTGCACGTGGACAGGAACAACATTTTCATGTGTTTCTGTAATACTTGTTACTATGCTAAGCTCAGAAAGAGAATTAATTTCAGCCATAATCAAGCAATCCTTTTGTTTTTGCGGTTTAAAGCACCAACGTCAAGAGATTCAGGCTGTTGTGCTTCATGTGGATGTTGGCTTCCGGCGTAAACACGTAGATTCTTCAATTGACGGCGACCAAGGGGACCACGAGGAATCATGCGCTCTACCGCTTTTTCAATAACGCGTTCGGGAAAACGCCCCTCAAGAAGTTGACGTGCTGTACGTTGTTTGATTCCACCAATATAGCCGGTATGCCAATAATATTTTTTATCCGTATATTTTTTGCCAGTGAGAGCTATTTTATCTGCATTAATGACAATAACGTTGTCACCATCATCAACATGTGGAGTAAATGTAGCTTTATGTTTGCCACGTAAGCGGTTAGCAACAAATGTGGCAAGACGACCTAAAACAAGGTTTTCTGCGTCAATAATAACCCATTTTTTCACCACTTCAGTTGGCTTTTGTGAAAAAGTTGCCATAGAAGTATCCTTTATTAGAACCCTTTTAATATAAGGGAATTTTTACTGTTTTGCGTTGAAAATTGTTACCATAGCGAAATATTTAACGCATACACCTTGCTCTGATATAATGTCTTTTGATTGACGTCAAGAGAAAATAAAAACTTTATAAAACAACATGTTATAATAAAGGTATTATAATACCTCATTAAAAGAAGTTTGTGGACAATTTAAACTTAAAATGAATGTTGCAAAAGACTATTTTATCTTTAACGTATGATTGTATTTTATCGTTCTCCATTATAAAATGAGCAATAATGCAGTGGTCTCGTTACTTTCTCAATGTTGAATCTTCTGCTTGTGGTCAAGCTTGGTTAGATGCCCTTGATGTCAAAGGGATAAATAATGCGCGTGCTATTTCTCAAAAATTTGGTTTTCCAGATCAGTTAGCTCGAGTACTTTCAGCAAGAGATGTGGATGAAGCTGAGGCTGTTGCTTTTATTAATCCAACATTACGTACGCTTATGCCTGATCCAGAAAGTTTTAGGGATATGCAATGCGCTGCAGAGCGCATTGTTAAGGCTCTTCTCAATCAAGAACAGGTTGCTGTTTTTGGTGATTATGATGTTGATGGTGCTTGTTCTTCGGCACTCATAGCGCGTTTTTTTCGTTATTTTGGTATTGAAGTCAAAATTTATATTCCTGATCGTATTGTTGAAGGCTATGGTCCGAATGAACAAGCAATGAGGATGCTTGTGCAAGAAGGTGCTCGGTTAATTATCACTGTTGATTGTGGCGCAAACAGTCCAGATGCGGTAAAAGCAGCGAGGCTTGCTGGTGCTGATGTTGTGATTTTAGATCATCATCAAATGTCAGAGATTCATCAAGAAGCCGTTGCTCTTGTCAATCCTAATCGCCCTGATGATTTTTCTAAACAGGGGCATTTATGTGCAGCGGGCGTTGTTTTTGTTACGTTAGCTTGGGTTCATCATTTACTGCGGAAAAAACAATTCCAAGGGCAGCTGCCTGATCTTTTAAGTCTGCTTGATCTTGTTGCATTGGCAACCATATGTGATGTCGTCCCATTACAGGGGGTTAATCGTGCTTTTGTGATAAAAGGGCTTCAAGTTGCTCGTTCTATGCATAATCCAGGAATAACAGCTTTAACAAAGGTTGCACGAATAGGGGAGCCGCTTAATAGTTTTCATTTAGGTTTTTTGTTAGGCCCTAGAATTAATGCAGGAGGGCGCATTGGTGATCAAGCTTTGGGAGCACGTTTGCTTAGCTGTGAGAATAAAGATGAAGCGGACAGAATAGCAGAACAATTAGATCAGCTTAATCAAGAACGCCAAGAAATGGAGAACATTCAATTAGCACAAGCGGAATCTTACATTGCTTCTCTTTATCAAGATCAAGAAATACCCTTGTCACTTGTAATTTCTCATAAAGAATGGCATCCGGGAATTATTGGTATTCTTGCTTCCCGTCTCAAAGAGCGTTTTTTTTGTCCTGTTTTTGCTATTGCTTTGAAAGAAGATGGAAATGGCGTAGGGTCGGGACGCTCAATTAATGGTATAGATTTAGGAGCACTCGTTCGTGAAGCTGTTACATTAAATTTATTAGAAAAGGGAGGGGGACATAGTATGGCCGCAGGAATTACAATTCAATCAACAAAAATTGAAATCTTTCGAAAATGGCTAGAAGAAAAAGTTTCTTTAAGGGTTTCTGAGTTGCATGCTAAAAAGTCTCTTAGTATAGATGGTTCTCTTTCTGCTTCTGGTGTTAATGAAGCGCTGTTTGAGTTGCTTGAAAAAGCAGGGCCATTTGGGACAGGGAATGCAACGCCTGTTTTTGTTCTTCCCTCTCATCGATTGGTGAATCTATCTGAAGTTGGTAAAGGACATCTTCGCCTCATTGTATCTAATGTTGAAGGAAAAAAACTGCAAGGAATAGCTTTTCGTGCTGTAGGGACATCTCTTGGTGATTTTCTTTTTGAAAATATTGGTGAAATGATTCATTTAGCTGGTCATCTTAGTTTGAATTATTGGAATGGAACGACCAATCCGCAACTGCGTGTGATTGACGCAGCCGCAGTGGTTTGAAAGGGATATTTTTTACATTAGATGTCTAGATTAGAAGCAAAAGTAGAATTTTCTTGTATGAAACGAAATCGTGCTTCTGGTTTTGTTCCCATGAGACTTTCTACAGTCTTTTTCGTTTCTTGCATTTCCACGGCATCAATAGAAACACGAAGCAATGTACGTTTTTGAGGATGCATAGTCGTTTCTTTAAGTTGTTCCGCGCGCATTTCACCCAGCCCTTTAAAACGCCCGATTTCGATTTTAGCTTTTCCAGTAAATTCAGTTTTGAGCAATTCATCCTTGTGAATGTCGTCACGAGCATAAGCAACTTTTCCTCCTTGCGATATTCTATAAAGGGGAGGGACGGCGAGATATAAATGTCCCTGATGAATAAGGTCAGGCATTTCTTGAAAGAAGAAGGTAATGAGCAGTGACGCAATATGAGCACCATCAACATCAGCATCTGTCATGATGATAATACGTTCATATCTGAGATCTTTTTCACGATACTTGGAGCGTGTTCCACATCCAAGAGCAAGGATAAGATCGCTAATTGTTTGGCTTGAGTTCATTTTTTCATGTGCAGCACTGGCGACATTTAAGATTTTACCACGAAGAGGTAAAATTGCTTGGTTTGCTCTATTTCTTGCTTGTTTAGCAGATCCTCCTGCAGAATCCCCTTCAACAATGAATAGTTCAGCACCCACAGCATGGTTCTGGCTACAATCTGCAAGTTTACCGGGCAGACGTAATTTACGGACAGCAGTTTTTCGACTTATTTCTCTATCTTGGCGTCGTCTAACACGTTCTTCAGCACGTTCAATAACCCAATCGAGAAGTTTTGTTGCTTCTTGCGGGGAATTTGCTAACCAATGATCAAAAGGATCGCGGATTGCATTCTCAACGATACGCTGTGCTTCAATGGTCGCTAATCGATCTTTTGTTTGTCCAACAAATTCAGGGTTACTGATAAAGACTGAAAGTATTGCGGCTGTTGAAATCATAATATCGTCAGACGTAATAATTGTTGCGCGCTTGTTTCCTATTAACTCAGCGTAGGATTTCAATCCACGCAAAAGAGCTTGACGTAATCCTATTTCGTGTGTTCCGCCTTCTCCTGTAGGAATCGTATTGCAGTAAGATTGCACACAAGAATCACCACCATGCCAAGCGATAGCCCATTCAACGGAGCCATGGCCATTATTTTGTTGTGTTTTGCCAGAAAAAATTTCTGATGTTACTCGATATTCATCTTTTAGTGACGAGAGTAAATAGTCTTTAAGCCCATTGGGGAAATGAAAAACAGCTTTTTCAGGAATATTTTCTGCGCCTTCAAGTATGACGGGATCACAAGTCCAGCGAATTTTTACGCCACCAAAAAGATAAGCTTTGGAGCATGCCATCTTATAGATTTTTTCTGGATCAAAAGCTGCGTTTTCACCAAAAATTTCACGATCAGGATGAAAACGAACGCGCGTACCACGACGATTATAAACATCTCCCAGATCTTCCAATCCAGATTGAGGAATGCCGCGTGAGAAACGTTGGCGGTAAAGTTTTCGTTCTCGTGCAACTTCAACTTCCATATCATCAGAAAGAGCATTGACAACAGAAATCCCTACCCCATGAAGTCCACCTGCAGTTTGATAAGCCTTTCCATCAAATTTTCCCCCTGAGTGGAGTTGTGTCATAATAACTTCAAGAGTAGATTTCTCAGGCATTTGAGGATGATTTTCGACAGGAATACCACGTCCATTATCTGTAACGGTTATATAACCGTTCCTATCTAATGAGACCTCAATAAAATCTGCATAACCCGCAACAGCTTCATCCATCGCGTTATCAATAATTTCGGCAAATAAATGATGAAGCGCTTTACTGTCTGTTCCACCAATATACATTCCAGGGCGTAAACGTACGGGCTCTAAACCCTCAAGCACTCGAATAGAGAGGGCATTATAGTCATCTTCTTGCGTATCTTTTGCGCTTTTTTTTGAAATCATCGCTTTTGATTTCATTGGAGACTGCAGAGTGTTTTCTTTTGTATTTACCCGAGATGGGGCTTTATTTAAAACACTAAAAAGATCCTTTTTGTTATCGCTCATAGCGTTTAACTATCTACCTCATAAAATAAAATATTTATTAAAACGATTTTATGCCTGTTTTTTATTTAAAAATCAATGCACTTAGGAAACATCAATTGTTGGACCGAAAATTTGTTCAAAGGCGTGTTTGAGAGCAATATCAATATCATGCATTGTTACAGGGTAACCTAGATCCAGAAAGCTTGTTACACCGTGGTTTTTAATTCCACAAGGAACAATTCCTGAATAATGGGCTAAATTAGGATTAACATTGATAGAAACTCCATGAAAACTTATCCATTTGCGCACTCGAATGCCAATAGCTGCAATTTTATCTTCGGAAGAAAGATCATTTTGTTTTGATGGGCAATGAGACTGTTTAACCCAGACACCAACTCGATCTTCTCTCCGTTCGCCTTTAATATTAAAGTTTGCAAGCATCTGTATGATCCATTCTTCTAATGCACTAATAAAAGCACGAATGTCTTGTTTTCGGCGTTTAAGATCAAGCATGATATAAGCAATACGCTGCCCTGGACCGTGATATGTGAATTCGCCTCCACGTCCTGCTTCATAAACAGGGAATAAATTAGGCGCCAAAAGATCTTTTTTATTTGCACTCGTCCCTGCTGTATAAAGGGAAGGGTGCTCAAGAAGCCAAACCTGTTCATGCGCGGTTTTTGCAAGAATTTTTTCTACACGTTCTTGCATATAACGCAGAGCTTCAGGATACTCAACTAGATGATTACTTATCTTCCATTCAACGGGTGGATTTCCTAGAATTGCATTAAAATGATATGATAAGTTATTACGATCCGTATGTTTTAATTCAAATGTCATTGGTAATATTTATCTTGATGTTCGAGTTTGTATTATAATCAGAAAAATAAAAAAAGAACAGGATTAAGAGATAGTTTATAAGAAGTGCAATGAATTTTATTAAAAAAATCGTTATGCTCGTTTTACCATCTTCCTGTTGCAC
Organism: Bartonella sp. PS17NMGDW; assembly: GCF_042193555.1. Lineage (NCBI taxonomy): Bacteria > Pseudomonadati > Pseudomonadota > Alphaproteobacteria > Hyphomicrobiales > Bartonellaceae > Bartonella > Bartonella sp. PS17NMGDW. The sequence goes on along the minus strand of NZ_JBHILY010000005.1, from coordinate 98,474 downwards.
CGCCACCACCTGATGATCCACCACCACCTCTGAATCCTCCTCTCCCTGAAGGTCCGCCAAAGATTCCACCAGAACCTCTACCGCTCGCATTTAAGTTTAAAAACCAAGGTGTGAAGACAATACCCAGCCAAAGATACTTTCGTGGACCTATTTTTTTACCAAAAATCATAGCAAGAATGGGCAAACAAATGACTATAAAGAGAATGAGAAACGTGATTGTATTTGTAATCATTTCTTCTTTTTCAGCTTGTTTGCGTTGTTCTTCAACAGCTTTAGCTTTTTGATTGATTCGAAAAGAAAAATCAGCATCACTTTGTGTGATCACTTTGATAATTGCGTGAACGGATTCGACAATTCCTTTTTGATAATTTCCTTCACGAAAATTAGGAATCATGAAGCTATTAATAATGACAGAGGAAATGGCATCTGTTAGTTCTCCTTCCAGACCGTAGCCTACCTCAATACGTGCTTTGCGTTCATTTGGTGCAATGACGATTAATATGCCGTTATTGATTTGTTTTTGACCTAATCTCCATGTACGAAAAAGAGAATTGCTGTATGTCTCTATATCATTGCCCGAAAGAGTAGGGAGCGTCACAAGAACGATTTGATCTCCCGTTTTCTCTTCGAGTGTAGCTAGCTTTTCCGTTAAATTTCTTTGTGTTGCATGATCAAGTAAATGAGCCATATCGTTGATATAGCCGGTTAAGGGAGGAAACTTAGTGTGTGCGTAAGTGACATTCCCCAATGCAATGATCAAATATAGAATACTCAAAGGAACCCATAAACGTAGAAAAATACGACGTTGTATAGAGTGTTGAAATATTTTCATTAATTAAAATTAACCTTTGGTGTTTGTTGGCTATCAGTATCGATGGTAAAAGTAGGCATAGGTTTAGCATCACGAAACCATAGCTTTGCCCAAATCATCGTCGGCATTGTTTTGAGAGCAGTATTGTAAGCACGTACTGTTTCAATATAATCGCGGCGCGCAACGGAAATTCGGTTTTCTGTTCCTTCTAATTGTGATTGAAGAGCAAGAAAGTTCTGGTTTGCTTTAAGATCCGGATAGTTTTCGACAACAGCCATAAGCCGCGAAAGGGCACTTGATAAATTTGCTTGATTTTTGAGATATTGCTGCATAACTTCTGGATTATTCAACATATCTGCATTAATGTTGACTTGCGTTGCTTTGGCACGTGCCTCAATTACATTTGTGAAAACGCTTTGTTCATGAGCTGCGTAAGCTTTAACTGTTTCTACAAGATTGGGGATGAGATCTGTACGACGTTGATATTGATTGAGCACTTCACTCCATGCTGCATGTGCTTTTTCTTCATTTGTTGGTATCGTATTAAATCCGCACCCACTTAAAAATGGCACTAACCATGCCAAAAAAATCACGATTGAAAATTGTTTTAATATTTTAAACATTGAAGAAGTTTGTACATTTAACATAAAGATCTCTCCACAGATATTTTATGTATTATATAGGGTTTATCTTCTTGCTGGAAAGTATTTTGAATTTTATCAACAGGCATATTTATCAATAAACTGACACCTCTATGCGTTTTAGGAACGCTTAAGTGACTTGTTGATATTAAAATAATAGCGGTAATATAGAGGTCATCTTATAAAAGATCAATGATATTCATATAAATTATTATTACAGGAAAATATATTATTTTTATAGTATTTTTGTTTCAAAACATGCATATAATAATTGGGAAAGGGGAAAATCCTGTGATAGAAAGTGTTCAACGGCAAAGTGAAAAGTTTGATGGATTGGCTAATGATTATGATCGTTATCGTCCTCGCTACCCCCTCACTTTATTTAAAACCATGCTCCATCCTTTTAAGAACAAAAAGCATTTGTCCATTGTGGATGTGGGGGCTGGGACAGGTATCGCACTAGAGGGAGTTGTTAATTTTTTAGGAAATGAGCACCAATATCATGCTATCGATGTATCGGCAGATATGATTAAGAAGGGGCGAAGAAAATTTCCTACGGTGCAGTGGTATCAGGGGCGTGCCGAAGACCTATTGCCTCAAATTGGTGAGGTCGATCTTGTCATTGCAGCGCAAGCGTTTCAGTGGATGGATCGTCCTAAGTTGCTTTGTTCTGTTTCAGATCAACTTCGAGTCAATGGTGTCATGGCTGTTATTCAAAATAATCGTGATTTCAAGCATAGTGAATTTCTAGAGGCTTATGAGACATTGTTAGAGAAAATGAGTCCGAACTATTCCCGGTATTATCGTAATTTTGATTTTTTACAGGAAATGAGTGATGGCTTTGGGGTAGATCCAGAAAAGATTTTTTTCCATACGCACAATTGGACGATGATGATCCCATCTGAAGCTTTTATTGGAATGAGCCGCTCTTCAACGCAAGCGCAACGTGCTATTGCTTGCTATGGGGAAGAATATTTGCGGCAATTGGTTGCATTGACAAAGAAATATGAAGTGCAAGGTAATTTGGAGCTTTTGTATCGAAGTGAGCTCTATATGTATGCAGGATAATCTGATATCGATGATTACTTTTGCTCTTTTAGCACATCAGAGTAGGCGGTATTCAGGAGATTAACGTATTATTAAGGTAGATTTTGAGGGGGAGAGTTTTTTCTTCTTCAGCATTCAAATTGACATCTTATTACATATTACATCTTATTTTTATTGTTCACTTTATATGAGAGAGTTTTAAATAGAAAATTTATGAACTAAATTATAGCATCGGAGTGCTTTCTTTACTGTATTTTAACAACAGATTATTTTATAAAAGGGGAAGAGGTAGATTGAATAGAAATATTTGATAATTCTTTGTTTTTACGCTTATTTCTTATTATTAAATGAGAGTTCTTAAATTTTGACAAAAATAACTGAAAAAATACAAAAATTATCATAATCAGAAATTTGCAGAAAAAGGGTAATGGCTTGGAAGAATCTTTAAAAAAACTAATTCTGAAATTATCTCTAAATTCAGATTCAATATAACAAAAAAGTAAAATATAAATATGTTATATGAAGCATTTCTCTTTTTAAATATATAATATAAAAACAATATGTTAATTAAATTTTTTGATATAAGAAAGCTTCTTTTATTTTTATTTTAAATAACGGGTTAGTTCGAGTCTTGTGTGGTTTTATTGAAGATGTACTTTTCAGGTTTCAATCTGGCGCTTTAAATACAATTTTAGAAGTGGTAAATAAGCTTAATTTCTTCTATGTTGTGATATGTTAAATAAGTTTTTTAATTTTCTATAGAGTTTAATTTTTGCAATCATGATAGATTGTGACAGCTATCTGTCTAAGATTTTTATAAGTTTAGTAGGAATAGCTTAATGATATATCCATATGATAAATTCATTGAGTCCTTCGTCTTTACGCTTCATACACAAGAACAAGTCTGCACCATCACACAGTTTATCATTTCCCAATGTTGCGACAGCCCTTGAGACGGTTCATAAGAGGGGTTTTAGTTCTTTTTTGTACAGTTTTATCCATACGCCAATCTCGCTTATGACGTTCAAGCGAATGGTTTTGATTAATTCAACATACACAGATTTAGAATGGGAGAATCTTAAGATGTTCGGATCTCTTATCAAATTCAATATAAATAATGCTAGATTATGATTATAAATTAATGCGTTATCTATTTTTGAAATCCATGACCTTGGTTGTGCTTGTCAATATTTCATTTATCGTCAACTATTCTACTTTTGGATAATGACTCCATCGTAAGGAATACCTTTAAGAAAGTATTCTCGTTTTAAAGAGTCGTTATAGTTTTTTTGTTTTATAGAAGGATCAATAATGCTAAACATTACGCTTTGATTAAAAAAGAAAGTAAATTATGACTATTATACTAAAACCAAGCGAGGTGACGCTTAGTGAACTTGAAGCTATTTATTTTAATGGTGAAGTGAGTAAACTTCATAATGACACACATTTAGCTATAGAGAAAGGGGCTCAGCGCATTGCTGAAATTGCTGCTGGAAGTGAGCCTGTGTACGGTATTAATACTGGTTTTGGGAAGTTGGCTTCCATTAAAATTGATGCGGACGATGTCGCTGTTTTACAGAGAAATCTTATTTTGTCCCATTGTTGTGGGGTAGGAGAGCCTTTAGCTGAAAATATTGTGCGTTTGATAATGAGCTTAAAGCTTATCTCTTTAGGAAGAGGAGCTTCAGGAGTTCGTCTAGAATTGGTAAATTTGCTGGAAAATATGCTTGCAAAGGGCGTCATTCCTGTCATCCCTGAAAAAGGGTCTGTTGGTGCTTCAGGTGATCTAGCTCCACTTGCTCACATGGCGGCTGTTATGATGGGAGAAGGAGAAGCATTTTTTCAAAATATTCGTATGAGTGGAGCGGTTGCATTAGAGAAAGCGGGATTGTCCCCTATTATTTTAGAGGCAAAGGAAGGTCTAGCTCTTATTAATGGGACTCAAACATCAACAGCCCTTGCACTTGCCGGTCTTTTTCGAGCTTATCGGGCATTGTGTGGTGGATTGCTGGCAGGAGCTTTGACGACAGATGCCATTATGGGATCAACGGCGCCATTTCATCCTGATATCCATATTTTACGAGGACATTATGGGCAGATTGCCGTATCGAAAACATTAGAAAAGCTTGTAGAGGATTCAGAAATTCGTGCAGCACATTTACGGGGTGATGAGCGTGTACAAGATCCTTATTGTATACGTTGTCAGCCACAGGTCATGGGGGCATGTTTTGATATTTTGCTGGCAGCAGCAAAAACACTGATTATTGAAGCAAATGCTGTTACAGATAATCCATTGATTTTAAGGAATGGTGAAGTTGTATCAGGTGGGAATTTTCATGCTGAACCTGTAGCGTTTGCTGCTGATCAGATTGCTCTTGCTTTATGTGAAATAGGATCTATTTCTCAACGGCGTATTGCTCTTATGGTTGATCCAGCAGTTTCTTATGGACTTCCAGCTTTTTTAGCGCATAATGCGGGTCTTAATTCAGGTTTTATGATTGCTGAAGTAACAGCAGCAGCTTTAATGTCTGAAAATAAGCAAATGGCCTATCCTGCTTCCGTTGATTCAACACCAACTTCAGCCAATCAAGAAGATCATGTTTCAATGGCTTGCCATGGAGCTCGTCGGTTATTGCTAATGAGCGAAAATCTTTTTACACTTATTGGCATTGAAACGCTTGTTGCAGCACAAGGAATTGAATATCGTGCACCTTTAAAAACAAGTACTTTTTTGCAATCTGTTATGGAATGTTTACGCAAAAATGTTGCTTCTCTTAAGGAAGATCGCTATCTGGCTCCAGATCTTCATCAAGCACATATACTTGTGCGTGAAGGGCACTTATTATCTGTTTTACCAGAAACAATTTTTCCTTCATTAAGTTTTCAATAATATTTATTTTAGGGACAATGATGAAGGGCGGATATTGAATTTTGAAACTTCCTCATATGAAAATATAGAAGATCAATACTATATTTAAATTATTTAATAAATTATGTATTTATTATTGTACATATATGTTGTTTGTAGCCAAATAAATATTTTGTTATTTTATAGTGATCTGGATTTATTATCATAATTTTATAAAAAATATAAATTTAAAATACATATACTTTCTGATTTCTATCAAATTTTTTAATATAAGTTAAATAATATCCAAAAATTATATATTGTAATATTATATTTTATGTATTGTATTAAGTAAAAAAATTATTGTATATTATTCTTATTTTTTAATAATTTATGAATTTTATAGTTCATTTTTGATATTTTAAATAAAAAAGGAGAAAGAAATGGTTAAAAGTGCTAGATTATGTGTTTTAACAACAGTTCTTTTTTTCTCTCAAATTCTCGAGATTCATGCAAATTTTAGGAGAGGTGGCTTTCCAGAGGAAGTTTTCATTATGATAGTGGACCAGGAGAAAGAGCCTCTTATTTCAGCGAAAAACAAAAGTTTTATTGCTATCTCAGGGCAAACTTCTAGAGGTAAGGAGAATGCTATCATTGGACCAACAGTCAAAGATGCTATTTTAACCGTATATTTTTTTTTCATTGGAAAGCTTGTAGTTAAGGCAGTTGGAGTCCTTAAAAGATGGGCTGTAGATACCCTTTCTCATACTTTTGAAAATTGGCGAGATTCGTATTATCATTGATTGAGCTGTTCAATTGGTGTAAAAGGTTTGTTTTCTGGACCCAAAGAGAGTTTACTTAAAGTAACAAAAAATTAATTGTACGCATAGTTAATGCGTTTGTTATGAATTTTTAGGCTTTTATTTCAGTGCACTGAAATAAAAGCCTAAAAGTTTAGATTACATTAAGGTTAATTTTCTCTGTAAAAAACTAGAGAATACGAAATGAATTAAATGACAATTACAAAAAAATTCATTATCACTTTATTTGAATAAAATAATACGAAATTGCAGGCTGTAAAAGCTAGATAGTTCGCAATAAAAGTATTTTTTCATTGTTTAGAGCAAAGTGTTGGACTGGCTGGTCTTCAATGTTTTTTGAAATATATTTGTGAAAGAAACATGAGGCTTTATTTCTCATAGAGCTATTATCGTGGTGTGGATTGTCAGCATTTCAATAAAGTAAGGAAAGAAATGGCAATAAATGAACTGAAAAGAGGGATGAGTAAGCGCCAAGTTATTTTTTTAGCTCTTGGCTCTGCTATTGGAACAGGTCTTTTTTATGGGTCTGCACAGGCAATTAAGCTTGCGGGTCCCAGTGTTTTGATTGCCTATTGTATTGCTGGTTTAGCTATTTTTATGGTTATGCGGGCTCTAGGAGAGATGATACTTCATAATCCATTACCTGGTTCTTTTGCTCGTTATGCGGCAAATTACATATCACCATTAGCAGGTTTTTTAACGGGATGGACATATGTATTTGAGATGATTCTTGTTGGTTTGGCTGATATTACAGCTTTTGCGACTTATATGGGGTTTTGGTATCCTGATGTTGCTCCTTGGGTATGGGCACTGAGTATTACATTAATCATTACAGGTATTAATTTAGCTGCTGTAGAAGTCTATGGTGAACTAGAGTTTTGGCTATCTTCTATTAAAGTTATCGCTATCATTGCAATGATTATTTTAGGAATAGCAATTATTTTTTTTGGGTGGGGTGAAGGTGCAGATTTTTCTACCGTTACTGTTCATAATTTATGGAAAAATGGTGGTATTTTTCCCAATGGTTGGTTTGGTTTTTTAGCTTGCTTTAGTGTTGTTGTTTTTGCTTTTGGTGGTATAGAAATCATTGGGATGGCAGTCATGGAAGTTCAAAACCCTCATCAAACAATTTCAAAGGCAATTAATTCTACTCCAGTTCGTATTTTGCTTTTTTATGTCATGACGTTAGCGATTTTAATGTCACTTTATCCTTGGAATGAGATTGGTCTTATGGACAGCCCTTTTGTATCCATTTTTGAAAATCTTGGGATTTCATATGCGGCAAATATCTTAAATATTGTTGTTGTTACAGCGGCTATTTCTGCAATGAATAGTGGAATGTATGGTGCTTGTCGCATGATACATGGTTTATCGCAGGAAGGTTATGCTTTAAAGAAGTTTCAATATTTATCAAAAAATGGTATACCGATTTTTGTTATTTTGATGATTTTCGGTATTTTTCTTCTTGGTGCTGTCCTTAATTATTTTTACCATGAAAAGCTTTTTTTTCTTATTGCTGCAATGGCAACATTTGCGACAGTTTTTGTTTGGATGATGATTCTACTTTCACAATTTTTTATGCGAATTAAGATGCCTAAAGAAGCACAGAATGGTTTAAAATTTCCAATTCCATTTTGGCCAATAGGATCGATTTTTTCTATTTTATTTATGGTTTTTATTTTTATTCTCTTATGGTATTTTGATGAGACACGGCCAATTTTAATTATAGGTTTTAGTTGGATTGTTTGGCTTGTTATTTGTTTCTATGCACTTAAACTTTATAATTTTAAGCAAAAGAAACAGCAATAAAATGTGAATAGAGATAAAACTCAAAACAAATAACTGATGTCATCAGGAGAACAGTTGTTTGATTGTTATACTCTAAAGATTAGAACAATTGAGATTGAAAAAAATCTGCTCGTTATTATTTTGCTTTGGAAGTTTTTGTGAGCCATTGCTTATGCTAACGGCCAAATCATATAAATATTGGGCATTTTTTTATGGTGAGCTTTGAAATCAATATAAGTCTTTCATGTTAAAATGCTTAACAATGCAAATAGATTTTAATAGAGACAAGATTATAGGCAGATATCTTTTTCTAAACGTATTAATGGAGTTCTGTTTTACAAGGTAAGTTATTGTTTTTATTATTTTATAAGCTCTTTAAAAAATTTGTTGTTTAAATTTTGTTGTTTAAGAAACTACTATTGCTTTTAGAAGCGAAGATAAAGTTCTAGATGTATTCTCTCGAAAAGAAGGGTTGGAGTCTTCTGTATCCTTTAAAAGGATATTTGAGTTGTTGTGGGGTAAAGGGGAGAAGTTTTTTATTATCTATTATTTTTTCTTAAAGAGGATTGGCGTTGGTAGAAAATAGTGAATAATCAAAGTCATTGTATCATTGCGTTTGCAAAAACTTCAATAAAGAGCAGTAAGGTATCACAATAAAATTTCATAGAAGAGTAAATTAAAGAGAACAATGAATGTGTGACAGTTTTACGATTCTTGTTGTTATTGCGAGCAAAAGAGCAAGGATCTAACTTATTTTTTATAATATTGATACGGGATAATTTTTATCACAAGTGGAGAAGGACAAAATGCACTCCGCAACTGTGTTGTGGGTCATAGTAATCATAGTTCAAGTACACAGGAAGAGCACACAGGCTTTGGCTTTCAGATTGAAAAGAGCAGCAGCGGTGCTTCTGTTGTGGGTGCGAGTGCGAAAGACACTAGCGATCAATAGGAAAATAGCTCCGTTCAATCCTATTTCAAAGCGCAGAGAGGTGCAGATTATTACTGATCATGATGTAAACATGTAAGCCGACAAATGTTTCAGCAGAGTGTGATGTCAACGTTGATGCTGGAAATAATATCACGCTTTCGGAAAACTATGATATCTCTAAGATACAAGAAATGCCTGAAAAGTGCTTTGTTGGTGTGACAGGATCTGTCAATGTGGGCATTCTTGGTACCATAAAAGATGTAAGGGGCGCAGCCAAACGTTTTGATTATAGAGATGTAAAACACAAAATCGATAATAGTTTGATTGGCGGGCTAAATGGCAATGCAGTCGCGATTGTTCGTGCATGTAGCCCCCCAAAGTAAAGGATTGCGTGACTTTAAAAAGCGAGATATCCACAATATAGCAAAGAAACAATATCTATCTTTTGGGAACAGCTGATAAGGCTCTATCGATAGAAAATCTATTATATGTCGTAAATGATGGCGAAAAAGATCATGTTTACCTACAAAACCATTTACTTAACCCCATTGGTATAGGATTTGGTCACAATCCACCTACTTTTTATAAGGTATCCTTGGAGTTTCCCTATATATTATTTCCACCAGCAATTCCCATGCGAAAGGAGAGGAGAGCGGTAGGCGCCTATGATCCTAGAATTTTTATAGTCATGCGCCTTATACGTGTGCAATGCACTATGGAACGCTTCATATTATGCCAATTTATTCGATTTTAGATAATTTAGGTTTAGGTTATTTATGGAGAAAAAAATGCAACAAATCTTAAAATTATTAAGTGGTCTCATTCTGTCAAATATCGCTGGATATAACATCGACAAGCCCCACTAGGAGTTTTGAGTGCTTGGGAGAAACCTAGAGCAGACTTTACTGAGGTAAGAAAAGCACTGTTAGAATGTGGCATACCAGCTCCTTATGATATCTTTCCAGAAAATAAAAAGTTAAGCATCAATGCAGTGGCTTCCATTGATGTTTGCATGATCCAAGCAAAATTCCACTACAAATGGGGAGGACTATATTGGTGTTATACTTAATAAAGATGAAAACCTCTCCATTTGTCGTCCTAGTGCTGTTATCCCGCAACGAAGTGTCAAGAAGCGTTTGAACAGCTCGTTTTGTAAAAAATATAAAACCGCTCCTGAATATCAGCCTTAATTTTTGCTGATGATGATCAACAATCCCTATCTTCATGTTTTTCATGCCTGTGCGCGGGGGGCTTAATTAACCATTTCAATGCTATTTATTTATGGGTACTACAACTGTAGGCGCAATAATATAAAAATATCTATTTTTGTTGTAATCAAAATATTGATAATAATTATAAGCATGCCGTTGATAGAATATGATTTTAGTAATAATTTTACCGTATTTTTGATATAAAAATAATGTTATAATCTTCGGGAAGATAAAAATAATAAAGGTTGATAATGTCCATCATTGTTTTGAAAATAAAAAACAGCATGTAAAATAATTTATAGATTGTTTCGTGCCAAAATTACTCAAGGATAGGAAAATGAAGCATATTTTAAAATTATTAAGCGGGATAACCTTATTTGTTATGGCTGGATGTTACGAAGAACAGCCTTCTCGAACAGCTGTAGATGCATGGGAAAAGCCCGGCGCAGATCAGCTTGAGATCAAAAAAGCTCTGTTGGAATGCGGAGTGCAGAATTTGGATGGTCGGCTTGATACAGAAACAAGTATGGATGAGAAATTCAATGCTGAGGAGGCAGAGAATGCATGTATGATCCAAGCAGGTTTCCGAGATAAATTGGGAAGGGTGAAGTGGTGTGAGAAATATGAAAATCTTCCAATTTGTCAGCCTGATGCAGTTATTCCTCAGCGAAGTGTAGAGAGGCGTTTGAATAGTCCTCATTGTAAAGAGCATAAAGAACAACCTGAATGTCAACCTTAGGTATTGATGTTTCTGTAATCAATAATCCTCATATTCTTTTTCTCGCATGGGGGGCAGGGTTTCTTTTTTTTAATGTACTAGCCATCTTGTATGCGAGAAAATACTAACAAGTTTTTCAGCCTTTCTATCGTAAATATTGAAGGGGGGAAATGAAAAATATTGAAATTATTGAGTGTTATAATTTTATTAAGCTCTGCTGGATGTGTTAGCAAATCTCCTCCAATCGATCTTGGCATTATGAGAAAAGCCCAATGTCAATGAATCTACGATCTCACAAGCACTGTTCAAATGTGGCAGGCAGCCAATCTACGCTTTTCCTGAAAATATGGATTCGTGTGCAAGTGAGTTTGCAGCAATTTATGAATGCATGACTAAAGCAGGTTATCGATACAAACCACAAGATTCAAAGAGAATCTACTTTTATCAGTATCGCGAAGTGATTCATTTTAGCAAATTTAATGGTAGTAAGGTATCAGCAGGTTATAGGTAATGATATTTTTGGTGTACCAATTAGACGAAAAAGATGTTACGTCTTGATGAATGATAAAAAACGCTAGTAAATAAAAAAAGCTTTGCACAAGTGATCATCAACAGTAGAATACTCATTTTAAAGCAATAATTGAATGAAAATATTAAACGGGAGAAGAGAAAAATACAGCTCTTTTGTCTCCAATATAGTTATATTCATCAGCTACGAGATTAGCAATAGTGTTGTTGTCAGATGATGATAGTGGAGGATAGTGAGTTGTTGTTTAGAGAAATTTATTCAATATAAAGAATGTCAAATAATAGCTTTGCTAAAATATCTGCTTTAATGATAATAAACAGATAGCTTTCATAAAACTGATTTTGATGAAATTTTATTTTGGTGTTTTTTAATTTTAAGATGGTGAGTGTTTTACTGTATTTTAGATTTTATCAAAAGATCTAAAGTATTATGCAAGTAATTTTGATATAAAGATCTTTTCATTTTATGATAATTTTTTTGTTAGATACTAGCATTTTTAATACAGAAATTGTGTACATTAGGTTATAAATTAGTGTGCGATTTTTTGTTTTTTATTGTAGTTAAAGAAATGATGCTGTTATAGCTTTCATATAATATATCTCATTATATCGTATTTTTATTAAAACGGTTCGATTGTTTAAATCTTAAAAATTGTTATCATTTTGTTGCATTTTTATTTTTCGGTGGTGAGATAAATTGAATATTATATCTCTTCGAAATTCACATTTTTCGCGTTTTTTGAGATGCACTCTTTAAAGAGATTGTCATCATAAATGGTGTTTTTAAACTTTTTGTTCTTTCTTTACATAAAATACAAAACATATTATGAGTATGCTATAATTTATCATAAAAAACAAAAAATATCAATTTGTTTTATTCTTATTGTGTTTAATTCGTGGTTTGTTTTTTTTGCCAGCATTTTTTGTTTTGTTGAAAAAAAGAGAGTTTTGAAAAACAATGATAACCAAGGTATCTAAAAATCACTTGTATTCGTGTGTTTTTACAGCAGCTATTTTTTCTTTTTTATTAAATATAAATATTGAGGCGCATTCTCATTCATATACATCACTGTCATGTGACGAAAACAAATTGCCTTATAAATGCAGTGATGGTGTAAAGCATACAATTAGTGATAAAGTATATAAGTTCACGGTACCTGTTAAAGAAAAGAATGGGGAGGGTAGTTCTCTCATATTGCCTGCTGCTATAGTAGTGCAGGAGCCAAATACAGTTATTCAGGCAATGCGTGTAGAGGTTGAAGCTACTGCGGGTATAGAAGATATTTATGGTGTTTCTGTATCACAAGGGGGAAGAGTTGTTTTGAGTGATTCAGCTTTTAAAAATGTGTCAATAGGTCTTAAAGCTGATAGTGGAATGATTGAGGTTAATCGTGGAATAATTGAGGCTTCTCAGTTTGCGGCTTATGCAGAGAAGCGAGGAGCATCTGTTACGTTAACGAATACAAAAATTAAAGTGGAAGGTTTGGGTATCGGTCAAGAGAGTGCTCTTTTCGTTAGGGTTGATGCGGGTATTCAGATGAAAAGTGGTTTTATTGATGTGAATGATGCTGCTGCGCTTTATGTGGGGAGAGGGGGGAGTGCGACTTTAGATGGTGTTACCATTACTTCAAAATATCAAAAAACAGAAGACAATGAAAATACAAGTGAAAAGATTGCACATACAGTTTTCAATGTAAAACATCAGGGCTCTGTTTATTTAAAAAATACTAATATTATTTCTACGGATGTTCATGTTTTAACAGTTGGACAAGATTCTAACACACTGTCCAATAATGGAAGGGAAGGAAATATTTTAATTTCGCGGGTTAATATTGAAGATTCAACAATTAAAGCAATAGGTAATAAACATGGTATGTATTTTGAGATGGATGGGGGGAATGATGCGTATGAACAGGGACTTGTCTTTTTGAAAAGGACGATTTTTGAGGTTCCAGATGGGACAGCTATTCACAGTAATAATAGTCGTAGTTATATTGCAGTAACAGAAGGTACAAAAATTTTTGGTGACTTATTATTAACAGCTGAAAAGGGAGGGACTGTAGCGATTTTGGCTGATTCTTCTTCATTGATAGGAGGGACTCGTGTTGCCGATGATTCTATTGCTGAGCTTTATTTGACAAGGGGATCAAAATGGTTTTTGACAAAAAGAAGAGAGATAGCTTCGCAAGCTGCAAACCGCACAAGTTCATTTATTTCATTTGTGAAAGTTTCTGATAGTTTTATTGCTTTTGAAACTCCAATTTTTCAGGATTATCAGACACTTTATATTGGGGAGGGAGAGAAAGAAGTTTATAGTGCGCAAGATAGGGCAGATATTTATCTCAATACACATTTCAGTAGTGATGGTTTGCTCGATAATAAAAAGACTGATCGGCTTTTGATACATGGTGATGTTTCTGGAAAAACGACAGTTTATGTGCAATTTGTCACAGGAAACCAAGGTGAGATAGCAACCGGTGAAAATGTTCATAGTATTTCACTTATTCAGGTTTCTGGAAAAGCGGCAGAAGATTCTTTTCAGTTAGATCGTGCTTATATTGCATTAGAAGGGTTGCCTTACCGATATTATCTTCATGCTTATGGTCCAGATTCTACTCTTGGAAATGCACAAATTTCTCAAAGATTGGTTGATGGAAATGGAGATTTTTGGGATTTTCGCCTTGAAAGTAAGTATATTCAGCCTTCTTTGGGAGTGTCTGTTATCCCTCATTCTGAGTTAAAGGTCAGAGAGGTTGTTCCACAAGTTCCAACCTATCTTTTGTTACCGAATGCTTTGTTTCATATTGGACTCATGGATATCAGTAATCAACAAAAGGAATTGCAAGTTACGCAGTCTATTCCTCGAAAATTATTAAAAGTTGAAGGGAATTTTGCTTTATCTGTCCACGGTTATGGTGGGAGTTATCGTTATGTCTCAGATCTTTCTAAACTTAAATATGGGCACGATGGTCATGTTGATTATAACGCTATAAAAACAAACATTTTGCTCAAAACAATAGAGAGCGCATATGGTACGACATCTTTTGGGATTATGGGAACCTATGGAAAGCTTTCCTTACAACCTCGTAACGTGGAACAAAGCCAAAAGAGTACGTTTAATAAATGGTCATTTACGACATACGGTAGTGTGAAACACAACACTGGTTTTTATATAGATGGTCTTTTATCTTATGGTTTGTTTAAAGGGGATGTGCTTACCCATGCTTGGGGTAAGACGGCGACATTAAAAGCAAATCCTTTGAACGTTTCGTTTTCTGCTGGTAAAGTGTTTATGACAGGATATAAAGATCTTATTTTTGATCCGCAACTTCAGCTTATTTATCAATATCTTCAATTTGATAAGTTTCGTGATATTGATGGATTTGATGTTGAGATGAAAAAAATAGGTCAATGGTTTGTGCGTATTGGTGGACGTTTAAGTAAAACATTTACAGCATTTGAAAAGGATCGGATCACTTCTTTTTATGGTAATATTCATCTTGCTCGTTGTTTTGATAAAGAACAATTTGTTCATTTTAAAGATGCTTTCCAGTTGGGTTCTTTTGGCTCTTCCTTAGAAGTTGGTTTGGGTGTCAATTCACAGTTTTCTTCTAAAGTTACACTCCACAGTGATGTTAGCTATCAGCATAGGTTAACCAAGGCTGGTTTTTCTGGAGTTCATTTTTCTGGTGGTTTGCGCTATCATTTTTAATAAATCTTTTTAAAAATAATAAATGTGATTTTTAAAGTTTTGTTTTATTTCCTTGATTTAAACCATTGATAGTGCAGCAATTTTAATTGCTTCTTTTAATAATGGCATCATGTGTTTTAATAAGTATGAAAGGATCACGTTGATTTATTTTTTTATCTGGTTGATAGGGGGGCTTAAATGTTTCAAAAAAATTGATAATGAGACTGTAAATCTATTTGTGTTATTTTGGCTATAGATATTTTGGATGTATTCGTCATCAGCTTTTTAAAATAGTAGCTTTATTATCCTATTATGCTGTAAAGTATTGTCGTTTGAAGTTGCTGATATCAATCATGAAAGGCAGGGAGGTGTGTTGACTGTTGATTTAAGAGCTTTTGCTGTTAAGCAAAGGAGGGCATATGTCAAATATAAAGCGCTATTGTTTCGTGGATAATACGCATTTTTATGCTTTTAAATTTTGTAAAAAGCGTTTTTGAAGCTGTTCGTATCGATAGCATTATTGTAGGTGGATCATGAGAAAAGTGGTAAAGCTTGAACACTTTTACCATCAAATTCAACATCTTCAGTTCTTATAATGATAAATGCTTTAAAAAATTGTTCTAATGGCTGTATTGAATATGTGAAGAAGATCATGTCTTATTTGTGAAATAGATATGAAATATAACTTTTAAATCAGAGTGGGGGCTGTAAGATCTTTTTTTCTTCTTTGAGACGTGGGGAGAAGAGGTTGGTCGTATCGAAAAAGTCGTTTAGAAGTTTTTATTATTGTTTCAAATACAGAAACATTGAAGAGCTTTTATTAAAATGGGGTGTAAAAGTAGATCATATTTCCCTCAATTTCTGTTTTTTGAAATATGCATCTTTAATGGAAAGATATTTGCGAAGTTTTAGGCATTCGCATTCGCATTGTGACTTCATTTGTATCGATAAGATTTATATCAAAGTTGAGGGTCAGTAGAAATATCTTTATCGGACTATTGATAAACGTGGTGTTTCCATATGATGCTTAAGGTGTCATCAAGCCATTTATGGTAATTGCGTGCTTCTTCGTTTGAGTTATGAACAGAGAAAATAAAACCAGGATATCCACCAAATGCTGGTGGAGGTGGTGAAGTATGATTGGTTTCAAAGAAAATGATAGTTCTGGCGGTTTGAGGATGCTGCGCAACCTTATCTAGACCAAAAAATCCAGAAAACCGTCCATGACCACGAAGAGGAATAATGTAATTTGCAGCCACTTTTTCAGCTGGGAGTATATCGGGAAGGTTTGGGTTTGGTTCAGCTAAAGCGGCATTCATACATAGTTTTGCAAATGAAATCCCTGTACCTTTCTCAACAATAAAATGGGAGACACCTGATCCACCTATACGAGCGCCGATCTCAATTATATAAGGTAAATTATTAGCATCTAGACGTAGCTCTACATGGGCAGCGCCCATATTTATGCCAAGAGCTTTAACTCCAGAGCATGCAGCCTCACATAAAGCAATAATTAAAGGATCATCTATATCGCAGCGTTGACGATAAATTGTTTCTTCAAACCATGGTCCCTCAGGCTGTCCCTTGTCTCCAACGGTCAGAACATGTACACCTGCTGTATCAACAAAGCATTCTACGACAAACTCTTTTCCTGGCAAATACTGTTCTATAACTAAACCTACAGGTTTATTTTTATCATTAAAACGTGCCATGTCTTTATGCTGAACATTCCATACGGCTTTAATGAGATCAGGAAGTTCGGCGGAATTTTTAGCTAACATTACGCCTGCACTTGCCCATCCAGAGACGGGTTTAATAACGAGTGGATAATCCAAGGCTTGTATTTGTGATAGGTCTTCTGGATTATCTATATAAAAGAATCTTGGTGTTCTTAAGCCTGCTTTAGCAAAAGCTTGACGCATGAGATATTTATTTCTGGTTAATGCTGCTACTTCTGGTTCAATACTTGGAGTATTGATTTTTTTTGCAGCCAAAGCTGTCCATAGGATGGCTTCTTCGCGAAGGGTCATAACCCCAGAAATATTGCGTTCTTTTGCTCCCGTTGCAAAAGTGTCTAGAGCTGCCTCTGGGTTATCAAAAACAGGAAGTTGCCAAGTTGAAGTTACTGCTGCAGGGTGTTGAGAGGGAACGCTTTCAGCGGTATCATAGATCATTACTAATTCGATATTAGCTGCTTGTGCTGCTTCAAATATAAATGGTAATTTTGCATTGCGCTGGCAAACTAACGCGAGTTTTTTCATTTTGTTTCCTCATTAAATTTGGAGTTTTGAGAATGGCGTTTATGTTGCCATGTAGATACCTTTGATGCATCTATAAATAAGAGTGTCATCCCTATAACAACTACAATCATAGCAATTATTTTGATCATATTGAGAGAAGGGCTCGAGCCGATTATCCATTCACATGCAATCACTGCAAAAGGGGATAATACGCCGATAGTGTTGGCGTATAATACGCCTCCTTCGGCTAAAACTTTTTGGTATAATACGTAAACTGGTGCCGAGCAAACAGTTCCTAAAATCAATATTTTAAATATATCTTCTAACTTAAGATATAAGAGTGGGGCAGGATCAAAAATAAATAATGGCATAAATGATGCTGCAGAAATTGTCGTGATCCAAGCCAATGAGGTGAGCAAAGGTAAATTTTTAAGATAACGTTTAGACAATAAGCCATAAGCAGAGTAAGAAAGTGCTGCTGTTAAAGCAAGAGCTGTTCCTATTAGGCTGTAATATCCACCCTCTGCACTGTTTATATTAAATGCTATAGCCGCTACACTGACAATGATCATACCGATAAGTTTTAACCATGAGAACGTAAGGCTATTCGTCAGTGCACCCAATATGTAGGTAATACCTGGAATAGTAGCGAGCACCATGGTTAAATCACTGGCTTTGAGTGATTTTAATGCGCCAAAACTGCATACAAAATACAGCGAAAATCCTAACACTGAGAGAATTAAAAAAGAAGGTATCATGGAAAGCAATGGTAGGGATCTGAAAACAGCTTTCTCACGAAATATTGCAATCAGCCATAAGGTGGCAGCGGTGGCAAACAACCTAAGTCCAACCGCATGCATGACGGGTATATTGCTAACCAAATTCTTAGATAATAACCAACTTATGGAAAACAATGCTAGAATGGCAAAAGTAAATAATAGTAACCGTCCTTTTATAAAACTCAATGATTTAATCCTCTAATCACTCGCTGTGCATAATATGATGTTGAAAAATTAAATCGTGACTTTGAGGTCTGTAGTTTTCCAAGATTATTTTGGATATAATCTTTAGCTCCTGCCAAATAAGCGTCATCATCTAATGCTTCAAGTGCTTCTATATCTGCTATCATCAATATTATTACTTTTTCAAGACGCTCCAAATCAAATTGAAGATAACCTTGATTTGTTTCAATCAATGCTTTGTTCCGCATCAATATTTCAAAAAGCAAGATCCCTGTACCAGCATCGAATGTCATATGCTGATCAGAATCTTGTGGATAACGAAATATGCGTTCTAATAGGACAAATTCAGTTATTTCTTTCCAAAATTTTGGATGATTTTGTAGCATAATACGCACTGTAATTAAATCAACTTTAGTTTCTTCTAGAAGACCTGTAAACCAATTTAATTTTATATACAGATTTTTATCCAATGGCCGCGGTCCGGTATGATGTGCATAGTCATGATAATAGCCCTACAAACAGCGAGCATCGTAAATGTCTTCTTTAGATAAGTTACGACTATGCAATTGACCGAACAGGAATTTACTATCTCGACCGAGTAAACGTTCAGCTTCCACAATTGTTTTCTTGTTGTAAATATCAAAGAATTTACTGAAAAAAAAACAAAGCAAATGCTTGCTTATCAATTTTTTGAGCAGCCGCTACAGATTCTGGGAATAGAACAATGCAATTGCCTTCTAAAAAACCTCTTGATGCTATTCCCATTTTTATACATTGAAATGGTGATACATAATTATTTGTATATTTTGAGGCGTCAGCAAGATAGGCCGTTTCATGACGATATCCTGTAACTAATTCAAACCGGAATCCTTCTGGATCAGGTCCATTTGTTGCACGCATTGGAGCCAAGAAAAACAAGGGAGCATCTGGTAATGGGCTTTGAAAGCAGCCAAAGTGTTATCAAATTTAGGAGGGGTCGTTAAACCGCTGATTATCCACTGATGAAGATCATCAGAAATGGTCGCTAAAAGTTTTGGAGATAATCCGTCAAGAATATTGGCATGGTGGTTCAGCAGAGTGATCAATTCATTGATCATATTATTATCTGCTGAAGTTGGTTCCTTAATGCTCCCATCTCGTTCTTGGCGCATACGGAATTTGTCAACCAAGTTAACAATGGAAAGAAGCGCTTCAGATTTTTTCATGATTAGTTGACTTTAGTGAGTGGAGCAAAAAGGCCATTGGCACTTGTCCAAAATTTTCGACAATACTCAGCCTATAGCGATTTGCCGCAACCGATGTTGTGATACAAGCATCGGCTTTTTCAGCCTTACAAAGAACGGCTGCATCAGCATTGCTGTTGGCAAATACTTTGTCATATTGATGAGCTACCAAAGATTGCGGGGCAGAATGAGTCGCTACGGTTTTAATTTTATCAGCGTTATTGCGTTTAGCTAAAACCATAGAGTGAGTAGGCATGATAAAGCTGTCAAATAATTGCATATCACCTAAACGGGTAAATATGAGTGTATGCAAATCAGGGTAAGCAGCACAGCTTAAGAGATATCCATCCTTTTTCTGAGCAAGTTCATTAAATGCTTCTTCAAGAGTTGCGTATAAGATAATACGGGATTTCGAGTCAGTGGACAAAATATTTTGATTGTGATTGTCAAGCCACTATTGTGCTGCAGCTGTGCAGTTAGTATCTGCAGGGATAAGTGTATAGATAAAAGTATTATTTTCAGATTGCATGATCTCTATTCTTTATAATTATATGCCTAAATTTAAACTAGTGCAATATGTAGAGTATATCAAGCACAATGCGTTAAGTAATTTAGTGCTTTATAAAATAATGTATATGTGAGAGCAAATTTACGATATAATTTGGTTTTTTCATTATTCTATCATGCTGTAAAACACCGTCGTTTAGGGGAGTGATTGAGCAGGAAAAATTCTATGCAAGGGGTATTTATTGGATATGTTAGAGAATTATTGGAATGGTTAAGCGAAGGTAAATGACACGTAAAGCACACTGTTCTATCATTTTGGGGATGATGAACTTTTTGGCTTTAATATTTTGCAAAAAGTATTTTTGAAGCTGTCCGTGTCGATAACATTATTGTAGGTGGATAATAAGAAAAATGATAAATCGTGATCACCTTTATTATCATATTCAATGTATTAAACTTTTTAATTAAGATGACACTTTAAAAAGATTACTCTATATTCATGACTGTATTGAATATATGAAAAGATATTATCATTGTCTTGTTTGTAAAAGAAACATGAAATATAACTCTTAAATTAGAGTGGGGGGTGGTAAGGTCTTTTTTCTTCTTTGGAATCGTTAAGAAGGTCAGATTAAACCTTATTGAAGCTACAGAACCTAAAGAAACAGTCGTTTTTTTGAAAGATCAGAGATAAACAAATATGCGTGAGATTTTGGATCATTTTGATATACCATTGAATAAGAAGAATTCTGTTCAAAAGATTCAAAATCTTTCATGCCAATCACACCCAAAACGGTTTTATAAGCAAGTGAAGATTGCTTGTGGGGAGGTCGGCTTTACGATTTTGTTGGACGAACGTCCCGTTAAAACGCCCGCAAGGCGTCATTTTCATGTGCCAACAGAAGTGTTTGCTGAATATGTTGCTCAGGAATTTGAGAATCAAAAGCACGTTGTTGATCCTGCAAAAATGCCGATGACGCGTTTGGTTAATACTGTTATTGATGGTATTGCTGATGATATGCAGGTTGTTTTTGAAGATTTATTGCGTTTCGTTGCGTGTGATATGATCTTTTATCGTGCACAGACACCTAAAGAGTTGGTGCAAAAACAATCTGAACAATGGGATCCTTTATTAGATTGGGCAGAAAAAAAACTGGGTGCAAGGTTTTATTTGACAGAAGGGCTGATGCATGTGGAACAATCACCAGAAGCACTTCAAGCTGTGAGTCATTATTTACGTAGCGTTGAGTCTCCTTATATGCTTGCCGCACTTCATATGATGACAACCTTAACGGGATCTGCTCTCATTGCTCTTGCTGTTGCTGCGGGAAATATTGATGCTGATCATGCTTGGTCTATTGCCCATTTAGATGAAGATTGGATGATGGAACAATGGGGAATAGATAAAGAAACAATGGCACGCCGTGCTCATAAAAAAGTTGAATTTAAGGCTGCTGCTACAATTGTTACAACTTGTTTATAGGGGTAAATCTTTTATTTACGTGCGTTCTTTTCACTCAGAGTATTTTTGTGACTTTTTGGGGATTGATTTTTACTTTTTCAAGTCCAGGAAATAGTTCATTGGTTATGTTTAAGAGCGTTTCGTCATTCCTACGGATAAAATACCATTGGTTATCGTGAAGTAGGGCAATAATTTCAGTTTGAATAGAGCATTTTTTTCCAGCATTTGTTGTGGTTACAAGCTCCACGGGTATAACAAAATAAGGGGTGCCATTATCAAGTGTACCTTCACGTTTTTGTTTTTGGTCAATGTTGATCGTTTCAATCTTGTAACTTTCTGCCAACCGTTCTATTTGGCTTTTCATGATTTGTCGAAATTGTGATTGACTAAGATTTTTTTTAGCGGTTAAGCGGTTGATGATTTGGGGAGGAATAGCATTTAAGATGACATTTGCATCGGCATTTTTAAGTGCTTTACTATAAGCGGATGCCGCTTTTTCAAGAGCTATGAGTTTTTGATTGGTTATCGTATGTGCTTGAGTTGTTGATGTGATAAAGACAATGCATAAAAGAAAGGGAACGAGAAAACAAATTCGCGGCATTAGAGACCTTGTTAGTTCATTTGAAGAGATTCAACACATTATAAAGGAAAAGCGGATGAGCAAAAAGCCTCTTGCGCTTTTGCATGAGAAGAATATCCACAAAAATGGAGGCTTTTGCCTCCATTTTAAAAATCAGAAGAATGCGTATTGATTGTTTAAACAGAATAGTACATATCAAATTCAACAGGATGAGGTGTTGTTTCGTAGCGCAAGACTTCTTGCATCTTTACTTGAATGAAGGAATTAATCTGATCATCATCAAAAACGTCGCCAGCTTTAAGAAAGCCACGATCTTTGTCAAGTGCTTCAAGCGCTTCACGCAGACTTCCTGAAACAGTAGGGATTTCTTTGAGTTCTTTTAAGGGAAGATCATAAAGATCTTTATCCATAGCATGTCCGGGATGAATTTTGTTTTTGATGCCATCAAGACCAGCCATTAAAAGGGCTGCAAATGCCAAATAGGGATTTGCTGTTGGGTCTGGAAAACGAACTTCTACGCGTTTTGAATTTGGTGAGGAGCTCATTGGAATACGGCAAGATGCAGAACGATTACGTGCTGAATAGGCAAGAAGAACAGGAGCTTCATAACCAGGAACCAAACGTTTATAGGAGTTTGTGGATGGGTTTGTAAAAGCATTGATTGCTTTTGCGTGCTTAATAACACCACCGATAAAAAATAAACAGGTTTCTGATAGACCGGCATATTCATTTCCTGCAAAAATGGGTTTGCCATCTTTCCAAATGGAGATGTGGACATGCATTCCAGAGCCGTTATCACCAAAAACTGGTTTTGGCATGAAGGTTGCTGTTTTCCCATAACTGTTTGCTATTTGATGTACAACATATTTAAAAATTTGCATCTTGTCAGCTTCGCGAACGAGTGTATCAAAACGAATACCCAATTCATGTTGGCCTGCTGCTACTTCGTGATGGTGTTTTTCGACCTGTACGCCCATATCCTTGAGTGCTGTGAGCATTTCAGAACGCATATCTTGGCAGGAATCAATCGGCGGAACAGGAAGGTATCCTCCCTTTATTCGTGGGCGATGCCCTAGATTGCCTGTTTCATATTCCGTGTCATCATTGGAGGGAAGTTCACTTGAATCGAGTTTAAACCCTGTGTTGTAAGGATCCGTTTTATAGCGCACATCATCAAAGATAAAAAACTCTGCTTCTGGACCTACATTAATTGTATCTCCAATGCCTAAAGATTTCATATAAACCTCAGCCCTTTTGGCGATAGAACGAGGATCTCTACGATAAAATTCACCAGAGACAGGATCAAGTACATTACAAAATATAACCAAAGTGGATTGAGCAAAAAAAGGATCAATATGTGCTGTTTCTGGATCTGGCATTAAAACCATGTCAGATTCATTAATTGTTTTCCAACCAGCAATTGAAGAACCATCAAACATGACACCATCACTAAAAGTATCCTCGCTGATCTCTGCGATATCCATTGTAATGTGATGCAATTTTCCTCGTGGATCAGTAAAACGTAAATCAACAAAACGGATTTCATTGTCTGTAATCTGTTTGATAATATCTGATGCGGTTGTCATATTCAATTTCCTTAATATGGCGTTGAGGTGGATAAAAAAGTGAATTTTCTCATTATTTATTAAAGGGCATCGATACCAGTTTCGTCGGTGCCTATACGAATGGCATCATCAATGGAAAAGACAAATATCTTTCCATCTCCTATATGTTTGGTTTGAGCTGCTTTACGTATTGCATCAACAGTTTGTTCCAGTTTTTCATCGGACACAACAATTTCAATCTTTACTTTAGGTAGAAAGTCAACAACATATTTCGTGCCACGATAAAGTTCTGTATGCTCCCTTTGATGGCCAAAACCTTTCGCTTCTGTTACTGTAATACCATGTAACCCAATTTTTTGAAGCGCTTCTTTCACTTCATCAAGTTTGAAAGGTTTTATAATGGCTTCAATTTTTTTCATGCTGAAATTATCTCCAACGTTATTTTGTCTTTTTAGACTGCATCACATTATATTGACAACTGTAAGATGTCCAACAGATACTTTGTGCACAAAAAGTCGAAAATAATGACACTCTATGCTCTTTTAGGAGAGTTTCTTTTGTAGAATAAAGTCAAATACTGTTTTTTGGGAAGAAATCTTACAATTTTTGTACAAGAATTAAAATAATATAATAAAAGAGTTTTGTTTTTTTTGTTAGATAATACGTTGATTTATAAGGATAATTAGACGTTTTCTATACGGAATGAGAAACTCTAATAGCGTAAGATTTTCTCATTTTAGATCTTTTTATCGTCAATCAATCAAAACGATACCTTTGTATATCATGAATAGTAAGAGTGTGTGGATAAAAACATTTGAAAAAATAACATGCTTTTTATGAAAGCTTTCGATAACTAAAGGTTTTGCAATATTAGGGAGTAGGGGGAGACAAATATTGGAAAAGAGTGTGATGATGCCGATCATGCTCCTTCATAAACGTAAAGATGGTTGTGTACAATAGTGGATTTATCATTATAGCATTAGGTACCGTCGTGAAATGGGCTTGAGAGCGTTGAGAAATATTTCTTTAAAACAGATGTGTGATTTGGCAACGCAAATATATTTTGTTTGGGGCGTTTTGTCTCTTCGTGAGGAATGTGATTCCATTAAGGAACGCGATAAACAAAAGCGTGAAGCAATGGGCAATCTTCATTATAAGATACTGCTGCGGATACCTTTGAAAATCGTAAAGATAAATTAAAAGAAGATGTAAAGATAGGAACTTATTTATATCCTAAAACTTCGTATTCTTTCCAAATTGGGCTGTTTGGTCGTTTCAGATATAAACAAAACAGAGAATAAATACGCAATTATGCGTGCGTTCCTATGGGCAATACGAAAATTGAAACAGCTTATAAAGCGCTAAATTGTTTCAGCCTTTGCTTTAAACATGTTGCACCACTGGAATTAGGTGTTGGTGTTTACAAGGTAACAATAGAAGTACAGGCTTTGTTCGTATGATTTATTTTACAATGGAAACCGTTTTTAAGAATTGGAATTATAGAGAGAGGGGCGCAGTAAAACATCTTTTAGAAATTTTCCTGTGTAGGAAGCGGGGACCTTAATGATGTCTTCAGGGCGTCCAATTGCAACGATTTCGCCACCACGATCTCCACCTTCGGGTCCTAAATCAATAATCCAGTCGGCTGTCTTTATAACATCGAGGTTATGTTCAATGACTATAACTGTGTTGCCTTGCTCGACTAGTTCATGCAGCACTTCAAGAAGTTTGGAAATATCGTGAAAATGTAAACCTGTTGTCGGTTCATCCAAAATATAGAGTGTACGTCCCGTTGTTTTACGTGAAAGTTCTTTCGCAAGTTTCACACGTTGTGCTTCCCCACCAGAAAGTGTGGTTGCTTGCTGTCCTACTTTTATGTAACCTAATCCTACTTTAATGAGAGTTTCCATTTTATTATGAATAGCGGGAATAGCTTGGAAAAATTCCTCTGCTTTTTCAATTGTCATATCCAAAATATCGGCTATAGACTGTCCTTTGAATTTTATTTCTAGTGTTTCTCGATTATAGCGTTTTCCTTTACAGACATCGCAAGTAACATAGACATCAGGTAAAAAGTGCATTTCAATTTTTATGACTCCATCACCTTGACATGCTTCGCAACGTCCTCCTTTAACATTAAATGAAAAACGACCAGCTTTGTAACCACGGGCTTTTGATTCTGGAAGATCGGCAAACCACTCACGAATCGGTGTAAAAGCGCCTGTATAGGTTGCGGGATTAGAGCGTGGGGTGCGTCCAATGGGGGACTGGTTGATATCAATGACTTTATCAAGAAATTCTAATCCTTCAATTTTGTCATAGCTGGCAGGGCTGTGATGAGAGCCCATGATATGATGTGATGCTGCTTTGAAAAGTGTTTCAATAAGAAATGTTGATTTTCCTCCTCCAGAAACACCGGTTACACATGTAAAGGTTCCAAGAGGAATATTCGCATTGATATTTTTGAGGTTATTTCCTTTGGCACCGATGACTTTAAGTGTTTTCATTTTTGATATTTTACGTCGTTTGGCAGGTATTTTAACAGCCATTTTTCCTGAAAGGTATTGTCCTGTGAGAGAGGCTGAATTTTCTATAATTTCCTGTGGTGTCCCTTGCGCTATGATTTCTCCGCCATGAACGCCCGCGGCAGGGCCCATATCGACAACATGATCTGCTGTGAGAATAGCGTCTTCATCATGTTCAACGACAATAACTGTATTGCCAAGATTGCGTAAATGGCGCAGCATTTCCAAAAGGCGTTCATTATCGCGTTGGTGTAAACCGATAGATGGTTCATCTAAAATATAAAGAACGCCTGTAAGACCAGAACCAATTTGGGATGCTAACCGAATGCGTTGACTTTCTCCACCTGAAAGCGTTCCTGAAGTTCGAGACAAGGTAAGATATTCCAATCCTACATGATTTAAAAAAGCTAAACGTTCGCGAATTTCTTTTAAAATACGTATAGCGATATTACGTTGTTTTTCTGTGAGATATTGATGAATATTGGCAAACCAATCATCTGCCTTTAGAATAGAAAGATCTGATATTTGCCCAATATGCATTCCGTGGATTTTTACAGCAAGTGCCTCTGGTTTTAAACGATAACCATGACAAGCTGGGCAAGGCGAAGAAGACATATAACGTTCGATTTCTTCTCGAGACCAAGCAGAATCGGTTTCTTTCCAGCGTCTCTCCATATTGGGGATAATTCCTTCAAAAGGTTGGGTTGTTTTATGCGAACCAGAATTATTTTTATAGATAAAAGAGATTTCATCTTTTTTTGTACCGTAGAGAATTGCCTGTTGTGCTTCATTAGAGAGTTCACACCATTGATCTGTGAGTTTGAAACCGTAAGCTTTTCCTAATGCTTCTAAGGTTTGTCTGTAATAAAGTGAATCCGATTTAGCCCAAGGAGCAATGGCTCCATTCTTTAGGGTAAGATTTTTATTTGGCACAATTTTTAGTGGATCCATTGCCTTTTTTATACCTAATCCATCGCAGAGAGGGCAGGCCCCGAAAGGATTATTAAACGAAAAAAGGCGTGGTTCAATTTCAGGAATAGAAAAACCAGATATAGGGCAAGAAAACTTTTCTGAAAAAATGAGCCGTTTGTGTGTATCATTTTTTGATTTATGAGCAGATTCCTTTGTCGTTTCTTTTTGTGCCAAGGGCTGGTCTGCCATTTCAGCTATGGCAAGTCCATTTGCTAATTGTAAACAGGTTTCTATACTATCAGCCAAGCGAGAGGTGATATCTTTTTGTACAACAATGCGGTCTACCACGACATCGATGTCGTGTTTATATTTTTTATCAAGAGGTGGAATATCGGCGATTTCATAGAATTTTCCATCAACTTTAGCGCGTTGAAATCCTCTTTTTAAAAGTTCTGTTAGCTCTTTTTTATATTCGCCCTTTCGTCCTCGCACCAAGGGTGCCATAATAAAAATTCTTGTTCCTTCTGGTAAGGATATAATTTGATCCACCATTTGGCTTACTGTTTGGCTTTCAATAGGAAGTCCTGTCGCAGGAGAATGAGGAATACCAATACGTGCAAAGAGAAGACGCATGTAGTCGTGGATTTCAGTAACGGTACCTACCGTTGAACGAGGGTTGCGACTGGTTGTCTTTTGTTCAATGGAGATAGCTGGAGATAGACCGTCTATGCGGTCGACATCGGGTTTTTGCATGACTTCCAAAAATTGGCGTGCATAGGCTGAAAGGCTTTCGACATAGCGGCGTTGTCCTTCAGCGTAAATTGTATCAAAAGCTAAGGATGATTTTCCTGATCCAGAAAGTCCTGTTATAACAATGAGTTTGTCACGAGGCAGATCGAGATCAATATTTTTAAGGTTATGCTCACGTGCACCGCGAATGGAGATATATTTTTGATAAGTCATATTTTACCCTTGGCATATGTGACAAAAACTGAGCATCTAAAATGGAATAAAACTGTTTTTTTAGAATTACAATGTGTTTAACTGCTTTAATGCTAAAAGAAGGTATAAGTTTTATGAAAAGAGGAATACAAATGAGTAGCTTTTTATTCTCTCGTGGTGGAATAAACTATGCGTCTTTATCATCTTTTGTTATAATTACACGGATACAATATTGGGAAAGGATAGCAATATCCATATTGAAGGTCAATTGCAGACATGTAAATTGAAGGTCAAGATGGTTATAACTATTATAAAACAGAGTATTTTACGAATTAAAATTTTGGAGTTTATGCGATGGCTGGTAGCCTTAATAAAGTTATTTTGATTGGTAACCTTGGTGCGGATCCTGAAATCCGCCGTTTGAATTCTGGTGATCAAGTGGCAAATTTGCGTATTGCTACTTCAGAAAGTTGGCGTGATCGGAATACAAATGAGCGAAAAGAACGCACTGAGTGGCATAGTATTGTTATTTTTAATGAAAACCTTGTCAAAGTTGCAGAGCAATATTTAAAAAAAGGCAGCAAAATTTACATTGAGGGGCAGTTACAGACACGAAAATGGCAAGATCAAAATGGAAATGACCGTTATACAACAGAGGTTGTTTTGCAAAAGTACCGTGGTGAATTACAAATGCTTGATGGGCGGGGAACCGCGGGCGGGGAGCAAGGAGCAAGTCAAGGGGGGAGTTATAGTGGTGGCTTTGCCGATAGTAACTCAAATCAGAGAAATACGTTTGGTCAAAATAATAATCAATTGGGAGAAAGTTTTTCACACAAATTAGATGATGACGTACCTTTTTAAGAGTCTTTAATTGCAGTATCATGATTACTTTATGATTTGTTTGTTTCAGATTTTTGAAGTTTAGCGAAGTGGAAATTGTTGATTATTATTGGTAATTTTAATATAAATTAATAACATATTGAAAAATATTGTTAAATTTCTTTTTTGTCATGGGGGAGAAATTAGCATTTTGGTGTATTTTTCGATATAAATAAAGTGAAATGATTCTTTTTTGAAAGTTTTAAAATTGTGACCGATCTTACTCCACTTCCAGAACGTGATGTGCTAACCGGTATTGAACCAATCAGTATTATTGATGAAATGCAACGCTCCTATCTCGATTATGCGATGAGCGTGATTGTTTCACGTGCACTCCCTGATGTTCGTGATGGTCTTAAGCCTGTTCATCGACGTATCCTTCATGCTATGAATGAGATGGGGCTTTCTTTCAATAAGTCATATCGTAAATCTGCTGGTGTTGTTGGTGAGGTTATGGGGAAATTCCATCCCCATGGTGATGCTTCAATTTATGATGCTTTAGTGCGTATGGCGCAGGACTTTTCTTTAAGAAATCCATTGATTGATGGTCAGGGAAATTTTGGTTCCGTTGATGGTGATCCACCCGCGGCTATGCGCTATACTGAGTGTCGTTTAGAAAAAGTTTCAGAAGAACTTTTAGCTGATATAGATAAAGATACTGTTGATTTTCAGGATAATTACGATGGGCGTGAGCGTGAGCCGGTTGTCTTACCAGCGCGTTTTCCCAATCTTTTGGTTAATGGGTCAGGGGGGATTGCTGTGGGAATGGCAACCAATATTCCTCCCCATAATCTTGGTGAAGTCGTTGATGGTTGTATCGCTTTGATTGATAATCCCGATATCACACTCGATAAAATAATTGAAATTATTCCTGGTCCGGATTTTCCTACAGGGGGCATTATCCTCGGACATTCTGGTGTTCGTGCAGCTTATGAAACAGGACGTGGCTCAATCATTATGCGTGCTAAAGTTGAGATCGAAGAAATTCGCAATGGTCGACAAGCAATTATTGTGAATGAGATCCCTTATCAAGTTAATAAGGCAACGATGATTGAGAAAATGGCCGAATTGGTGCGCGATAAACGCATTGAGGGAATCTCTGATTTGCGTGACGAATCTGATCGTGATGGATATCGGGTTGTTATTGAGCTGAAGAAAGATGTCGTTGCGGAAGTTGTTTTAAACCAATTATATCGGTATACGCCGCTACAAACTTCCTTTGGTTGTAATATGGTTGCTTTGAATGGGGGAAAACCCGAACAGATGACGTTGCTTGATATGCTTCGTGCATTTGTTTCTTTTCGGGAAGAAGTTGTCAGTCGGCGAACAAAATATCTTTTGCGTAAAGCGCGTGAGCGAGCACATGTTTTGGTTGGTCTTGCCCTTGCTGTTGCCAATATTGATGAAATTATCGCACTTATTCGCAAAGCTCCTGATCCGCAGACAGCACGTGCACAGTTAATGGAGCGACGCTGGCCAGCAATGGATGTCGCACCTTTGATTAAACTTATTGATGATCCTCGTCATATTATTCATGAGGATGGTACTTATAATCTCTCTGAAGAACAGGCGCGTGCTATTTTAGAATTGCGTTTGCAACGATTGACAGCCCTTGGGCGTGATGAAATCGCTGATGAATTGAATAAAATTGGCGTGGATATCGCTGACTATCTTGATATCTTGGCATCACGCATACGCATTATGTGTATTGTTAAGGATGAGTTGAGCGCTCTTCGTGAGGAATTTGCAACGCCGCGACGTACCGTATTTGGTTTTGGTAGCGCTGAGATGGAGAGTGAAGATCTGATTGCACCAGAGGATATGGTGGTAACGGTGAGCCATAGTGGCTATATTAAACGTGTGCCTCTTAATACCTATCGTGCACAGCGACGTGGTGGTAAGGGGCGTTCTGGTATGTCCACGAAGGATGAGGATTTTGTAACGCGATTGTTTGTTGCCAATACGCATACACCGGTTCTTTTCTTTTCATCACGTGGAATTGTTTATAAGGAAAAAGTTTGGCGACTGCCGCTGGGGACACCCCAATCGCGTGGGCGGGCTTTGATCAATATGCTTCCTTTACAACCAGGTGAGCGTATTACAACGATTATGCCTTTGCCTGAAGATGAAGCGAGCTGGAGTGCATTGGATGTTATGTTTGCGACAACACGTGGAACTGTGCGTCGTAATAAATTATCAGATTTCGTTCAAGTTAATCGTAATGGTAAAATTGCAATGAAACTTGATGAAGAAGATGAAATTCTTTCTGTTGAAACCTGTACAGAACATGATGATGTTGTTCTAACAACAGCCAATGGACAATGTATCCGTTTTCCAGTTGTTGATGTTCGTGTCTTTGCTGGGCGTAATTCTGTGGGAGTTCGTGGTATCAATTTAGCTAAAGGCGATAAAGTCATTTCGATGACAATTTTAGAGCATGTCGAGGCGACGTCCATTGAGCGTTCTGCTTATATTAAACGTGTAATGAATGAACGGCGTGCTTCTGGTGCAGATGCTGATGTTGAAGATATTGTAACTCTTGATGAGGAAGATGGGGGTGCTGAAACAGAGTTAACAGATGAACGTTATGCAGAACTTCATGCACGTGAACAAATGCTTTTGACGGTGAGTGAGTTTGGTTATGGTAAACGCTCTTCATCCTATGAGTTCCGGATTTCCGGACGTGGCGGAAAAGGGATTCGTGCAACAGATCCATCTAAAACAGCTGAAATTGGTAAATTAGTAGCGGCTTTTCCGGTGAAGGCGCAAGATCAAATTATGTTGGTATCAGATGGGGGACAGCTTATTCGTGTTCCTGTTGAGGGAATTCGTACTGCTGGGCGCTCAACTAAGGGAGTCACAATTTTTAATACAGCCAAAGGTGAAAGGGTCGTATCGGTTGAACGTATTTCTGAACCTGAAGATGATACGAGTTCATTAGATGATGAAGGTGAGAAGCATTCTGATACAGTTGATATGAGCGAAGAAAAATAATTTTCAAGAGGATGAAGTAAAATCATGAAAATTGCTCTTTATGCAGGTTCTTTTGATCCTCTTACAAATGGTCATCTTGATGTTTTGAAAGGATGTTTTGTGTTAGCTGATAAGGTGGTCGTCGCTATAGGGATACAGGCTGACAAAAAAACACTCTTTAGCTTCGAAGAGCGTGTTGATTTCATTACGCAGGTAGGGAAAGATTTGTTTGGCGCGGATTCTAACCGATTGCAGGTTCTTTCATTTAGCAACCTTCTAATTGAGAAGGCGCGTGAAGTTGGTGCTTCATTTCTCATTCGTGGATTGCGTGATGGTACTGATCTTGATTATGAAATGCAAATGGCAGGGATGAATGGCGTTATGGCTCCTGAATTGCAAACTGTTTTTTTGCCGGCAAGCGTTTCTGGGCGTGCGATAACTTCTACATTGGTACGCCAAATTGCCTCCATGGGAGGTGATGTGACACCATTTGTACCGCCCAATATTGCACGAGCTTTGAGCTCGAAATTCCAATCTTTTAGGGGAGAATAATTGTGTCTCGTAGAATTTTTGCTGTTTTGATATGTGTGTTTTGTTTTTTTTCATTGTCCGCTGTCGCCGGTAATTCTAGCCCAGCAAGTGATGCAAGCCTTCTTGTTTTATCTCTCAAAGATGGTGATGTCATTATTCGTCTGCGTCCTGATTTGGCGCCAAAACATGTTGCGCAAATTAAAAGATTAACAGAGGAGGGGGCCTATAATAATGTTGTATTTCATCGTGTTATTCCTAATTTCATGGCACAAACTGGTGATGTAAAGTTTGGAAAAAAAGGCAGTAGAGATTTTGATTTGAAACGCGTTGGTATGGGTGGCTCAAATTATCCCAATATACCGGCAGAGTTTTCAAAGCAGCCGTTTAAGCGTGGTACTGTTGGGATGGCACGGTCACAAGATCCGGATTCCGCGAATTCTCAATTCTTCATTTGTTTTGATGATGCTGCTTTTTTAAATGGTCAGTATACGGTTGTTGGAGAGGTTATAAAGGGGATGGATATTGTTGATAAAATAAAAAAAGGTACGACAAGTAATAATGGATCTGTAAAAAATCCTGATGTTATTAATGCTGCTACTTTACAAGTTGAGAAATGAATCAAAGGAGCTTTCCATATGGCTGAGAATAAAAATCCAGAGAATACTTTAATTCTTGAAACAACAAAGGGCAGAGTTGTTATTGAGCTTTTGGCTGATTTAGCGCCAAAACATGTTGCACGTATTAAAGAATTGGTACGTGAAGGTGCTTATGATAATGTTATTTTCCATCGCGTTATTGATGGTTTTATGGCGCAAACTGGCGATGTCCAATTTGGAAAGAAGGATAGTGAAAAATTCAATTTATCCCGTGCGGGTATGGGGGGGGCAGAAAAACCAAATTTAACAGCAGAGTTTTCAAATCTTTCTCATAAGCGTGGTACAGTTTCTATGGCACGTAGTCAGAATCCAAATTCTGCTAATTCTCAGTTTTTTATTTGTTTTGCAGATGCTCCGTGGCTTGATCGTCAATATTCCATATGGGGACAGGTTGTTGAAGGTATGGAAAATGTTGATAAAATTAAACGTGGTGAACCTGTTGCAGATCCAGATTCAATTACCAAAGCCGTTATTGCTGCGGATGCAAAATAGTATAAATTATACTGATTTCAATTGTCAGTTTCTAAGAAAAAATACTCTTTTCTGATCAATAAAGGCACACAAAACTCTTTTGTAGTATCACACTTACCTTTTATAATTTCGAGCTAAGAATTGTCCATATATTTCCTTCAATCGGATCTTCTTGAAGAATATAACGCAAAGGATTTGTACAAACACTTGTCAGAATAGGAAAACGCAAAGTCTGTTGTGTTATGGTTGTTGTTTGGAAAAGTATTTTATAAAAAATTCGGCATTTCTCTTCAATTCATTGTTGGTCTATTAATGGTTTTATGATGTTACTTTTCTGAGAGAGCGTGTGCTTTTGTTGCTGCTTGTAAATCAACATCCAATCCTAATGCAGCAGCACACATATTAATACGGATAAGAGCCTTACTAGCTGCTCCAGTTTTCCTAGCAAGGTGGAAAACCAGCATTTATGTATATCTCATTGGTGTCATCTTTAAAACAAGAAGACAGTTTAATCTTAGAAGAATGTGAAGGCGCAGAGGTGAAACAAATGGCTAGTCTTGCCATATTCTTTTTAATTCAGCTTTACTTTTTTAAAAAGTATCTAAAGCGATATCATTTAAATAATGAAGGTTATGCATAGCCTTACGCTTTTATTTTTCTCGTTTTTTAATAGAGGAACGCTCCAAACGGAATATACTTATGTTGCACATTTATGTATTTTTTTAAGAAGAATTTCTCAGTATATATCAACATTCACTTCCACGATGATATTCATGGCATGTATAGTTTTAAAGCTTGTGAAGGAGCAAACGGGTACCATCATACGCTTTTTCAGCCTCTAATGTTACGATAGAGCTTTTGGTATTTGAGAATCTTTACAAAAAGCATTTTTAGTTTTTTTAAGTGTTTTTACACGTTAATTTCTTTTGTGAATTATCTCAAGTGCCAAGAGCTATCTCAATATTGTAAGGGGATAAATGATTATGCTCATTTGCGCTTTTATTAAGCGTGGGGATCGCCGTGCTCAGCAGATGAAAAATTTTTATCTGTAAAAGTAAAGAATATTGTAAGCTGTACAATGCGTTCAGAATTTTCTTCTATGCGTACAAAGTTATTGCTTATGGAAGTATGTGAAGATGAGATTATTGTGATAATAATTTTGCAGTTCTATTAAGGCTTTAGTGCATTAATCGTAGGTATTTTGAGGTATGATATTATAAGGATTTTGCTATTTTTTTGGAGCTAGATTATCACTTTTATTATGGTGATTTCTTAACAAGAAATGTTCTTTTATCTCGTTTAATTTTTTATGCTGGTTACAATATTGAGCGAATCAAAAATTAATTCATAAAGCTTATGACAATGCTCGTAAGGGGATATCTTTTTTCTTTCTATAGAGATATGCATTGATGGAATCAAAAAGACGAGAGTTATGATAAAGACATTTCATTATAGAAAAATTGCTCAAGATGGGTATGCACGTCGAGGCGAAATTATAACGGGGCGAGGATGTGTTCGTACACCCGCATTTATGCCTGTTGGGACGGCAGGAACCGTTAAGGCTATGTATATGGATCAAATACGTGATCTTGGTGCAGATATCATTTTGGGGAATACTTATCATTTAATGTTACGTCCAGGAGCTGAACGTGTTGCGCGTTTGGGAGGATTACATGAATTTTCACGCTGGAGCGGACCTATTTTAACCGATTCTGGTGGCTTTCAGGTTATGTCATTGGCGGGAATCCGTAAAATTACTGAACAAGGTGTGATTTTTCGCTCTTACATTAATGGAGCTTACTATGAAATGAGTCCAGAGCGTTCTATCGAAATTCAAGAACTTCTTGGTGCGGATATCCAGATGCAGTTGGATCAATGTATTGCATTACCTGCAACTGAAAAAGAAATGGAAGAAGCTATGGAACTTTCATTGCGGTGGGCGCAGCGTTGTAAAACAGCTTTTGGAGATCAGCCAGATAAAGCATTGTTTGGGATTGTTCAAGGTGGTGATAATATGAAACTGCGTGAACGTTCTGCTCAAGCATTAAAAGAAATGGATTTAAAAGGTTACGCTATTGGAGGGCTTGCTGTTGGTGAGCCGCAGAGTGTTATGACAGCAGTATTGGATACTACTTGTCCGATTTTACCAGAGGATAAACCACGCTATCTTATGGGAGTAGGGACACCTGATGATATTTTACAAAGTGTTGCTCGTGGTGTTGATATGTTTGATTGTGTTATGCCGACGCGTGCAGGACGTCATGGTTTAGCTTTTACCCGCTTTGGTAGAATTAATTTGCGTAATGCGCGTTATGCAGAAGATCCACATCCTCTTGATCCGCAGTCACTTTGTCCAGCAGCACATGATTATAGTTGTGCTTATTTGCATCATTTGATCAAATCTGGTGAATCTCTTGGGGGTATGTTGTTGAGTTGGAATAATCTTTTTTATTATCAACAACTGATGCAGGGAATTCGTGATGCCATTGAAGAAGGCTGTTATGCTGATTTTTGCGCTGAAACGCGCGCTCTATGGGCACAAGGACGCTAAAATATTAATTGTAATATAGCGTTTCATTTTTTTATTGAATTTATTCTTGCACTTACAAATTTAGCTAAAAATATGAAATTAGAAAACACCTTCAAAAATTATAAATTCCACTATCCTAAGATATAGAAGTGCGGTTTTATAGGGCATATATTCTTTTTCTAATTACTATATAAAACAGAAACTGTTACTCCGGTACGCGCTACCTGATCCGGAGAAAAACAGTTTATTTCTGTTTCTGATGACTGTTTAAAGCAACAATGTTAATGAGGTGTTAGCGAACTCTTAAAGAAGTATGAAAATTGTATTTTTATGAGCTAATTTGTGTTTTTTATTACTAAAGGTAAAGAATGGGTTATATACAACCGAATAGATAAATCTTTAGAAAATTAAAATAAAACTAAAATAAGATTACAACATTTTAAATATTATAATTATATATTTTAAGTTTTTATTATTTTTATATCTTAATAATAAGTATTATTTATAAGATAATTATATATTTTAAGTCATAAAAAATTTAAATATTAATCACGATAATTAGCACATTTATAAAATATCGATAAATATATTGAGATAAAAATTATTATATTTGTTTTCTGCTCTGTTTATAGAATTTATCTGAAAATAAGCATAGTATATTTAATTGAATATTTTAATTTAAAGATAATGAGTTAGATATCTGATGCGATTCCTCTGTTAGAGGAGGGAGGGGTAAAGATGCCTAAAAGAGGATATTTAATAAATCTAGAAACCAAGCACTATTCTCATGAGAGTTTTTAAAAGATTCTATAATAATTTATAAGAATGGCGTAAAGTTGAAATTATAGCTTATCAATTTGGAGGATCTGCATTTAGATAACAAAAATAATGCAACAATAATTTTGGGAGAAGTTTTATCTTTGTATCAAGATAATGATGAGATGTGGTTCACTTGTTTGAAGTGCATTATTCGACAAATTTTAGAATTATTTATAGGGTACAGTATATCGTCGCAAAATAAAGGTTTCACTGTAAAATCGGAACTGATAAAATAGGAGACAAAGTTTATTATCTGGCAGATCTGAGAAAAATAGGTGAATACGTCTATAACCTTGAGGGTTTCAAAGGTTTTTCATTAAAGAATCTTACCTGAAACTTCATAAAATGCTTTATATATCAAAATATTTCTAAAACTTCATTGGGGACTATTGGGTATGCGTATAACAATGTTTTGAATTTTTGTTTGTGTGTATTACAGATATCTACAGTTAAAACTCCTATCCAGAAGTGATGATATGAGGGATTCTTATAAACAAAAGGTTCTTGCATTGGAAATTGATTCGAGAATACGGCGTTTAATAATTTTAGCCCTTGCCGTGGGGAGTTTTGCTATTGGTACTGCAGAGTTTGTTGCAATGGGGCTACTGCCAGAGATGGCACGAAGTTCATATGTTGATATTCCTACCGCTGGTCAATATATTTCTGCTTATGCATTAGGAGTTGTAATTGGATCACCTCTTTTAGCTGTGGCAACAGCTCATGTATCACGCAAAACTGTTTTGATAGGATTGATGCTTTTTTATGCTTTAGCAAATATCGCTAGTGCCTTTGTTTCTGATTTTAGCATATTAGTAGTATTACGCTTTCTCAGTGGACTTCCCCATGGAATCTATTTTGGACTTGCGGCTATGGTTGCCTCTTCAATGGTAGAAATGAAAGAACGTTCTAAAGCTGTTGGATATGTTATGCTTGGCTTAACAATTGCAACCGTTTTGGGAGCACCCAGTGCTACTTGGATTGGTCAACTTATTGGTTGGCAGATTGCTTTTGTCCTTGTGGGTATGATTGCTTTATTATGTTGTTTGCTTATTTGGAATTTTTTGCCTTGTGATTTAAGTTTTCCAAAAACGAATCCTTTGCACGAAATGGGTGCATTAAAGCAAAAGCAGGTATGGCTTCTTTTGTTAATGGTTTCGGTGGGAGCGTCAGGATTATTTTCTGTTTTCACTTATATCAAGTCAACATTAATGCATATTTCTGGTGTTTCACTTGAGTGGGTACCATTTATCATGCCGTTAGTTGGATTGGGAATGGTGGTAGGAAATCTCTTGGGGCCTAAATTAGCTGTTAAAATTGGTATTTCGCCGATGATATTTTTTTCTATGCTTTGGAGCGTATTTGTTTTTTTTCTTTTTTTCTTTTTGTCCTATGCTCCGTTAACAGCGGCAATAGGATGCTTTTTTGCTGGGACTTCTTTTGCTTCTATGCCTTCTATACAAACAAAAATTATGGATGTTGCACTACAGGGACAGATTTTGGCAGGAGCATTAATGCAGTCTGCTTTTAATATTGCTAATGCTCTTGGTGCAGAATCTGGAGCATTAGTTTTAAAATTGGGCTATAGTTATGAATATACAGCTATTTTAGGAAGTGTTCTAACTTTGTGTGGACTAGTGATTTTTTGCGTCTCATGGTATATGGAAAAGCATGCTTAATACTTTTGATTTTTTTAATGAAGAAGGTATTTTTATGTTTATTTAATTATTGGAATGTCCTGTTGGACTTTTTAATATGCAGTAAGAAATGCGCAGCGCTAATGGAATAGCAAAACAAAATAAAAAACCAATGAGCACTATAAGAAGAGTTTTTGCTGCTAAGATCATTCCTATTGTTCCTCCAGGATTAAAGAGACCGGAAAGATTGGTGATAACTCCGGCTAGAGTTGCACTCAATGCAGCTGAAAATAGTTGTACGGAGGTAAGGGATTCACTGGCACGTAGAGCATCTTCATCATTTGTACATTGTAAGATCCGTGTGAGCAAATGTGGCCATGCTATGCCCGCACTGATTCCAATAGAAAATAGTGCTAAGCAAATAGTAAAAATATATTCAAGTGTGGAAACTTCTGTTGGGATGAGCCATAAAAGAATCGCTATACCTAACAGTTTAAATAGGGGCGAGTATATAATGATGTTGCGAATTTTTTTTGTGGAGACAGCAGCACTTGAGAGGGCTCCACACGTCCACCCTAGGCTCATAAGTGCTGCTATATAACCGGCTATAAGGGGAGCTTGTCCATGAAGTTCTTGAAGAAAAAGTGGTAAATAAAGTTCTATACTGTACACGACTGTTGTCATCACGAGTATTAATGCGTAAACGGGAAAAATTTCAGAAGAGAAAGAAAAGGATTTGCGCGGCAACATAGGATGAAAGCTATATGATTCGATTTTTGCTAGAACAAAGAGAAGACTAAGTCCGATAACTAATCCGCAAATTTTTGCCATTGTTGTGTCCATAG
Source organism: Bartonella sp. PS17NMGDW (assembly GCF_042193555.1). NCBI lineage: Bacteria > Pseudomonadati > Pseudomonadota > Alphaproteobacteria > Hyphomicrobiales > Bartonellaceae > Bartonella > Bartonella sp. PS17NMGDW. The sequence continues at coordinate 59,183 of NZ_JBHILY010000005.1, read as the reverse complement.
CTCCTCCAACAGAAATGATAAAAATCAATAAGGTGAGTATGAAAAGCTGAAGAAGAGGGAGGGGGGATGTTGGAACATAGTTTTCATTCTTTTTAGGTAAAATTTTACAGGCTATGAGTAAGAAGAATATAGCTAATGCGCCAATGATCCAAAAGGATGCTCTCCATAGGCCATAATATACAGAAATTCCTCCTATCGCTGGACCTAATAAGGTTGATATTCCCCACATTCCAGAGATAACACTTAATGCATGTGACCATAAAGAGGGGCTGAAAATAATACGTACCATGGAATAGGATAGAGATAACAAAGAACCACTTCCCAATCCTTGAATAAAGCGTCCTATTAAAAATAATGACATAGATGAAGAAATGCTGCACAGGAAAGTGCCTAAGGTAAATATAAGTCCAGAGATAACATAAGCGTTGCGAGGACCTAATTTTCCTAATATTTTTGTTGCAAGTGAAGTACCAAGGAGTGAAGCTGTAATAAAGACAGTTGCCACCCAAGAATAATATATCTCATTGCCAATATGATTCATAAGGGAGGGTAAAATAGTAATAACAATATAAACGTTGGTTGCGTGTAATACAACACCACCTGTAAACGTTAAAAAGCAAAGACCGTTTTTACCTAATAAAAGCGCAGACCAACTTTGTTTTTTCACTGTTTTTTTGCTATTTAATAAAAGTTTATCCTCTTTTTACTTATAAGGTACTTCTTTGAATTTGCCAAGAGAAATTCAAAGCTCTGTTTAGAGCTTTGAATTTTAATTTAAGTAATAACTTAATTGCCCATTGCTTTTTTGAGATTCTCATCAATTTTCTCGAGGAAACCTGTCGTAGAAAGCCATTTTTGTTTAGGACCAATCAAAAGTGCGAGATCTTTAGTCATAAAACCCTCTTCGACGGTTTTAATACAAACTTCTTCCAATGTCGTGGAAAAGTTTTTTAATTTCTCATTGTTATCTAGTTTAGCACGGTGTGCCAGCCCACGCGTCCATGCGAAAATAGATGCAATAGAATTTGTTGATGTTTCTTCACCTCTTTGATGCTGACGGTAATGGCGTGTTACGGTGCCGTGTGCTGCCTCTGCTTCAACAATTTTACCATCTGGTGTCATAAGAACAGAAGTCATGAGACCAAGAGAACCAAAGCCTTGGGCAACAATATCAGATTGAACATCACCATCATAGTTTTTACATGCCCATACATAGCCCCCTGACCACTTTAATGCAGAAGCAACCATATCATCAATAAGACGGTGTTCGTAATATAATTTACGGTTTTCAAATTCAGTTTTAAATTCCGTATCAAATATTTCTTGAAAGATATCTTTAAAACGACCATCGTAAGTTTTTAGAATGGTATTTTTTGTTGAAAGATAAACTGGAACATTCCTTTGTAGTCCATAATTAAAGGATGCGCGGGCAAAATCACGAATTGACTCATCAAGGTTATACATAGCCATAGCAACCCCTGCGCTTGGGGCATCAAAAACATCATGTTCAATAACTTGATTGTCATCACCTACAAATTTAATACTTAATTTCCCTTTTCCTGGAAATTTAAAATCTGTTGCCTTGTATTGATCAGCAAAAGCGTGACGTCCGATGATAATTGGCTTTGTCCAGTTAGGAACAATGCGAGGGACGTTTTTACAGATAATGGGTTCGCGAAAAATGACTCCTCCTAAAATATTGCGGATTGTGCCATTAGGTGATTTCCACATTTTTTTTAGGTTAAATTCTTTAACGCGTGCCTCATCAGGTGTGATGGTTGCACATTTTATACCAACCCCATATTTTTTGATAGCATTGGCAGAATCGATTGTTACCTGATCATTGGTTGCATCACGATTTTCGACGGAAAGATCATAATATTTGAGATCAATGTCGAGATAGGGATGGATTAATTTATCTTTGATATATTTCCAGATGATACGGGTCATCTCATCCCCATCAAGTTCAACAACGGGGTTTTCTACTTTGATCTTTACCATTAGAAGTCCTTTTTTTTAAGCGATACTACTTTATAGCACTTTCAAGTTTATAATGAAAAGTAAAAACAAGGGAAAAAAGCATTCAAATATGAGCTTTTAGAATATATTATCAATAGAGTGTAAAGTTTTTTTGGAGGGTTTAATTTTTGAAAAGAAGTGATGTGTTTACAAATCTATAATTATTCTATGATCGATGAAGAATCTGTTTACTAGATAAGGTAGTTAGATCACTGGGGAAGAGGGATTATGCATTTTTATTTATCAGAGATTCTATTTAATAAGTTGATCGTATTCTAAATTATAGTTTCTTGATTTGTTGTGTTAGGTGAATAAGAATCTATTTTTATATCGTATTTCAATTCTAAGATTACGGTCTGTTTGTTTATAGAAAAATTTAATGTGATACAAAGGCACTGTAATTAGAAATGCTTCATACAAAATGCGTTTTGGGGTAAATTTCAGTTTTGAAGGTTGGAAGAAACGTATAAATGATGTGGCTGGTTTTAATTTAAAAATTAACGGCATACGCAAGAATATGGTTTATAAACTTACCGTATCATGAGCTAGAACCCTCTAGTTTTTATATTTTATCGATTTTTATTGTTATCAACTGTGCGCAGTAAAGCACTACTATCGAAATGCAACAAAGAAATTAATCATCTAATGATTCTCGTATCTTTTTTACGAAGAGATCCCTTTAAAAATCTTATTCCTCGTTTTTATTTATACATTCCTCGTTTTTAAAAATACAAATAAAATGAATGTATTAAACATAGAAAAAAGGATTATGGTACGCCCAAGGGGAATCGAACCCCTGTTTCCGCCGTGAAAGGGCGATGTCCTAACCGCTAGACGATGGGCGCAAACCATTGATGAGGCTTATAGAGAGGATCTTTTTACTTCGCAAGCCCTCTGTGTCATTTTTTTTGAAAAAAGTGTGTTTTATTGAATAATTTTTGAGCAATTCCTGTTTGGATTGTTTCTTTTCAGTTTGAGTAGTAGGCAAAAATGATCAAAACATTATTTTAAATGTGTTTATTTTTTGCATATTTTATCGTTTGTTATCTTTTCTTGCACATGAGAATATTATTTAACTTGCTTGAAAGAGCCTTTATACAGAAGATTTCTTATTTGAGCTTATCATAAAGCAAAAAACTGTATAAATTTATGAAGTATAAAGCAAATATTTATTACCAAATTAACAAATAATAATAATCATACAAAAGTTTTTTGAGGATTAAGCTATATATTACTTTTATTTTAAAAATATAAATATATTATGTATGATGAAAATGAGAATATTAAATCAATTTTACAGAATATATTAAAAATATTTTTCTTATCTTTACTTTTACATGTTTGTGAGAAATTTAAAATTAAAACCTCTTCATTTGTTCCCTCACATATTTGGAAGGTTATTTATTTGAAAATGAATTAGCTTGGGTGAAGGGCAGATTGAGGTTTTTGTCATTTCAATTCGCTAGTTTTTCAAAGGGGTGGCGATAAGTTTAGGTAAAATATTCGAGTTTTGCAAATTTATTCTCCATATTTATAATATTGCAGAATTATGGTGTGCACATATTAAGTTTTGTTTTTTACTTTAATGTAAGGTTCTATTTTGATATATGGGTGCATTAAAGATTTATAGTTCAAGCTATGGAATGGTAGGAAGGAATGTGTTATTATCTACTGCTCTACTTTGTTTTATCCATTCTCTTAATTTATCATATGAAAGAATGTTTTTTGTCCAGTACTTGTTGATTTAGAAGAGATGTTTTTATTCTTTCTTACCAAGTATTCAATATTCTTTAATTTGTTATTGATTATTTTTTAGAACTTTTCTTTATGGCAACTTGCATTTATTAGTTTTACAGATTTTCATTCTGAATTAGATATTTTATAAAGATTCTGAAATCTTTGAAGACAATAAATATTATATTTTTAGGAATGTTGATTGAACAAGCGGGGATAATTCTATTGGAGAACATGGAGTGAATAGAGCGGGGTATTTCTTTTGTTCTTATGGATGTAAGTACTCTTTGTGTTGATTGGCACATCATTTAAACGATTTTTCAGTGAAGATAGGGATCAGTGGTTAATAATGGCAGAAGCTTTAAAAGTTGGTGTTGCGGGACTTGGTACGGTTGGTACTTCAGTTGTTCGAGCTCTATGTGAAAAAGCGAATAGTTTAGCTTGTCAATGTGGGCGATTCATCAAAGTCGTTGCTGTTAGTGCGCGCGATAAAAGCCGTAATCGTGGAATTGATCTCAGTGATATAAAATGGTTTGATTCACCTGTGGAGTTGGCTGCTTCTGATGAGATTGATGTTTTTGTAGAGTTAATTGGTGGTGAATTGGATGTGGTGTACACCGCTGTTAAGAGAGCGCTTGAGGCAGGACATCATGTTGTAACAGCCAATAAAGCTCTTCTTGCTCGACATGGAGTAGAGCTGGCTATAATTGCAGAAAAAAAAGGTGTTTTTCTTCATTTTGAAGCAGCTGTTGCAGGTGGAATTCCTGTCATCAAAGCGATGAGAGAATCACTTGTCAGTAATCACATATCCCGAATTTATGGTATTCTCAATGGAACCTGTAATTATATATTAACACGCATGTTTACGGAAGGCCTTTCATTTAAAGATTGTTTAGCAGATGCACAGAGACTTGGGTATGCTGAAGCAGATCCAAGTTTTGATATTGAGGGAAATGATACTGCTCATAAATTAGCTTTGTTGACAAGCTTGGCATTTGGAACGGCTGTTTCGTTAGATGATGTTTATGTTGAAGGAATTCATAATATTTCGCAAATTGATATTCGGGCAGCTGATGAATTAGGGTATCGGATTAAGCTTTTAGGGGTTGCATTAAAAACGGATTCTGGAATAGAGCAACGCGTTCATCCAACAATGGTACCAACATCTTCAATGATTGCACAGATAAATGGCGTAACCAATGCTCTTTCTATTCAAAGTGATTTATTAGGTGAATTACTGTTTTCTGGTCCTGGCGCCGGAGGAATGGCAACAGCATCAGCCGTTATTGGTGATTTGGCTGATATAGCAAAAGCGCGTTCTGGTTTTCAGTATGCACCTGTTTTAAGACGTCCAGCATTAGAACTTGCTCCTCATAAAAAAGCACGTATTTCGCATCATGCAGGGGGGTATTTTATTCGTTTAAATGTTCATGATCGTACTGGTGTTTTTGCTGCGGTCGCAAGGCATATGGCTGATAATCACATCTCATTGGAGTCGATTGTTCAAAGATCTTTTGTAGAAGATCAAATTGAAAAAACAATTATTTTAATTACGCATGAAACAACAGAGGTGAATGTACGACAGGCACTTGCAGAAATTGAAAAAGATGGACATCTTGTTGCAAAATCTCAATTTATTCGTATTGAGCCTATGGCAGAGAATTGATAACTTTCTTGATAATGACAAAAAGGCAAGCTTGAGTCCTTTTGTCTCTTGTGGAAAATTTTCATCTTTGCCAAAAACTTTATTCTTAGTATTTAATAAGGACTCATATTTTTTCTGGTATTCATTCGGTAGGATTTTTTCATATGCCCACAACTCAGAAGATTTTAAATGGACTTGATCGTATTTTGACGCTTGAATTGGTACGTGTTACTGAACGTGCTGCTGTTGCTGCTGCACGCTGGCGCGGGCGTGGCGATGAAAAAGCTGCGGATCAGGCTGCTGTAGATGCAATGCGGCAGGAACTTAATCGATTGCCTATTGATGGTACAGTGGTGATTGGTGAAGGTGAGCGGGATGAAGCGCCTATGCTTTATATTGGAGAAAAAGTAGGTCTTCAAAGTGGATTGGCGATCGATATTGCACTTGATCCACTAGAGGGAACAACACTTTGTGCTAAAAATATTGCCAATTCTTTGGCAGTAGTTGCAATTGCTGAAAAAGGTAATCTCCTTTATGCTCCTGATGTTTATATGAAAAAAATTGCTATTGGTCCTGGTTATCCAAAGGGAGTAGTAGACATAGATGCTTGTCCTACCGATAATATCTATGCTCTTGCGAAGGCTAAAGGAGTGGCTGTTAATCAGATTGTTGTTTGTATTATGGATAGGCCTCGTCATGAAAAGTTAATTAATGAAGTACGAGCGACAGGGGCATCGATTCGCTTGATTGGGGATGGAGATGTTGCTGCTGTTATTGATACAACTGATCCAGAAGAAACAGGTATTGATATCTATATGGGGATTGGGGGAGCACCTGAAGGTGTTTTAGCTTCTGCTGCTTTGCGCTGTATTGGAGGACAGATGCAAGGTCGTTTGCTGCTAGATACAGAAGAGAAAATTGCTCGTGCAGCTAAAATGGGGATTAGTGATCCCAATAAAGCTTATACAATGGAAGAAATGGCAAAGGGTGATGTTTTGTTTGCAGCAACAGGGGTGACAGATGGCAATATGCTTTCTGGTGTTAAATTTACATCTCGTTACATTCAAACGGAAACTCTCGTAATGCGCTCCCATACGGGTACAGTCCGTAATATTAAAGCGCAGCATAGAGATCATTCAAAATTTGATTAATGTTTTCTTTTTTCGTCATTAAAAATAGAGGGAGTTTTTTAGGAAATACGCTTCCATGAATCTGCTTTCATGGAAGCGTTTATAGATATGAAAATATCTTATTATTATGAGAGCTGGACAGAATGAACCCAGCCATTTTTATCTTCTATGTTCCCTTTTTGAAGGCCAACCAATTGTGTACGAAGCTGCTTTGTAACTTCTCCAACTGTTTCATTTCCAATAATAAATTCTCCCCCTTTATATTTAAAACGACCAATTGATGTGACAACGGCAGCTGTACCACAAGCAAAGACTTCTTTAAGGTGTCCACTCTTTGCATCTTCTTGAAGCGCTGCAAAAGAATAAGGACGCTCTTCTATTTTTAAACCCATTTGTTGAGCTAATCTTAAGATTGAATCACGAGTTATCCCTGGAAGGATAGTTCCATTAAGTGTGGGGGTTACAAGTGTATTATTGTCCATAATAAAGCAGACATTCATACCACCAAGTTCTTCAATCCATTTATGTTCAATCATATCAAGGAAGAGTACTTGGCTACAATTGTTTTCAGTTGCAGTTTTTTGTGCAAGTAAGCTTGCTGCATAGTTTCCACCACATTTGGCAGCGCCTGTGCCCCCTGGACCAGCGCGGCTATAATCTGTTTCAATCCATACACTAACAGATTTTTCTTCTCCTTTGAAATAGGATTCAACTGGAGAGGCTATGATACAAAAAAGATATTCTTGAGAAGGGCGGACTCCCAAAAAGTTTTCATTGCCAAACATAAATGGACGGATATAGAGGCTAGCGTTGGGATGATCAGAAACCCATTTTTGATCAATTTTTACTAATTGATGAACGGCATCCAGAAAAATATCTTTTGGCAATTCTGGCATAGCTAAACGCCTCGCTGATTCTATAAAGCGTTGTGCATTGGCATCAGGACGGAAGAGCAAGATGCGCCCATCTTTTGCTCGATATGCTTTTAAACCCTCAAAAATTTCCTGTCCGTAATGTAAAACGGTACTTGCAGGGTTAATTTCTAAAGCTTTGTATTGAGAAATGATGGCATTATGCCAGCCTTTGTCTTCAGTCCATTGAATAGTACACATGTGGTCTGTAAAAAATTGACCAAAACCGGGACTTTTTAAAATTTCTTCATATTTTTCTTCTGACAGAGGAGATGGGTGTTGTTCTATTTTAAAGGGAAGCGATGATATGGGAGATTTCATAAAAAAACCTTTTGAGTATGTTTCATTTTTATTAATAAAAATAATGAGATATTTTGATCATAACTCTATTATTAACAAAACCTTTGTGTCAATGTTTTATTATAGAACACAAAGAGGTTTATTATAGAATACAAAGGCTATGATAGGGTGGATATTTTAATTCTATTCTCGCCTCTTTTTCTCAACTTTATGAAGTAAGCTGGAACTTTTTTCTATAATTATCGTTTTCTCAAAATAAGTATCTGAATAATTTCATATATGCATATTGTCTAGAAATTAAAAGGTAAGGGAATTGAGAAAAGGAATCTACTATGATTGATAAAAATTATCACACATATGAAGAACGTATGGCAGCAGAAAGAAGAGATAGTGAACAACGTGTTTCAATCGCTAAGGGTATTTTTGCTATTCTTCTCGCGGTCGTTATTATCTGGTTTATTTTTGGTTTTTTAGGATCTTTTTTTGCAAAATCTCCTGAACATAGTTCGCGTTATAATACTCCAGAAACAAGCCAAAGCGTAACAACGCCCAAAAAAGATTTAAATTCGCTCCCTCCTGTACCTTATACTTATAAGGGTACGGAATGACTTTTTCATAAATATAATCTTTTAGATAGGACGCAAATCGACGTAGATTAAAGAATAAAGTCAGCACAAAGACATAAAAAAGATTAGACGATTTTAATTTCTGAAGTTTTTGGTAAGTAATTAAATGGTATGGAAATAAATCATGCAACGGTTGTTAAAACCGTTGCATGATTGGTTTAGCGTGTGATGAAGCAGCTTCCACCAGAACTTTTAATGGATTCACAAAGGATTATGGCTTCATTACGGTCTTGCGCTTGAATCCGAACACGGTAATAAGTACCTTTTCCTGGTATAAAAGCGGATTGAATATTTAAAGAACGGGCACCGATAAGGAATCCAAACTTAGATTTCATATTTTTTAAAGAATTTCTAGCTAGCTCATGCGTTGGTTGAGATGCAAGTTGTACGTAATAACTTTCTGAATTTTGTGCTGCGACTTTGTTTGATGATGTGGGGCGAGACGCGGCGGGTGTTTCAACTTGTGTATTTCTTTCTGCATGAGAAGGAATAGGGATAAATTTTTCTTCAATATTTGAGTTAGAAGTACTTTCTGCGATTATTTTATCAATATTATTTTTGAGATCAAGGTCTATTTCTTGATTGTTTATATCAGAATCATGCGACGAAACAAGGGACGAATCTTGAAGTTCATTAGGAGTTTGATCAATGTTTTCTTCAGACTGAGCAGCAGTTTTGCCCTTTGTTTGATGTACGGGAGCTAGTGTAACTGTACCATCTTGATTTACAATAACAGTTTGTACTTCTTGCGTGGGAATAGTATGGTTTATGGCTTCTGTGACTGCATCTTCAACATCAGATTCATTTAAAGAAGAAGATGAAGCGTTTGAAGATTCTTCAGGATTTAATTCTTTTAAATTTTCAGGTTGTTCAGAGTTATCAATAAGAAATTGTTGTGTGTTTTCTTGTTTTTCATTTTGTTCAGTTGTTTGCTTATAGATATCTAAATTATGTGCAACATCATTTTTCGGTTCAGTTGTTTCTGGTTTGAATTTAAAAGGCGCATTATCAGCGTGGATAATGATCGTTTCTTCATTTTTTTGTGATGACATAAAAAAGTGCGAATAACCAGCAAATCCAATTCCTATTAAAATAAGTATAAAAATACCTTTAATGAAAGTTTTACCAAAAATAAAACTTTTTAAGGGAGGAGGAGCTGGTGGATGCGTGGGAACTTCATCTGAGCCTGTGTATGATGAATTCTCGCTAAAAGGGGGAAAATTATATTCCATATTGGCAGAAGAAAAATAGTCGGAATTTTGTTCTTTAGAGTTTATATAAACACCTTCTTTTGAATTTTGCATAGACTGATGAAAAACTTCACTAAAAACCTCATTTTTCTGTTGTTTTTGAGAAAAATTATCCGTTGGGACATTTCCTACATTAAGTACATCAGCAAATTCTTCCTCTAAACCACCACTAGTTGGCACATCATATTCTGGCGCTTCATACGGGACTTCTGGAACCATAATAGGGCCAGTTTTTTCTACGATTTCCTCTGAAAATTTATAAGTATCAACATTGGGAGGGGGAGTATCTCTGTGCGTATAGTTATGGGCAAAAAAGCCATCCGTTTGTTTTGTATTCAAAGAGGCTGATGAGGAAAGAAACTCATCTGAATTACTTTCATCATATGAAATTTCTCTATTTGGGTTAGAGGTACTTTCGGTGTTATTGATGTATTGGGCTTGAGCCTCATTATATATTGGAACTTTTTCGCTATAAGTTTCTTTTTGTGAAGGGTTTTCTTCAAAAAAATGGGGATAATTGGTTGTATGATCTTCTTGTGAAGCCCCCTTTAAATAAGATTGTCTATCAACTGGTGGAGAATCCAAAGGTGAGGAGAAGGTACTTTTTGTTTGATTTCTTGCAGTGTTTTGTCTTTCTGACATAAGGTTAGAAGATGAGAAAAACTCATTTGCCTCTGTAGAAGAGGAGACATCAGGATAAGAAGAGGAGACATCAGAATAATCTTTTTTGATCCAATTTTCTTGATCAGCTGAAATTTTATAGGGATGGTTTACAGGAGTGTCATAGAGGTTTTGATTATCATCATGAGTTTGTTGTATATTCGTAGCTTTAGGCTGTTGTGAATTTGTTTGTGAAAAACGATTGGTTTGTTCAACAGATTCTGGAATCTCTTTCTTATTTTCGCGCCTTTCAGATTTATCAAAAAAGAAATTTTCTGATTCTGATTGTGAAATAAGATTACTTTTTTTATGAAACGAATCAGCACTGGTTGCTGTTGTTTTCTCTTGAGGGGATTGGTTCTTCGGGATTGGTAATGGAGAAAGCTCATCTAAAATTTGTTCTTCATCATGACTGCTAGGTGAAGAATATTTCTCTTCAGATAAATTATTTTGTTTTGAATGGTTGAAAGAAGCAGCTTGTGCGATATCTGAGGCTGTTGCGTTGCTGGTTGCATGCAAGTCCCATTGTTTTTTTTGATCATCAAACGGTAAGTCATGTGCTAAATTATTTTCAAGTTCCTCTTCTAGAAAGGACAAATAAAAATCATCATCATGGGATGATGTTTCGGGGTGAGATGTTGATCGATCTGTCTGTAAAGAAGATTGCTCATTTTGGTTTCCGCTTTGTTTGTGCGGATTAAAAATGCGCGTAAGTCTTTCCAAAGGATCATGGTGTTCATGATCGTGTTTTGTTTCGTGTAGATTTTTGCGATCGTTATCGCTCATAGCTTTTCTCACATGGTGATTTGCACTTACGTGCAATCAATGGTTGATTTTGATTTGTTATATTAAAATTATAAATTTTCCCCCTCTCATGCAAGGATACATGAAAAAGTTTATCAATAGAGTACCTATTGTATGTATTTATAGAACTTTTTCAACGCATTTCTATTGGTGCTTCGACTCCTATGATGGTAAGTCCTGATGATAAAATATTGATAACAGCTTGTATCAACCCCAATCTTGCAAAGGATAACTCTTTATCATCAGGTTGAATAAAGCGTAAATTGAGATTTTCACTCCCTTTATTCCAATGGGTGTGAAAGCTGGAAGCAAGGTCATAAAGATAAAACGCTAATCGATGCGGTTCCTTATGAACGACGGCCTGTTCAATGATACGTGGATATTCAGAAAGTTTGCGTATTAACAATATTTCATGGTCATCTGTTAATCGATGAAGATGGGCGATTAATGTATCATTTGAAAAGCTTTTAATATGAAGCGCTTCCTGTGCTTGACGAAAGACTGAGTGACAACGTGCACTTGCATATTGTACGTAAAAGATGGGGTTATCTTTTGATTGTTCTGTTACTTTTGCAAAATCAAAATCAAGAGGTGCTTCACACTTACGGTATAGCATCATAAAACGCACAGGATCACGCCCAACCTCTTCGACAACATCGCGTAGAGTGACAAAAGATCCTGCTCTTTTTGACATGCGTACAGGATGACCGTTGCGAAAAAGTTTTACCAACTGACATAAGAAGACGCTTAATTTAGCTTTATCCCCAGAAATTGCTTTTGCCATTGCCTCTAGCCGCTTTACATAGCCAGCGTGGTCTGCGCCTAGAATATAAATCATTTCATCAAAATGACGATTAAATTTATCCCGAAAATAAGCAACATCAGCAGCAAAATAAGTGTAAGAACCATCAGATTTGACTAAAACACGGTCTTGGTCATCACCAACATTTGTTGAACGGAACAAAGTTTGTTCACTTGGTTCCCAATCTTCTGTATTTTTTCCCTTGGGAGGGGGGAGTTTTCCTTTGTAGATATAACCATTTAAAGTGAGGTCGTTGATGGTGTTACGAATGGCGCGTGCATTATCTGCATAAAGCATTCGCTCAGAGAAAAAGATATCATGATAAATATTAAGAGCAGCCAAATCTTCGCGAATCATGGTCATCATTGCATGAATTGCACGTTCTTTCACAAGAGATAAGGCTTCATCTTTATCCATCGTGAGGAGTTGGTCACCAAACTCTTGAGCAAGTGATTGTCCCAATGGTATCAAGTATTCTCCAGGATAGAGCCCTTCTGGAATTTCATTAATTTCTTGCCCAAGAGCCTCACGATAGCGCAATAGTACAGAGTGGGCGAGGACTTCGATTTGTTGACCAGCATCATTGATATAATATTCTTTCGTAATGTTATAGCCCGTAAATTGCAGCAAATTGGAGAGAACATCTCCAACAACCGCTCCGCGGCAGTGCCCTACGTGCATTGGTCCTGTCGGATTTGCTGAGACATATTCAACATTGACGCGTTTTCCTTGTCCCATTGGGATACGACCATAAGAAGTGCCTGATTCAAGCATGGATTTTATAGCATCTTGCCAAAATAATTTTGTAAGCTTTATATTTATAAAACCAGGACCGGCAACATCTATATTTTCGATAGAGGAATCATTTTTAAGAAGTTCTATGATTTTATCTGCAAGTGCACGCGGATTGATTCCAATAGATTTTGCAAGCACCATAGCAGCATTGGTTGATAAATGACCATGGGAGGAATCACGCGGAGGATCAACAGTGATTTTTGATAAATCTAGATCTTCTCCATTTTTCCCTTTTATATCAGATAATTCAATTGATCTCTTAATTTTTTTTTCGAAGTTTTTAAAGATATTCATATTTAGCTTCCATGATGATTCCAAAAGCCATTAGACGAAATTATCTGTATGGTCAAATAAACGGTGATATTCACGTAGAGCGTAGTGATCTGTCATGCCTGAAAGAAAGTCAGCAATCAAACGTGCTAACTCTTGATTTTTTAAGTGCACTGTTTTGTTCTGCCAACTTTCAGGCATTGTATTTGGTTTTTCATAATAACAATTGAATAATTTTTGTACAATGCGTTTTGCTGCATTGCGACGACTAAGAACTTGTTCATGGTAGTAAAGATTTTTAAATAAAAAGTTTTTTAGTTCTTTTTCATAAACAGTCATTGTTGGTGAAAAGGTGACAATAGTTTGTTTTGCTTGGTGAATATCGTTTATGCTTGCTGGTTTGATGCGTGCTAAATTTTCTTGTGATTGTTTGATAACATCTTCAACCATGGTTGTTATTTGTCTTCGTACAAGTGTGTAACCACGACGCGCTTGGTCGAGATGGGGGTGCTCATCTGTTATATCTTTTAATATTGCTGCTGTTAGTGAAACATGTTCAAATTGATCGAGTGTTAAAAATTGCGAACGTAGACCATCATCAATATCATGCGCATTGTATGCGATATCATCTGCAATAGCAGCACATTGCGCTTCTAGTCCTGCAAAACAATCGAGTGCAAGGTCTTGCTTTGCATTGTATTGTAAAATATCGATAGGAACCTCCTTATTCTTCGCGTGAGGACCTAAAAGGGGACCATTATGCTTTACAAGTCCTTCGAGGGTTTCCCATGTAAGGTTAAGTCCATCAAAATTTGCATAGCGCTGTTCTAGTTTTGTGACAATGCGTAATGCTTGTGCATTATGATCAAAGCCACCATAATGTATCATGGCTTCATTAAGCGCATCTTCTCCAGCATGGCCAAAGGGCGTGTGTCCAAAGTCGTGAACAAGGGCAATGGCTTCGGCAAGGTCTTCATCAAGACAAAGGGCACGGGCTAATGTTCTTGCAATTTGAGAGACCTCTATGGAATGGGTTAGGCGAGTACGATAATGATCGCTTTCATCAGCAATAAACACTTGCGTTTTATGTTTAAGACGTCGAAATGCATTAGAATGGATAATACGATCTCTATCTCGTTGAAAAGGTGAGCGTGTGGCGCTCATCGTTTCATGAAATAATCTACCACGGCTTGTTTGCGGATGAGCACTGTACACTGCTCGAGATTGGTAATTAAAGTTGATATTGCCTATATCCATTGCAAGCTGCCCATTATCATCTTAGAATTGAGAGTGGTTTATGACAAATAAACTTCTCTTTGAATATGGGATACTCTTTCTTGATGGTTTAATGCAAGGATATATAAAATGAATGTGAAAATTTCAGATGTTGCTGCCAAAAAAATTGCACAGATACTTTTGCGTGAACCCGATAAAATAGCATTGCGTATTTCTGTTGAAGGTGGTGGGTGTTCTGGTTTTTCTTATAAATATGACTTGGTTTCTGAAATGTGTAAAGATGACCTCGTTCTCAAAAAAGATGGGGCAGTTGTGTTTATTGATTTACTATCACTTCCTTTCATGGAAGGAGCTGAGATTGATTTTGTTGATGATCTTATGGGGCAGTCTTTTCAAATCCATAATCCCAATGCTGTTTCATCATGTGGTTGTGGTGTAAGTTTTTCAATTTAAAATGATGGCTTTGTGATATTGTTTCTTGAAAAAAATATCATGTTGGTCAACAATGTGAAAATGGGTATTCTTATAAAAATAGTGCACCGATGTGTATGGTTGTGCGTGGTGCTTGCTTTATTGATCTGGAGCCACTGTGCTTTTTCTGAAGAAGGAGAAGGGAAAGATCAGCAGCAGGGACAATCAAGGAGTTTTATTGTAAAGTCTCAAGAGCAGGAAAAAGAAAATGTAGCATCTCAAACACAACTCATTTTGAATGCTCGATTAACAAATAGTTATCCGGATATTGAAAAAGGGCTTGTCTGGCGGGTTTATGCCCCTATTATAGGGATTGATAATAAATTACCATTAGTGGCAACCTATAAGGGGGGAAGTGCGCGTTTTGATCTCGAACCAGGAAGTTATCTTGTTCATGTCTCATTTGGTCATATGAGTGCTGTGCGCCATATTCGTTTAAAAAATGGACAGAGTCTTGTAAAAAACTTTAATCTTGAGGCTGGTGGTGTCATTTTAAATGCAACACTGCTCAATGGTGTAATGAATGAAAAGGAATTACGTTTTACCATTTATGAGGATGAAAAAGAAAATGATGATACGGGGGTGATTTTATCAAATGTTAAACCCCAATCAGTTGTGCGTTTAAAAGCTGGCCGCTACCATGTTGCTTCCCATTATGGTTCTATTAATGCGACGGCTCGTTCGGATATTCAAGTGGATGCTGGTAAAATGACAGAAGTTACCCTTGAACATCAGGCCGCTCAGATTGTCTTAAAGCTGGTACGACAAGAAGGAGGGGAAGCGCTTGCAGATACCAGTTGGTCTCTTGCTAATGATTCTGGTGATATCGTTTATGAAACAGTTGGTGCTTATGTTTCACTCGTGTTAGCGGAGGGAGAGTATATTGCAATTGCTAAAAATAAAGATAAAATCTATCAAAAAGTTTTTTCAGTCGTTTCTGGTCATGATGAAGATATAAGTGTGGTGGCGAATGAGCAAAATATGCAACGAATTGATGAAGATGTGGATTGATCGTTGTTCATGGGGGTAAACTATGATGAGAGACGGGGTATGAGTTTTGATTGAAATTTCAACAGTTGGTGTGTTTTTTGCTGGGGCACTCTCTTTTTTGTCGCCCTGTGTTTTGCCATTAGTTCCTCCTTATTTGTGCTATATGGCAGGTGTTGGTATTGATGATTTTCGCTCAGAAAATCGTGATGAGAAAGTCTTTATACGGTGGGCTTTATTGTCTTCTGTTATTGCTTTTGTTCTCGGGTTTACGACTGTTTTTGTTGTTTTAGGTGCCAGTGCTAGCACAATTGGGAAATTCATCGGTTATTATCGTGATTGGTTTGCCCTTGCTGCTGGAATTGTCATTATTATTTTTGGTTTAAATTTTTTGGGGATTTTCAAGATCACTTTTTTATTTCGTGAAGCGCGTTTTCAGACCCAAAAAACACCTTCTGGTCCTTTAGGCGCGTATATTATTGGTTTAGCTTTTGCCTTTGGTTGGACACCGTGTATTGGCCCCATTTTAGGTCCTATTATAACGCTTGCTGGAACAAAAGAAACTGTGGGAGAGGGAGCTATCTTATTAGCGGTTTATGCATTAGGTCTTGCTATTCCTTTTATGTTGGCAGCTTTATTTTCGAGCAGTTTTATGCGATTTTTAGGAGCTTTTCGTATTCATTTAGGAAAAGTTGAAAAAATTATTGGTGTTTTTCTTATTCTTACAGGGATTTTGTTTTTAACAGGCTCTATGCAGGATCTTTCATTTTGGCTTTTAGAACATTATCCTTCGTTGAGCTATATTGAAGATATTCGTTGGCACGATATTATGATTTTTTTTGGATTTTCTCGTTAGTCTTATGTGTTTTTATGGTTAGAAGTTGTCTTTCTATTGTTCTTGCTGCAGGTGAGGGGACGCGCATGAAATCGTCTCTGCCTAAGGTACTTCATAAAATTGCTGGATTGCCTCTTATATGCCATGTTCTAAAACAAATAGAATTGGCAGGCTCTTCACAATTAGCAGTCGTTGTGGGATTTGGTGCTAAGGAGGTTACGCACGTTGTTCAGTCATTTGTAAAAGATGCGATGATTTTTGAACAAAAAGAGCGTTTAGGAACAGCTCATGCTGTTTTATCTGCTCGTTTAGCTTTGCAAAAGGAAGTGGATGATGTTCTCATTGTTTTTGGGGATACGCCTCTCATTCAGCAAGATTCATTGCACCAAATGCGTGCACAGCTTGCTGATGGAGCAGATGTTGTTTTTGCAGGTTTTCATACCCAAAATCCAACAGGTTATGGGCGTCTTCTCGAGAAAAATGGTCAATTGATCGCAATTGTAGAAGAAAAAGACGCTAGCGATGAAGAAAAAAAGATTTCTTTTTGTAACGGTGGAATACTTGCTATGCGTGGAAAACATGCACTTTCTCTTTTAGAGAAGGTTGGTAATAACAATGTGAAAAAAGAATATTATTTAACAGATATTGCTGCTCTTGCAACACGCGAAGGATTAGATGTGCGTGTTGTTGAAGTTCCTTTTCAAGATATTGTAGGAATTAATAACGGTCTTGAGCTTTCTGAGGCTGATTCTTTATGGCAAAAACGTAAAGCGCGCGATTTAATGTTATCGGGTGTTACACTCTTAAAGCCAGAAACACTCTATTTTTCTTATGATACAGAAATTGAACCAGGGGTGGTGATAGAACCAAATGTTTATTTTGGATTAAGCGTGAAAGTACAATCTGGTGCTGTTATTCATGCATTTAGTTATCTCGAAGGTGCTGTGGTTGGTAGGGATGCACAGATTGGTCCCTATGCACGTTTGCGTCCTGGAACAGAGTTGGCGAAGTCCGTAAAGATTGGAAATTTTTGTGAAGTCAAACAAGCTAAGATAGGAGAATCTTCTAAAATCAATCATTTAAGTTATATTGGTGATGCTGAAATTGGTGCACATACCAATATTGGAGCCGGTACGATTACGTGCAATTATGATGGATTTAACAAATATAAAACCATGATTGGTGATCATGCTTTTGTTGGGTCTAATACGGCACTTGTTTCCCCATTGGTAATAGGGGATGGCTCTTATGTTGCTTCAGGAAGTGTTATTACTGAAAATATTCCTATGAACAGTATGGCTTTTGGGCGTGCACGGCAGGTAATAAAAGAGGGCTACGCGACAAAATTTCGAGAGCGCTTGTTAGAAAACAAACAGAAAAAATGATTATTTTCAGCTTATTCCTTTGTTTCGTGTTATTCTAACGATCGATAGGATGTTTATTCTTAAAGATTGCCGTACTCCATGTTTGAATTATTTTATTATTTATAGTTTTAAATAAAGGCTGTTGGATTGTTTTATAAGATTTAAATCTTAAAGATGTGGGTTGGAGCTTTTTAATGTGTGGAATTATTGGAATTCTTGGAAAGAGGTGTGTTACGTCTTCTTTGGTTGAGGGGTTAAAACGTCTTGAATATAGAGGGTATGATTCATCTGGGGTGGCAACGGTCCATAATGGGCATCTTTATCGTGTACGTTCTGAGGGGAAGCTTGTTCATTTAGAAGAAAAATTAAAAAAAACACCTCTGGAGGGAAGTTTAGGGATTGGTCATACCCGTTGGGCTACGCATGGAATTGCTGTTGAACGCAATGCGCATCCCCATGTGACTGAAAAGCTTGCGATTGTTCATAATGGTATTATTGAAAATTTTGTAGAATTGCAAAAGGAACTCATAGAGGATGGTTATATCTTTGAAACAGAGACGGATACGGAAGTTATTGCACATTTAATAACGCGTGCATTAAAAGATGGTCTTTCTCCGCAAGAAGCTATGCGTACCAGTTGGAAAAGGCTGCAGGGGGCTTTTGCTATTGCTCTTATTTTCGAAGGTGAAGATAACCTTATGATTGCGGCTCGTTCTGGTCCACCTCTGGCAATTGGTTATGGAAAAGATGAATTTTTTGTTGGGTCAGATGCGATTGCTTTGGCACCATTCGTTGATTATATTAGCTATATGGAAGACGGGGATTGGGCTGTTCTCACACGGGAAGGCGTCACAATTTATGATGTATATAATCAACCGGTAAAACGTCCTGTGACAACATTACTTGAAGAGGCTTTATTGATTTCTAAGGGTAATCATCGCCATTTTATGCACAAGGAAATGTTTGAACAACCTGAAGTGATTTCTCATAATTTGGCGCATTATCTTGATCTTGGAAATTATGCCGTTCGACCTTTTAAGAATTTGATTGATTGGAAAAATATTCATCGCCTCCTTTTTGCGAGTTGTGGAACGGCTTATTATTCAACCTTAGTTGCGCGCTATTGGTTTGAGAAATTTGCCGCTTTAAGTGTTGATAATGATGTTGCTTCGGAGTTTCGTTATCGTGAACCTCCTATAACATCTGATGTGTTGTCGCTGTTTGTTTCTCAATCAGGTGAGACAGCTGACACATTGGCTTCTTTGCGTTATTGTCGTGAGCGGGGTGTAAAAACAGCAACAATTGTGAATGTAGAGCAATCAACAATGGCAAGGGAGGCTGATTTTATTCTTCCAACACTTGCCGGACCGGAAATTGGTGTTGCGTCAACAAAAGCTTTTACCTGTCAATTGGCAACGCTTGCTTCACTAGCACTTAGTGCTGCTAAACAACGTGGCTATCTCTCTGTTCAAATGGAACAGCAATTGGTTCAACAATTGGCAGAAGTTCCACGTATTTTAAATGAGGTCTTAAAATTAGAGAGCAAAATTGAATGTATTTGTCGTGATTTAGTGAATGCAAAAAGTGTTCTTTATCTGGGACGTGGGACTTCTTATCCGATTGCTTTGGAGGGAGCCCTTAAACTGAAAGAGCTTTCTTATATTCATGCTGAAGGTTATGCGGCGGGTGAGTTGAAGCATGGACCAATTGCTTTGGTGGATGAGACAATACCTGTTATTGTTGTTGCACCTTATGATCGGTGGTTTGAAAAAACTTTTTCTAATATGCAAGAAGTGGTAGCGCGTAATGGTCGTATTATTTTAATAACCGATAAAAAAGGAGCAGAAGTAGCTTGTCTTAAGACTTTATCAACGATCACTTTGCCAGAAGTTCCAGAATTTATTTCTCCTATTATTTATGCACTCCCTGTTCAGTTAATCGCTTATCATACGGCTGTTTTATTAGGAACAGATGTCGATCAACCCCGTAATTTGGCAAAATCAGTCACGGTTGAATAAAAGTATATTTCTGAATCTTTGGGAGAATAATCAAGTGTAAGAAACTGATTGATAATGATAGCTTATTTTTTCCACTTTTCTCTGTTGAACGAGAATACCGGAGACGGGATTTTTCTTTCTAAATTCTTTACGATAAAACAAAAAATATTTTCTTACCTGTCAAAAAATAGATCAGCTATGTGAATATAATGATAGAAAAATGCGCAATATTTCTTCTACTGTTTTAATGCAAGAATAATTTAGATTGAAAGAAAAGATGCTGTTGTTGGGTTGTTACTCTTTCATGAAGCATAAAGATGGTAAGGGATTGCGTAGATTGTTTATGGGTTATTCTAAGAGAGAAAACCGTATTTGAACAGAGAGGTATTTTAATTTTTATTAGAGGGTCTTTATTATCCTGCTCGCAAGAGGCGTGTAGCATCATCGTGTCCGAAAAGGTAAAGGAGCAACCGTAAAGCTTGTCCTTGCTGAGAAGAAAGATGAGGATCGCGTTGTAAAAATAAACGAGCATCTTTTCTTGCCATTGACAAAAGATCACTATGAACAGCAAGGTTTGCTATATGAAATTCAGGGACTCCGGATTGTTTTGTACCTAAAAGCTCTCCTTCGCCTCGCAGACGCCAATCTTCTTCAGCGATTTCAAAACCATCTTCTGTATTGCGGATAATATTAAGGCGTGTTGCTGCTGTTTTAGTCAGTGGATCTTTATAGAGCAAAATGCAGGAAGATTTTTTATCGCCTCGTCCTACACGTCCACGCAATTGGTGCAGTTGTGAAAGGCCAAAATGTTCGGCGTGTTCGATGATAATGATCGAAGCATCTGGAATATCTACTCCCACTTCAATAACAGTAGTTGCAACTAAAATACGTGTATTTCCACATTTAAAAGATGCCATAGCGGCTTCTTTTTCTGCTGTAGACATTTTTCCGTGGATCATACCAACGTGTGCACCAAAGCGTTCATGGAGAAATGCAAAGCGGTTTTCAATTGAAGTGAGATCAAGAGCTGTCGATTCCTCCACTAAAGGACAAATCCAATAGAGCTTTTCTCCTTTTTCTAATGCAATTGCGATTCGCTCTATAAGCTCATGAAGACGTTTCAAAGAAAGCATTGCTGTTGTAATGGGTTGTCGTCCCATTGGTTTTTCTGTAATTTTAGATACATCCATATCACCAAAAGCTGTTAAGACAAGTGTGCGCGGAATGGGCGTGGCGGTCATAACCAGCATATCAGGTTTATTGCCTTTTTCTGTAAGAGCGATACGTTGATGGACACCAAAACGGTGTTGTTCATCGATAATGGTTAAGGCAAGATTGTTATAAGTAATGCTGTTTTGTATGAGAGCATGGGTTCCGATGATAATAGAAACTTGACCTGATAGAATATCATTCAAGATATTTGTCCGCAATTTTCCTTTTTCTCGCCCTGTTAAAAGAGTTGTTTGTAATCCGACCTTTTCGGCAAGAGGAGCGATGGTGGCAAAATGTTGCCTGGCAAGTACTTCGGTTGGCGCCATTAAAGCTGATTGTCCTGAATTTTCAGCAATTTGTGCCATTGCCATCAATGCAACAACAGTTTTTCCTGCGCCTACATCACCTTGGAGTAGTCTTAGCATCGGTTCTGGTGAAGCAAGATCATTTGCGATATCTTCTACTGCTTTTTTTTGTTCGGTTGTGAGTTGAAAGGGGAGGACATTAAGCAATTTTTTAGTATAAATTCCTGTTGCTGGTCGAGAAGTGCCTACAAGAGATTTGGTTTTTAAACGCACGAGTCCTAGCGCCAATTGACAAGCGAGCAATTCATCATAGGCAAGACGTTTGCGTGCTGTACTTTCTAGGGATAGATCGTTGGGGTTAATGGGCGCATGGATACGGCGTAAAGCAACAGAAAAAGAAGAAAAATTTTGCTGCTTTTTCACATTTTCATCTATCCATTCTGGGAGGAGAGGAATAAAATCAAGAGCGTTTTGTATAGTCCGTCTTAGTGTTTTTGCAGCTAATCCTGCAGTAGAGGGATAGACAGGTTCGATGAGAGGAATCTGATTTGATTGTTCGCTTGGCGCAATATAGTCGGGATGCGCCATTGAAAATTGCCCATTAAACCATTCAACTTTTCCTGATACAGTAACTTTTTTTCCTTCAGGGAGTTGTTTTTTTAGCCAAAGAGGCTGAGCGTGAAAAAAGACTAAATTTATTTTTCCTGTTTGATCATGGGCAATAACACGATAGGGGATTTTGTTATGACCACGGGGCGGTGGTTGATGTTGATCGATGATAATTTCGAGCGTAACAGTGTCTCCTTCTTTTACACAAGCGATGCTGGGACGCATTCTGCGGTCTATGACGGAATGGGGCATTAATTGAAGAAGATCAATAAGGGTTGCTTCGCGTTGTGTAGGATTAACATTTAAGAGTTTGGTCAGTAAACCATAGGTTTTAGGTGTAATACCAGAAAGAGTTCGAATAGAATTAAAAAGAGGGGTAAGAAGATTTGGAGGCATGAGCAAATTTAACCTGCTCTTTTTGTTTTTTCTAGACCTTTAGAAGAGCTTTTTGGGGATAAAGTCATAAAGAGGAGGTTGCTTTATTTACATATTATTTACACATTGAATTTTAGGAAGAAAAATTAATATTTAAAGATAAATACAATAAAAGGGTGTAAAAATTAAAGTGCTTAGATGAGGTGTATTGTTTTTCTTTTTATTTTAGCTGTTTATTTGCTGTGAATAGAAGCATTTTCTTGATAGAACTCTCTTATAAATATTAATAAAATTGGGATATTGCTCCTATGTAGGATGATGAACTTATAGCTTTAAAGTTATGATAAACAGGAGTTTTTTTCTTTTATAAGGGGTGCTGTTTGGCATTTATTTTGTAGTGGGAAATTGTGAGAGTGGTAAAAAATAAAAATAAAACGCAAGAGAACAAAAATTCTCTTCCTCGCTTTATTCATTTGAGAGTGCATTCAGCTTATTCTTTACTCGAAGGGGCTTTAAAAATCCCTCAAATTATTCAACAGGCGATTTCAGATCATGCACCAGCGGTTGCTATTACCGATACCAATAATTTATTTGGTGCTTTGGAATTTTCACAGCATTGTCTTTCTCATGGGGTCCAACCTATTATTGGTTGTCAGCTTAGTGTTGATTTTTGTGATGAAAATGATCATTCAGGTTTGGCTAAATGGCGTAATTCTGCTAATTTTTGCTCTATTGTTCTTTTGGCTGCTAGCGAAACCGGTTATGCTCATTTGGTTCGTCTTGTCAGCCGTGCTTATCTTGATAAATGTGATACTGATCCTCCTCATATTAAAGCTAATTGGTTGTCGGCACACAGTGAAGGAATAATTGCTTTAACGGGAGGTAAGGGAGGACCTATTAATCTTTCTTTGGCGGAAGAGAAAAAAGAACATGCTGTTGAGCGCTTGATTTATTTGAAAAAATCTTTTGCTGATCGTCTTTATGTGGAATTACAACGGCATGGCTCTTATGATCGGAGAGTAGAGGCTGATCTTATTGAATTGGCTTATGCGCATGAAATTCCTCTTGTTGCAACAAATGAAGCCTTTTTTCTGAAGAGAGAAGGGTATGAAGCGCATGATGCGCTGATGGCTGTTTCAGAAGGGCAAATAGTCTCTAATCCAGATCGCAAACGTGTGACGCCAGATCATTATTTGAAGTCACAAGATGAAATGGTTACACTGTTTTCGGATCTTCCAGAAGCTTTAGAAAATAGTGTTGAAATTGCATTGCGTTGCCATATTGCCACACCTCTTCGAAAACCGATATTGCCTCGTTTTATAGAACAATCTGCTAATTCAGAAGCTACTTTAGAAGTAGAAGATAGTGAGTTGTTAAATCAGGCTAAAGCTGGTTTGAAGATGCGGCTTGAAACAATTGGATTGGCTGAAGGGTATACGATTGCAGATTATGAGCAGCGGCTTGATTATGAAATTTCAGTTATTACGCGTATGCAATTTTCGGGATATTTTCTTATCGTTTCAGATTTCATAAAATGGGCAAAGGTTCATGATATTCCCGTTGGACCAGGACGGGGTTCTGGTGCTGGTTCACTTGTTGCTTATGCATTGACGATAACTGATGTTGATCCATTGCGTTTTTCTCTTCTCTTTGAACGTTTTCTCAACCCAGATCGTGTTTCGATGCCAGATTTTGATATCGATTTTTGTCAAGAGCGGCGCGAAGAAGTTATTCAATATGTTCAAAAAAAATATGGACGTGATCAAGTTGCTCAAATTATTACCTTTGGTAAGTTACAGGCACGTGCGGTTTTGCGTGATGTGGGGCGTGTTTTAGAAGTTCCTTATCGTCAGGTGGATTATCTTACAAAATTAATTCCTGCTACGCCAGGAAGTCAGGTAGAATTGGCTGATGCTATTAAGGATGAACCTAAATTTGAAGAGGAAAAGAAAAAAGATCCCGTTGTTGGACGCGCATTAGATATAGCACTTCAGTTGGAGGGACTTTATCGTCATGCTTCAACTCATGCTGCTGGGATTGTTATCGGAGATCGTCCGCTTTGGGAGCTTGTCCCGATGTATCGTGATCCTCGTTCTGATATGCCTGTTACACAATTTAACATGAAATATGTTGAACAGGCGGGGCTGGTAAAATTTGATTTTCTTGGATTAAAAACGCTTACTGTTTTGAAAATGGCAGTCGATTTTGTTGCCAGAAAGGGGATTAAAATAGATTTATCAAATATTCCTCTGAATGATGAAACAACCTACGCTATGATGGCACGTGGTGAAACGGTTGGTGTGTTTCAGGTGGAAAGTTCTGGTATGCGCAAGGCGTTGATTGGAATGAAGCCAGACCGTATTGAAGATATTATTGCGCTGGTCGCACTTTATCGTCCAGGTCCAATGGAGAATATTCCAACCTATAATGCACGCAAACATGGGGAAGAGGAAATTGCTTCTATTCATCCTAAAATAGACCATCTGATCAAAGAAACACAAGGTGTTATTGTCTATCAAGAACAGGTGATGCAGATTGCTCAGGTGCTTGCTGGCTATTCGCTTGGAGAAGCTGATTTATTACGTCGTGCTATGGGGAAAAAAATTCATGCTGAAATGCAAAAACAGCGTACGCGTTTTGTTAATGGAGCTGTTGCAGGTGGTGTGGATAAAGATCAAGCTGATATTATCTTTGATCTTTTAGCAAAATTTGCCGATTATGGTTTTAATAAATCGCACGCTGCTGCTTATGCAATTGTTTCTTACCAAACAGCTTATATGAAAGCAAACTATCCCGTTGAGTTTTTAGCTGCTTCAATGACATATGATATGACGAATACAGATAAGCTCAATGATTTTCGGCGTGAAGCATTAAGGTTGGGTATTGAAGTTATTGCACCTTCTATACAAACATCTCATCGTGTTTTTGAGGTTGGTGATAACTGTATTTATTATTCTCTTGCTGCCATTAAAGGTGTGGGAGAAACTGTTGTGGATCATATTGTTACTTGTCGTGGGAATAAGATTTTTAAGGATTTGGAAGATTTTTGTGCGCGTATTGATCCTCGTATTGTTAATAAGCGTGCGATGGAAAGTTTAGTTTGTGCTGGTGCTTTTGATTGTTTTAACATTGCACGTGAGGTTTTATTAGCCAATCTTGGAACTCTTCATGCGCGTGCACTTCGTATTCTCGATGACAATTCTAGCGGGCAGGTTGATATATTTGGAATGGCAGGCGGATTAAAAGAACCATTGATTTTATCGCAAACAACCCCTTGGTTGCCGGCTGAGAAACTTTATCGAGAATTTCAAGCTATAGGTTTTTACTTTTCTGCGCATCCTTTGGAGGAGTATCAAGCTATTCTGGACAAAAAACGCATTCAGACTTGGGGTAATTTTGCCAATGCCGTTAAAGGGGGAGCAACGGCTGCACGGCTTGCTGGAACTGTTGTGGCAAAAAACGTGCGTAAAACAAAATCTGGTAAAAAAATGGGAATTATTCATTTTTCTGATACAAGTGGACAATATGAAGCAGTTCTCTTTTCTGAGGTACTATCGGATTATGAAGAGATGCTAGAACCCGGAAAATCTTTTATTATTACGGTAAGCGCAGAAAATCGTTCTGAAGGAGTTAGTTTGCGAATTGAAACAATTCAGTCTTTGGAAAAGGAATCATTACAACAGCATAAAATGATGCGTCTTTTTATAAAAACAGTTGATATGCTTCCACAAATTGAACAAAATTTAAATCTTGGGGGAAATGGAGAGGTTGGGCTTATTTTAATTCAAGAGGATGGATTGCGAGAAGTCGAAATTGCGCTTCCTAAGCGATATAAGGTAAATTCACATGTCGCAAATGCGATGAAATTAATTCAGGGTGTTGTTGATGTAGAACTGAGTTAAAGAAAGATAAAGATGGGAGCTGATTTTGAGTGGTGTTTTTGCTTTTAGGAGAGCTAAAAATTGAGCTTTTAAAATCGGATTGTATATTTTAAAAAATATAGCCTTTATTTGAGTGAATTATGATGGGTTTTAGTGTCATAGAGTCAAAAAATCTCGTTCTTTCGTAATATTCAAAGTACTGGAAAAATTTTATAAGTTTTTATCATTATTTTTTATGGAATTCATTGCATCATACATGTAAAGCCAATTGAGATCTGACATAATGCTCTCTGGTGTACGAATTTTCATCATGAGATTGCGTGCAATTGCTATGGGACCGGTTGCGTGATAGGCTAATCTATTGAAATCTCCGCGTTTTTTTACTGCTGCAATACGGGGGGTGCGTGTTGTTTCGTAAAGCGAAAGTGCTTTCGTTAATGAAAAATCTTGCAATGAAAGTGCTTCTGCTAATGTGGCAGCATCTTCGATTGCCATAGCGGCACCTTGTGCTGCAAAAGGTAAGGCAGCATGTGCGCAATCGCCAACAAATACTTGTCTCTCTAAACCGATAAAACGATTTTGTTTCATTTGAAAGAGTGGCCAATAGCTCCATTCATCAATATGATCAAAGATTTGTAAGATTTTTGAATTCCAATCTCTAAAAAGAGATTTGAGTTTTTCTTTATCTCCTTTATGAGCCCATCCTTCTTTTGAATTTTCTCCATTTGTGATGGCGACAAAATTAAAAATTTTTTCTGACGATTGAATGGGATAGACAACAAGATGATTTTTTGGTCCCATCCAAGCCGTAATTGTCTTCATATTTTGCAATGAAGAACGAAAGTTTTGAGGAAGATTATCAAATGTTGTTGTTGCACGCCAAGCAATAAAGCCACTAAAATTTGCTCTTTCATGAAAAGGAGATTGTTGCCGTAATGTTGACCAAACGCCATCACATCCGATCAGGAGGGGCGTTGAATGAAGCTGTTCTGTTGCCGTATCTGTTTTTATTGTTGTGATTTTAATGTTGCTTGCAGATTGGGTAGAAGATACAATCGTTTCGCCTGCTTTGTATTTGATCAAAGGATTTTCAATCACTGCATTATATAAAATTTTTTGTAAAGCCGCGCGGTGAATCGTCATATAAGGGGCTTTCCAATATTTTTCTGTTAGATTAATAAGATGAGCCCGTAGATGTATTTTTAAAGATAATCCATCTTTTAACTCAAGAAAATGTGGGATTGTAGCGACTGCAGTGAGTTTGTTAAGAAGTTTCCAGCGAGCAAGAATAGATGTTGCATTTGGTGTCAGTTGAATACCAGCGCCTATCGTTTCAAGTTGCTTATACTTTTCGATAATGGTGCTTGCAATTCCTTTATGAGCGAGTGCTAAAGCGGTGCTTAAACCAGCAATTCCTCCTCCAACAATGATGGGTGATTGTTCCACAAATGATTTCATATTAAACAAGCAGAATTAAAAGAGTGGTTATTAAGAAAGCCAAAAAACGCGATTATAATAGCTTTTCTGGATGATATAAGCATCCTGTTGGGTTTGTTTGATCGTATGATAGCGAGGGAACATAACGATAAAGGGTTGAGCAGTAAGGGCAAATTTTCTCATCTGCTGCTCCCATGTCGATAAAGATATGAGGATGATCGAATGGGTGTGTAGCGCCTACACACATAAATTCTTTCACACCAATTTCGATTGTTTTATATCCAAGGTCATTTTGGAAATGAGGGATATTGTGATCAGCCATGGGGTACAAACTCCAGAATAAATTGTCTCATCAGCTATGATTGGGCTCTTCTATTTTATAGGCGTGAGTTTGTAATAAAGCTTATGATAATGCAAGCTGCTTTTTAAGACAAATTTCTCCTATTTTATGCTATATTATAATAATTGTCTTACTTTTAGTGCTTTGCGCATAGAAGATAGTTCCAAGTATTTTTAAATATTAAATGGAAAAATGATAAGGAAAGTTAGGCATTGATATATTATTATGATGATAACATGTTATCAAATGTTATGTGAGATATTTTGTCAAGGATTTTAGAAAATATAAAAGAAAATTATTTAGGATATATGGAACAGAGGGTGGTAGATAAAATTTCTATATCGAATATAACAATGAAAAATCCGGTACGGTTTATTAATCGAGAGTTTTCATGGCTACAATTTAATAATCGTGTTTTGATGGAAGCGGCTAATGCGAGACATCCTTTATTAGAACGTCTACAATTTCTTTCTATTTCAGCTGCAAATCTTGATGAGTTTTTTATGGTTCGTGTTGCAGGATTAGCCGCTCAAATTCGTTCTCGCATTACAGCGTGCAGTGCAGATGGGCACACTCCACAGGAACAACTTGATATTGTATTAGCTGAAATTTCAAAGCTGCAGGCTCACCAACTACGAGAATTGAATGTTTTACGTAATGAATTAAAAAAGAATGATATTGAAATTATTTGTTCTGATGATCTTTCAGAAATTGAAAAATCATGGCTTGAAAAATATTTTCTTGAGACAATTTTTCCTGTTTTAAAACCTTTGCCTGTTGATTCTACTCATCCTTTTCCATTTATTCCTAATTTAGGGCTTTCTATTGCGCTTCAATTGTCTGGAGAAACTGATCAGAACTCTCACATAGTGTTGTTGTCTATTTCAATGCTTTTGAGGCGTTTTATTCTTCTTCCTCAAGAGGGTAATCATTTTCGTTTTATTGCATCTGAAGATGTTATTTGCCTTTTTATTAAACATGTATTTCCTAACTATGAGGTTACAGGAATTGGTATATTTAGAGTAATCCGAGATAGTGATATTGAAGTAGAAGAAGAAGCTGAGGATCTTGTTCATTTTTTTGAAACTGCTCTCAAAAGGCGGCGCCGTGGGCAGGTTATTCGAGTTGAGTTTGACGCAAGAATGCCAGAGAGTTTACGCCAATTTATAGCGAATAGTCTCGCTGTCCCTGATAATTGTATTAATGTTCTTGATGGATTTTTAGCGCTTAATATGGTATCAGAAATTGTTTCTATTCCTCGTGATGATCTCAAATTTATTCCTTATATTTCTCGTGTTCCAGAATGTATTCGTGAACATAAAGGGGATTGTTTTGCGGCTATTCGTGAAAATGATATTGTGATTCATCACCCCTATGAGACATTTGATGTTGTTGTCCAATTTTTACGTCAAGCTGCTTGCGATCCTGATGTTGTGGAAATCAAACAAACACTTTATCGTACATCAAATGATAGCCCAATTGTTAGCGCTTTGATTGAAGCAGCTGAACAGGGAAAGTCTGTGACTGCTTTGGTAGAACTTAAAGCACGTTTTGATGAGGAAGCAAATATTCGTTGGGCGCGGGATCTTGAATGTGCTGGGGTTCAAGTTATTTTTGGTTTTATTGCATTAAAAACTCATGCTAAGATGTCATTGGTTGTGAGACGTGAGGGAAAACGTCTTTGCTCTTATGTTCATCTTGGAACAGGAAATTATCATCCCATTAACGCTAAAACTTATACCGATCTTTCTTTTTTTTCCACGGATGATGATATCGCTCATGATGTTGCGTTATTGTTCAATTATATTGCGCAATATGAGCGTCCAAATGAAACAATGAAGATTGCTTTTTCACCCTTAACATTGCGTGGTCGTATCTTAGAGCATATTGAGGGAGAAATTGTTCATGCACAACAGGGAAGGTTTGCTGCTATTTGGATGAAAGTTAATGCATTGGTTGATCCTGAAATTATTGATGCTTTATATCGTGCCAGTCAAGCAGGGGTGCGAATTGATTTGGTTGTGCGGGGGATATGTTGTTTACGTCCTCGTATTCTAGGAATTTCGGATAATATTCGTGTAAAATCAATTGTCGGGCGTTTTCTTGAACATAGTCGCATTTTTTGTTTTGGGAATGGTCAAGATTTGCCTAATGAAAATGCACTCGTTTACTTAGGCTCTGCTGATATGATGCCTCGTAATCTGGACTATCGTATTGAAATATTGGTTCCAGTTTTTAATAAAATAGTGCGTCAAAAAATTCTTTTACAGATTATGTTGGCTAATATTATTGATAATCAGCAAAGCTTTGATATACTTAAGGATGGAACATCAAAACGTATTACGCCGCAGATAGGTGAAAGTCTATTTAATGCGCAGGAGTATTTTATGGCCAGTACAAGTTTTGCAGGGGAAAATGAGTCTTTTGAGTCTTCTGTTTCGCGCTTGGTTGCGTTGCATCGGCAACAAGCCGAAATACATAAAGACTAAAATCCAATGACATATAGAGATGCTCAAGGTCGGTTAAAAGGGTGTAAGCCTGTTGCTGTTATTGACATTGGCTCAAATTCTGTTCGGTTGGTTATTTATGAGGGGCTTGTTCGCTCACCAACAGTTTTATTTAATGAAAAGATTCTTTGTGGTCTCGGTCATGGTGTGGCAAAAACGGGATTTTTAGAAGAACAATCGATGAAAATGGCATTGCAAACACTGAAACGGTTTCGTACGCTTTGTCGACAGATTGGGGCAGATGAGGTCTATACTTTAGCAACAGCAGCAGCACGAGATGCAAAGAATGGCGTAGCATTTATTCAGCATGCTGAAGATATTTTGCAAAATAAAATATATCTTCTTTCAGGAAGTGAAGAAGCTATGTATTCAGCATATGGAGTTGTTTCTACTTTTTATCAACCAAAAGGTATTTCTGGAGATCTTGGTGGTGGAAGTCTTGAGCTGATTGATATTGATCATTCTGATGTTGGTGAAGGGATAACTCTCCCATTAGGTGGTTTAAGGCTACAGTATATGTCAAATAATGATAGTGCTGTAGCTACAAAAATTGTACATGAGCAATTTTATAAATCGTCTGTTGTTCGTACTCGTAAAGGTACAGCACGTTATTTTTATGCAGTAGGGGGGACATGGCGTAATTTGGCAAAACTCCATATGGCAATGAAACACTATCGGCTCCCTGTTATGCATGGCTATGAAGTTGAAGCCGTTGAAATGGAGAACTTTTTACGTCTTGTAGCACGTGGCAATATTGATAATTTGAGAGGGATTGCAGCGATTTCTCAGAATCGTCGGAAACTTTTATCTTATGGGGCAATAGTTCTTATTGAACTCATTCAGTGTATGCAGTTTGAAAAGATAATTTTTTCAGGTGCTGGCGTTCGTGAAGGTTTTCTTTATTCACGATTGCCGCAGGCGATTCAGCTGTCAGATCCTCTCATTGCAGCATGCACAGAAATGGCTATTTTACGGGCACGTTCACCAAAACAAGCAGAAGAACTCATTGATTTTACGACGAATGCTTTTGAAGTTTTTGGAATTTCAGAAACTGAAAATGAATGTCGTTATCGTCAAGCTGCTTGTCTTCTTGCGGATATTGGTTGGCGTATACATCCAGATTATAGAGGTAATGAAGCAGCAAATCAAATAGCTTTAGGATCTTATCCAGGAATTTCCCATGAAGGGCGCCTTTATGCGGCGCTTGCTGTTTTTTTTCGCAATACGAGTTTATTGGTTGATAAAGAATCTCTTCCCATTTTTCAATTAGCAACTCAAAATATAATTGAGAAAGCACGTATTCTTGGCGAAACTATGCGTATTGCTCATCTTTTTAGTGCTTCTGTTGCAGGAATTTTACCTCATTTATTGTGGCATAAAAAAGCAGATCATATTATCCTGCAGATCCCAAAGAATTACGCTGGGTTATTAGGAGAACGTCCTCTTGGACGATTACAGACGTTATCAAAAATAATAAAACAACCTCTCGCTTTTGAAATTTTTTGATTTTTTTCCTAATTTATTCGTGTTTTATGTCTTATAATAGGGCTATTGACGAGGGATAAACTAGCTAACCTATCATCATGAGCTGGACAATAGGACTTGTTCCATAACTTTCATACCAGACACCACGCAAGGCATTGGTAATGCTCTGAGCATTCATAAAAGAAAACATAATTTTTTATTCTGTTATTTGCGTCACAAGATGGATTTTTCACTTCATAAGCTTCATGTGAAAATGAAAGCCTTGTCCATTTTTACCTGAAAAGGTTTTCTTTTTATGCTGCGTCGTTATAACGTTTCTGTTTAGCTTGCTCGATTATATTGATAAGATTCGATTGTAACCAACGCGATAAAAAAACAAACTTTTAAAGGTTTTGGGAGAGATCCATTGGTTACATGACACCGGAATGTTGAAATACTCATATGAAGCAGTTTTGCACTTTCACGGTCTGTCAAAAGAATATCATTTCAGTCATTATAAAATCCTTTCACTATAAAAAATAGAAATAAATCATAACTATTTATTAACCATGATTTTTTGAAAGGCGTTTAATCTATAAAAAAACAGCGCTTTATCATATAATTTCTTATGTAAAACTTTATGAGTCTTATTGAGATGGAATGAGAGAATCTTATGATATTCGGGGGTCTAATTTAATATAAATAACGCTAGATTATCTTTATAAATCAGTATGTTGTCTTTGTTAGGTGTTTTAGTTGTTATGCTGGCTGGTTTTTGATTGTTATATTGCAATCTCGGTAGTTTTTTAATACGATATGGGGACGTAAGATATTATATCTTTGTTTGTTCCTATTGCTAGGCTGCTATTTTTGTAATGAGTGCGCTTTTATTATCAGAACTTTTTCTTTTCAAAACTTTTAAATAAGGAGCTGTCTGTTTTTTTTAGATTATTTTTAATAGGATTGCTATTTGATTGACTGGGTAAAGATTTAGCTGTCATTTTTAATAAGAGTTCACTATTTAATTTTTAACTTTGTCAGAAGTAGGCTTTATTTATCCTGTTTGCGTTGGTCTATAGGGCATACCAATTGATGTAGATAATGAGTAGCGTAATGGATTTTTCAAAATGAAAATGTAAATTAAAGTTGTTTTGTGCTTATTTTTCCATCGTTAAAGTAAAACCCTATCTGTCCCTTTAGCAGTTGTTCGGCTTTTTGACCAAATATTTCATAGCGCCAGCCATTCATAGCGGGAATATTTTTCTTTATTCCTCCATTGGCAATTTTTTCTAAATCATTAGATGTTGCAATAATTTTAGGGGCAATGCTGTTTTCATTTGCAACAATTTTTAATAACACTTTGAGTAGATCGATAACAGCGGCTGTCGTATCATTGAGTGGATTATGTTTAGGAATGGGGGGTAAAGTAGAAAGATCCACCTCTAAGCCTTCATGGACAGCTTTGATTAATGATTGAGCAATTGAGAGTTTATCCCAGTTCTTATTAAGACTGCGCAACCGCTTTAATGCAGATTCATCTTTTGGTTGTTGGGTTGCTATTTCTATAAGACATTCATCTTTTATGATATGACGACGTGGCATATTGTATTTTCGTGCTTCACGTTCCCGCCAAGCTGCTATCTTTTGTAATACAGCAAGTTCACGTGGCTTTTTAATTTTTCCTTTCACTTTTTTCCATGCTTCATCTTCTGGCATATCATAGGTCTTAGGATTTAAAAGGATTGTTATTTCATCGTCCATCCAGTGAGCACGTTGATTTTTTTCTAACCTTTTTTTCAATAATAGGTAAACGTCTCTTAAGTAGGTTACATCGGCAAGTGCATAGAGCAGTTGTTTTTCAGACAAAGGGCGGTAACTCCAGTCTGTAAAGCGGGAGGATTTATCAAGATGATGCCCCGTGCAGCGTTGTACAATTTGATCATAGGAGATAGAATCACCAAATCCACAAATTGATCCTGCTATTTGCGTATCAAAGAGAGGGGAAGGAATAACACCTCCAAGATGATAAATTGTTTCAATATCTTGGCGCGCAGCATGAAAAACTTTTACAACTTTTTTATCGATCATAAGGTCAAAAAAAGGTTGTAAATCAATATCCGGTGCTATGGGATCAATCAAAACTGTGATATCTGGTGATGCGAGCTGGATTAAACACAGTTGAGGCCAAAAAGTTGTTTCGCGGATAAACTCAGTATCGACTGTTACAAAATCAGAGGTATGTAGAGCGTTAAGTGCAATTTCAAGATCGGTTGTTTGTGTAATAAGATTCATCATTTTATTATAATTCGATAAATTAAATTTGTCCTTTATTGACTTTATTTTTGAGTTTTTATTCTCATATCTTGACAAATGGTTATTAAAAAGCGTTTGTAGCGCATATGAATATTATAATCAAAGGCAAAAAATATGCACCGTTATCGCAGTCATCATTGTGCGGCTCTTCGTAAATGTGATGTAGGAGCACAAGTCCGTCTTTCGGGGTGGGTTCATCGTGTTCGTGATCATGGCGGAATTCTTTTTGTGGATTTACGTGATCATTTTGGAATCACACAAATTGTTGCTGACCCTGCTTCGCCGGCTTTTAAAGTTATTGAAAAAGTGCGTTCTGAATGGGTTATTCGTGTGGATGGAGAGGTATGTGCACGTTCCGATGAGGTTATTAATGCAACGCTTCCAACAGGTGAGATTGAAATTTTTGCACAAGAGGTAGAAATTCTTTCAAAATCTGATGAACTTCCTTTACCGGTTTTTGGTGAGCCTGATTATCCAGAAGATATTCGATTAAAATATCGTTTTCTTGATTTGCGTCGGGAGACTATGCACAAAAATATCATGCGTCGGACTGAAATTATTGCGGCTATGAGACGGGCTATGCAAAATAATGGTTTTACGGAATTTACGACGCCACTTTTGACAGCTTCATCACCGGAAGGAGCACGTGATTTTTTGGTCCCAAGTCGTGTTCATCAAGGAAAATTTTATGCGCTACCGCAAGCACCACAGCAATATAAACAATTGTTGATGATGTCAGGTTTTGATCGTTATTTTCAGATTGCTCCATGTTTTAGAGATGAAGATCCAAGGGCCGACCGTCTTCCTGGTGAATTTTATCAATTAGATGTTGAAATGAGTTTTGTTGAGCAAGAAGATGTTTTAGCAACTATGGAACCTATTATGCGTTCTATTTTTGAAGAATTTGCAGATGGAAAAACTGTGACACAAAGCTTTCCTCGCATTTCCTATGATGAAGCAATGCGAAAATATGGTTCTGATAAGCCTGATCTACGTAATCCGATCATTATGGAAGATGTTTCTCAGCATTTTTATAATTCTGGTTTCAAAGTCTTTGCTCAAATTTTAGCGAATGATGAGAATGCACAAGTGTGGGCTATTCCAGCTAAAACGGGTGGAAGTCGTGCTTTTTGTGATCGTATGAATGTATGGGCACAAGGCGAGGGGCAACCAGGGCTCGGTTATATTTTTTGGCGTGAAGAAGAAGGAAAATTGGAAGGAGCAGGGCCTATCGCCAAAAATATTGGTGAACAGAGGACTGAAGCAATCCGTATACAGCTTGGACTTGAAAGTGGTGATGCTTGTTTTTTTGTGGCTGGAGATCCAAAAAAATTCGCATCTTTTGCTGGAGCAGCCCGTACACGGGTAGGGGAAGAATTAGATCTTCTCGATAGAGAGAGTTTCTCTTTGGCGTGGATTGTTGATTTTCCATTTTTTGAATGGAATGAAGATGAAAAAAAGATTGATTTTGGACATAATC
This sequence comes from Bartonella sp. PS17NMGDW, assembly GCF_042193555.1. Taxonomy (NCBI): domain Bacteria; kingdom Pseudomonadati; phylum Pseudomonadota; class Alphaproteobacteria; order Hyphomicrobiales; family Bartonellaceae; genus Bartonella; species Bartonella sp. PS17NMGDW. The sequence continues at coordinate 23,424 of NZ_JBHILY010000005.1, read as the reverse complement.
CTTTTTCCATGCCTCAAGGGGGAGAAAATGCTCTTGAGACCCAAGATCCTCTTACTCTTAAAGCTTTTCAATATGATCTTGTTTGCAATGGTTATGAAATTGCATCAGGTGGAATTCGTAATCACTTACCAGAAATGATGCTTAAAGTTTTTGAACTTGTAGGACTTTCTAAGGAAGTTGTGAAAGATCGTTTCGGTGGTCTTTATCGTGCATTCCATTATGGGGCTCCGCCACATGGTGGCATGGCTGCGGGAATTGACCGCATCATTATGCTGTTGCAGGGTGTTAAAAATTTGCGTGAAGTTGCTTTATTTCCTATGAATCAACAGGCACTTGATCTTTTGATGAGTGCTCCGTCTGATGTTTCTCCTACACAATTACGTGATTTAGGAATCCGTATGGCTCCTACTCACAAAAATAGCTCATAAAATTGATTATGGATTGTTTTCATCTTTTCTACGTAGAGTGAAGTTTTGATGCCTCTCAAGAGCATCATGTGTGTGTATATGCTGTTTGTGAAATTTAGATAGACAAAAACGCCATTGTGTTGATTCTTTACGAGGCATTTTTATTCCTTGTTTTTATAGTGGCTGTTTCCTTTGTGATAGGTGAGGAAATGATTGTGATTGTTTTATCATGAATACATTAGAAATGAGAGAATTCTGTAATATTTGGAAGTCTCATTTTAGTTGAAAAAAAATGAATTATCTTTATACGACAATATATTATTTATTTTTTATTGAAGTTTTTACAATGTTGTAGCAGAGAATTGTGTTTCTTCGTTTTTATGAGAATAATGCGGTTTTCTATTCTATGGACTTACTCTGAAAAGTTTAAATTTTATAAGCTTTGAATATTTTTTTAGTTTTTCATGGAAAAACTGAATGGGGTTGTTATACAATTTATCTTTATAATAAAAGATGATGTTTGAAAGGTGCTTTTGTCATTCCAAAAAGAATGAAATAACTCTTTGTGAGCAGTTAAATTATTATCGGATTTGACAAAGCTTTCAATAAATTACTTAGAACAAGGGGGGAAGGACATGTATAAATTTTTCAAATTGATATAATTTTCTGTTCATGTTCTAATCGCAGCGTTTGTTTTTATGTAATTGACTTTTAATAAAAAAGTCGACTCATAGAAGATTTCATTAAATAAATCCTATAAAATAATTTCTTATTATTGTGGGAATTGTTGTTTTAATACTATGTCTGATAAAATGAATTTACCTTTTGATAAAGAACACATTGAACCAATAGAATTACGCTCTGCTTTACAGGAACGTTATTTGGCTTATGCACTTTCTACGATTACACACCGTGCATTGCCTGATGTACGTGATGGATTGAAGCCTGTCCACCGGCGGATTGTTCATGCGATGCGTCTTCTCAAACTAAATCCTGGACAGTCTTATGCGAAATGTGCGCGGATTGTCGGTGATGTCATGGGAAAATTTCATCCTCATGGGGATGCGTCTATTTATGATGCTTTGGTGCGCTTGGCTCAAAGTTTTGCTGTTCGTTATCCATTGGTTGATGGGCAAGGCAATTTTGGTAATATTGATGGTGATAATGCTGCTGCCATGCGTTATACGGAAGCACGTATGACTGAAGTGGCTGCATTGTTACTTGAAGGAATTAATGAGAATGCTATTGATTTTCGTTTAACCTATAATGAAGAAGATGAAGAGCCTGTTGTTTTACCAGGAGCTTTCCCTAATCTTTTAGCAAATGGTTCTTCTGGTATTGCTGTTGGTATGGCAACATCTATTCCACCCCATAATGTTGCTGAGCTTTGTGATGCAGCGCTCCATTTGATTGCGCATCCCGATGTAAATGATGAGGAATTAAATCAATTCGTTCTTGGTCCTGATTTCCCGACGGGGGGAATTTTAGTTGAACCTAAAAAAAGTATTGAGGAATCCTATCGTGTTGGGCGTGGATTCTTTCGCTTGCGTTCACGTTGGCATCAGGAACCTGGTAGCCGTGGTTCTTATGTGATTGTTGTGACTGAAATTCCCTATCAGATTCAAAAGTCACGTCTTATTGAAAAAACAGCAGAGTTATTGCTTGCACGCCGATTGCCAATGCTTGAGGATATCCAAGATGAATCAGCAGAAGATATCAGAATCGTGCTGGTTCCTAAAAATCGGTCGGTTGATCCGGAGCTCCTTATGGAGTCTCTTTTTAAATTGACTGACTTTGAAGTAAGATTTCCCCTTAATCTGAATGTTTTGTCTTTGGGAAAAATACCCAATGTTCTTTCTTTGCGAGAAAGTTTGCAGCAATGGCTTGAACATCGTCAAGAAGTGCTTATTCGTCGCTCTCATTATCGGCTTGATCAAATTGATAGCCGATTGGAAATTCTTCATGGATATCTTATTGCCTATTTAAATCTCGATGAGGTCATTCAGATTATTCGTGAAGAGGATGAACCGAAAAAGAAGCTGATTAATCGGTTTGAATTAACAGAAAATCAAGCTGAAGCTATTCTTAATATGCGCTTGCGTTCTTTGCGTAAACTTGAGGAATTTGAAATTCGTAAAGAATTTGAAAGTTTGAAAGCTGAAAAAGAAAAACTACAGAATTTATTAGCTTCTCCTATAAAACAGTGGAAAATAATTTCAGAAGAAATCAAAAAAGTTCGAAACACTTTTGGTCCTGAAACATTCTTAGGGAAAAGACGTACGACGTTTGAAGAGGCACCAAGACATGATCTTGATGATATTCAACAAGCAATGATCGAAAAAGAACCGATTACTATTGTTATTTCTGAAAAGGGGTGGATGCGTGCTTTGAAGGGACATTTGACCGATTATAAAGCGCTTTCTTTTAAAGAAGGAGACAGTTTAAAGTTAGCATTTCCAGCATTTACAACCGACAAGATTGTGCTGATCAGTACGGGTGGAAAGTTTTTTGCTATTGGTGCAAATAGTTTACCTGGAGGGCGGGGACATGGTGAACCTATTCGTCTTTTAGTTGATATGGATGATGAGCACGATGTTCTCACAGCTTTTGTGCATCACGCCGAGGAAAAATTGCTCTTGGTTTCATCTCACGGTAATGGTTTTATTGTTTCTTCTGCAGAAGTGATCGCCAATACACGAAAAGGAAAGCAAGTGATGAATGTGAAAGCTCCTGATAAGGTAAAGCTTTGTGTTCCGGTAAATGGTGATCATGTTGCTGTAGTCGGTGAAAACCGTAAAATGCTTATTTTTTCTATTGAACAAATACCAGAAATGAATCGCGGTAAAGGTGTTCGTTTACAGCGTTATAAAGAAGGTGGTGTTGTTGATGCCAAGACTTTTAATTTATCAGAAGGCTTAAGTTGGCAAGATACAGCTGAACGAATCTTTAACCGCCAGGCGGACGATCTCTTTGAATGGATGGGAACGCGTGCGGGTGTCGGGCGTTTGGTTCCAAAAGGATTTCCAAAATCAGGAAAATTTATTAATTAAATGTATTTTATAAATGGGAAAATTCCCTATGGTTTTATGATTGTGTAAGATATTAATTTATAAGGATAATTTATTATTTTTATATTGAAAGAAAAATCTAAAGCGTGAGGTTTTTTCTATTTTGATCTTGTTTAGGTTAAATCAATCAAAACTGTTTTTTAAACATTACAGCATTTATGGGTGCTGTCGTGAAATGATTTGATATTTTGAGAGCTGTACCCTTAAACAAACAATGTGAATGTTTAACACAAGAGTGTTCTATTTGGAGATGTTTTATTTGTCTGATAGGTTTATCTCCTTATTGTTCAAGAGAGATGTTATTAATTTTTCGTAAGGGATATTTATTCGTTAGGATTGCTATGATATTGCCTAAAAAGATGTCCACGTTCCGCCCATAAGACGAGGAGTATGGCAATCAGACTAAGAAAGAAAAATCCTGCCGAATTAGGGATGGTCGTCTCATTAAATTGTTGAGCAATAAAAAAACTGAGACCTGTGCCAATAGATGTTTGCAGAAAACCAGATATAGACGACGCGGTCCCAGCTATTTCTCCTACAGGTTCAAGAGCGAGTGTATTGAAGTTTGCCATAATACCACCGCAGGCAAACATCAGTATACAGAATAACAGCATGTAAAAAGCAAAAGGAAGAATACCATCTGTTAAGATAGAGCCAACAAACCATACACATGAAGTGATACAAAAAAGTAAAAGCATCGCGTGAGCGATACGCCGCATTCCAAGGCGTCCAACGAGTTGAGAGTTAAAGAAAGATGATAGAGCTTGAAATGCAGCACCAACTGCAAAGGCAATAGGGAACCAAAGTCCTAGATTATAGATCCCTTCATACGTTTGTTGTGATGTATTAACGGCAGTAAAGATACAGCCTAAAATAATCGAAGTTGCTAGTGTATAGCAAAGTGTTGTGCGATTGGTTATTACAATCCATAAATTATGTTTGACTGAAGAAAAGGAAAGAGAGCGTTGCGCATAAAGAGTTTCCGGCAAGCGGAATTGAATCCAAATCATCAACCCGAAACCAATCATTGCCATGAATATGAAAATAAATTGCCAGTTTCCAAACAGTAAAATGATCTGTCCTGTTGCTGGTCCAATCATTGGTGCAATAAGGAAAACCATCATCACGATAGACATTACTTCTGCCATTTTCCGACCACTATAGAGATCACGTACAATGGAAACTGTGAGCACGCGCATAGCAGCTCCTCCCATACCTTGTAAGGCACGCAAAATAAGCAAGAGAGAAAAATTTGATACAAAGGCAGAACCAATCGCTGCAAATGAATACAAAGCAAGACCAATAAGAATAATCTTACGGCGCCCATAACGATCACTTATGGGACCAAAAAATATCTGTGTGACGCCATAGCTGATAAGATAACTAGAAATGATATAATGCTGATCGTTTTCATTGATAACATTTAAACTGTTTAAAATGTTGGGCATAGCTGGCAACATAATATCAACAGCTATAGAATTGATGGCCATGAGTGAAGCAATGAGAATAACAAATTCTTTATAGCCAATTTTTTCTCTAATCGCATCACTATGCTTTTGTTCGTCGACTGAATATGACATATGCACCCTTTTAATAAAAGTTTCGACTGAACACGATTCTATAAGAAGCAAATAAAATGAGAGACATCTATGATTTATTGCAAGGAATGTCTTTTTCCTTTAGCAGTTCTTGCAATTCGTTATTTTGAAACATTTCTTTAACAATATCACAGCCGCCAACAAATTCACCTTTGATATAGAGTTGCGGAATTGTTGGCCAATTTGAGTAGTCTTTTATCCCTTGACGCAATTCGTTAGAAGTTAAAATATTAATTCCTTTATAATTTAACCCTAAATAATCAAGGATTTGAACGACCTGCCCAGAAAATCCACATTGTGGAGCGTCAGGCGTTCCTTTCATGAATAAAATGACATCATTTGTTTTAATTTCGTTGTCAATAAAATCATGAATAGTAGTCATCTCTATTCCTCAATAGTATAAATTCTTGGAAGTGTGCATTCACGCTCATATTATTTCTAATAGTATTGAGTGAATGAATGCAAGAAGAAATTTTTAAATTATTTGGGAATACTCGTTTGCAGTGCTAAAGCGTGCAAGTCATTTCCCATATTGCCTTTAAGAGCATCATAAACCATTTTATGTTGTTGAACACGGGTTTTACCACGAAAACTTTCAGAAATAACTTCTGCAGCATAATGTTCTCCATCTCCAGCAAGATCACGAATTGTTACAGTAGCATCAGGAATGCCTTCACGAATAAGCGTTTCAATTGCATGGGCACTCATTGCCATCATTATTCTCCTATGTATTCATTTCTTATAAAGGCTGTTGCTTAAGAGAAAAAACAATTTTTACTCTTCACCCATAAATTGTGGAAACCAGTTTTCATAGGCTTTTGTGAGTTTGTCTACTGAAAGTGTTAATATCCCATCTATATTGAGAGAAGTCCCCTCAACTTGACCTAGCTCTGTTAAAGTAACTGTATTGATTTGTGCACGCTCTTTAAGACTATTGAGAGAGTGAGGTTTGACGGCTAAAAGATAACGTCCTTGGTCTTCTCCAAAAAGTTCTGCATGATGGGGTGATTTATTGCTTAACGTTACTTTGATTCCTTTACCTGCTTTAATCACCATTTCGGCAAGTGCTATCGCCAATCCCCCGTCAGAAAGGTCATGGGCAGCGTGAATAAAACCGCTATTAATGGCATCTCGAACAAATTGACCATGTTTTTTTTCAAGTTGTAAATCTACAGGGGGGGGGGCACCTGCATCAATATTTAAAATGTTACGTGCATAGATTGATTGTCCTAAATGAGAGCCGCAATTTCCTACTAAAACAAGAATATCTCCATTTTGCATACCACTTATTGTTACCATTTTAGACCAATCATTAAGAAGGCCTACACCAGCAATTGTAGGGGTTGGAAGAATGGCTTCCCCATTTGTTTCGTTGTAAAGAGAAACATTGCCTGAAACGATAGGAAAATCGAGGATTCTACAAGCTTCTCCTATACCTTTAATAGCCAAAACCAGCTGTCCCATAATTTCAGGTTTTTCAGGGTTACCAAAATTGAGATTATCTGTAGCAGCCAGTGGTGTTGCACCTGTCGTACTAATATTTCGCCAGCATTCTGCGACAGCTTGTTTTCCTCCTTCATAAGGGTCTGCTTCACAATAACGAGGTGTTACATCAGAAGAAAAAGCAAGAGCACGTTTGCTGTTGTTTCCTACACGGATAACGCCTGCATCACCTCCTGGACAAACAAGGCTATTTCCTTGGATAAGGGTATCATATTGTTCATAAACCCATCGCCGTGAACTTTGATCAGCAGAATTCAATAAGGATAGAAGGGCATCACCAAGATTTTCAACCTTTTTGACGTCTTCTGCTTTCAAGGGTGTTTTTTTTGCCGGCTCACTCCAAGGACGATCATAAACAGGTGCTTCATCACCAAGCTCTTTGATGGGAAGATTGACAACTTCTTCCCCTTGATGAAATACACGAAAACGTAAATCATCGGTTGTTTTCCCAATGATAGAAAAATGTAGCCCCCACTTATGAAAAATTGCTTCTGCTTGCTTTTCTAGTTCTGGTTTAAGGACCATGAGCATACGCTCTTGACTTTCAGACAGCATCATTTCATAGGCTGTCATATTTTCTTCTCGAACAGGAACTGTATCGAGATTAAGCTGTATCCCTAAATTTCCTTTTGCACCCATTTCAACGGCAGAAGAGGTGAGTCCTGCTGCTCCCATATCTTGAATAGCAACAACGGCTCCAAGTTCCATGAGCTCTAAACATGCTTCAAGGAGACATTTTTCTGTAAAAGGATCACCTACTTGAACAGTTGGGCGTTTTTCACTGATTGAATCATCAAATTCAGCAGAAGCCATTGTTGCTCCACCGACACCATCACGTCCTGTTTTTGCACCAAGATAAACAACAGGGAGTCCAATACCTTGCGCTTTAGAATAAAAAAGGGCGTCTGTCTTTGCAATACCGGCGACAAAAGCGTTAACAAGGATATTGCCATTATAACGCTTATCAAAATTTACTTCTCCACCAACAGTTGGAACGCCAAAAGCATTGCTGTAACCACCAATTCCAGAAACAACACCAGAAACAAGATGGCGTGTTCTTGGGTGATCAGGAGCACCAAATCGCAATGCATTCATAGCAGCAACAGGACGGGCTCCCATTGTAAAGACATCACGTAAAATACCACCAACACCTGTTGCTGCACCTTGATAAGGTTCAATATAAGAAGGGTGGTTATGGCTTTCCATTTTGAAAACAACACATTGCCCTTCGCCAATATCGACAACACCAGCATTTTCACCAGGTCCTTGGATAACACATTTTCCTTCTGTCGGAAGAGTCTTTAGCCATTTTTTAGATGATTTATAGGAACAATGTTCGTTCCACATTGCAGAAAAAATTCCTAGTTCAGTAAATGTTGGTTCTCTACCGATTAACGTCAGGATACGTTCATATTCATCTTCTTTTAGCCCGTGTTGTGCAATGAGCTCTGGTGTAATAGTGATGTTATTGCAAGGCTTCATGAGTATTTATCCGTCCAATTAATCGAAATTTAGCATTTTTATTTTTTTAATCTAGCAGCTTATATTATAAGCAATACTGTTGTTTAATAATAAAAATATTTATAGACAGTAAGCTGAAGATTTTGTTCGTTTGTTTGGTGGGATTTAAGACTAAAAATGGTCTTAAATAATTATGTGTTTAAAAAATAATATCCATTGTTGTTTGTGAAAAGCTTTGTTCATAGATTTACGATGCGAGAAATGGTATAGATCCTTGTTTTTTAAAAATTATGGAGCGCGAGTATTTTTTCAGCATCATCCATTTACTAACTCTAAAGCACTTTGAAAAAGTAAACGACCGTCAATACCTCCGTGGGCGGGTTCAATAAAGTTTTCAGGATGAGGCATCATACCAAGAATATTACCAGCTTTATTAACAATACCAGCAATATCTTTCATTGAGCCGTTCGGGTTTGTGTTTTCTGCATAGCGAAAAACAATTTGTTCATTATCTTCCATTTGCCTTAGTGTTTCACTATCAACAAAATAATTTCCATCATGATGGGCAACAGGACAACGAATAATTTGTCCTTTAGAATAATATCGAGAAAATTTTGTTTTGGCGTTGACGACTTCAAGTTTGATTTCACGACAAACAAATTTTAAAGAAGCGTTACGCATTAAAGTCCCAGGTAATAATCCTGCTTCCAACAAAATTTGAAATCCATTACAGATACCTATTATTGTCGTACCTTCTTGTGCTTTTTCACGAATGGCTTTTAAGATGGGAGTTCGCGCTCCAATAGCACCACATCTTAAGTAGTCGCCATAGGAAAAACCACCAGGAATAATAATAATATCTACATCTGGAATTGTTGTTTCTGTTTGCCAAATTTTTAGTGGCTCAACTCCCGTTATATGATGTAATGCTGCAACCATATCTCGATCACGATTTAATCCAGGAAGTTGAATGATGGCAGTTTTCATGAGCGTTTCACTTAAAAAAGTTCGATTGTATAATTTTCAATGACAGTATTTGCGAGTAACTCTTCACACATTTGTTCAAGTTTTTTCTTTGCGGTTTCAGAAGGTAGATCATCAAGAACAATATCAAAAACCTTTCCTTGACGAATGGATTGAATGCCTTCGAAAGCTAAACTTTTTAAAGCACCGGCAATCGCTTCTCCTTGTGGATCAAGAACGCTTTCTCTTAAAGTAACTGTAATGCGTGCTTTCATTTTTTGCTTCCTGCTTTTTAAAAGAACCTCTCCTTTGAAGAGGGGTATTTATATAAGGTGATGTTTTTTACCTTTTTTTTACTTTACGAGAACGGGACCACTTGGTCGTGTTGGTTCGTTTTCATTCATAATACCAAGACGTTTGGCAACTTCTTGATAGGCATTAATAAGCCCACCCATATCACGACGAAAACGATCTTTATCCATTTTTTCTTGTGTTTGCATATCCCATAGTCGTGCAGAATCAGGTGAGATTTCATCAGCAAGAACAATGCGCATTGTTTCATCTTCCCACAGGCGACCAAATTCCATTTTAAAATCAATTAATTGGATGTTAACACCGGCAAAAAGCCCAGAAAGAAAATCATTAATACGAATTGAAAGTTGCATGATATCTTCTATCTCTTGTGGGACAGCCCACCCAAAAGCTGTGATATGTTCTTCCGTTACCATGGGATCATCGAGAGAATCATTTTTATAGTAGAACTCAATGATGGATTGCGGAAGCGGGGTTCCTTCTTCTAAACCTAAACGCTTAGCAAGAGAGCCGGCAGCAACATTGCGAACAACAACTTCCAACGGAATGATTTCCACTGCTTTAATAAGCTGTTCGCGCATGTTTATACGTTTGATAAAATGTGTTGGGATGCCCAAACGCCCAAGATGGCTAAAGATATGTTCCGAAATTCGGTTGTTTAAAACCCCTTTTCCGTCGATAATTTCATGTTTTTTTGCATTAAAGGCAGTTGCATCATCTTTAAAAAATTGAATATAAGTCCCTGGTTCAGGTCCTTCATATAAAATTTTAGCCTTGCCTTCATAGATACGGTGGCGACGATTCATCATGATTCTCTATTTATCTTGAGAGGTTTTTAATAACATTGATAAATGATACTATCCTAATTGATAGAATTTCTCAATGATATTGCTATGATACTTTTATAATTTTTGTCATTACACGTCTACCCAAAGGTGAAGATACATAAGCGATGAGAAAGAAGATCACCTCTTTTGGATCAAATTTTTGCAAGAAAGTGAGAGAGGACCATAAGCCCTTCAGGCCAAGGTCCGTGTCCGGATTCTGCGTTAATATGGCCAGAATACCCAGCATCAACAAAGAGTGATCCCCAATCATTGGCAATTTTTTCTGCTACTGAAAATTGACAAAATTCATCGTTGCGACTGGCTATGACAATAGAAGGAAAAGGAAGCTTTTGGCGATGATAGGGGCCAAATGTCATTAAATGTTTGGGACGTATTTTCTCATTGGCGACATCTGGAGGAGCAACAAAGAAAGCGCCACAAATTTTTTCTGTATTTTGTACAGTTGCGTGAATAGCACTGGGAACTCCTAATGAATGAGCAATAAGCATAACAGGCCTTTGAGCTTTTGCAATGGCGGTTTTAACTTTGTTAACCCACTCTTCACAAACAGGCTTTGACCAATGGAGTTGTTCAATGCGGCGGGCTGTCGACAATTTTCTTTCCCAGCGTGTTTGCCAATGATCTGGACCAGATCCTTTGTAGCCAGGAACAATAAGAATATCGAGTTGATTTGCTTTCATGAATTGTTTTCTTTGTTACAACAGATTTTTGATCATAGGTGGAATAGATTTGAGGTTTCTATGTCGCTTTACTGTTCTTCAAAAACACGTTTAAAAATCGTATTGATATGTTTGGTGTGGTAAGAAAGATCAAATTTTTCGCGAAGTTCTTCTTCACTTAAAGCTTTGATAACATCTTTGTCGTTGAGGAGTTCTTCTAAAAAATCTTTTCCTTGTTCCCAAACTTTCATCGCATTTCGTTGTACAATCCGATAAGAATCTTCACGACTGATTCCTGCTTGGGTGAGTGCTAAAAGCACCCGTTGTGAGTGAACAAGGCCACGGAATTTATTGAGATTTTTTTGCATATTTTCTGGATAGACAATGAGATTTTCAATGACAGATGTGAGGCGAGAAAGAGCAAAATCAAGTGTAATAGTCGCATCTGGAGCAATATAACGCTCAACAGATGAATGCGAAATATCACGTTCATGCCAAAGTGCAACATTTTCCATGGCTGGGAGTGCAAATGCACGTACCATGCGGGCTAATCCAGTTAAATTTTCTGTTAAAACTGGATTACGTTTATGAGGCATCGCCGATGAGCCTTTTTGCCCAGGTGAGAAATGTTCCTCTGCTTCCAGAACTTCTGTTCGTTGTAAATGGCGTATTTCTATCGCTAACCTTTCAATAGAGGAAGCAATAACACCAAGTGTTGCAAAAAACATAGCATGACGATCTCTTGGTATTACTTGGGTGGAAACCGGTTCAGCACGCATCCTCAAGGCTTTTGCTACATGTTCTTCAACGCGGGGATCGATATTTGCAAAAGTTCCTACAGCTCCTGAAATCGCGCAAGTAGAAATTTCTTCTCGTGCTGCAAGAAGACGTTTGCGACAACGGGAAAATTCAGCGTATGCAAGAGCAAATTTTACTCCAAATGTTGTTGGTTCAGCATGAATGCCATGGCTCCGCCCAATGGTGATTGTCTCTTTATGCTCAAAAGCACGTCTTTTTAATGCCTCAAGAAGTTGATCTATATCCTCTAGCAAAATATCACTAGCACGCATCAATTGAATATTCAGTGTTGTATCGAGAACATCAGATGATGTCATGCCTTGGTGGATAAAACGTGCCTCAGGTCCAATGAATTCAGCTAGGTGGGTCAGAAATGCGATAACATCATGTTTGGTAATTGCTTCAATTTCATCAATGCGATTGACATCAAATTTAGCTGCTGCGCCTTTTTCCCAAATGACTTTGGCGGCTTCTTTCGGAATAATCCCTAAGTGAGCAAGGGCATCACAGGCATGGGCTTCAATTTCGAACCAAATACGATATTTTGTTTCAGGAGACCAAATTGTTACCATTGCAGGGCGGGAATAACGTGCGATCATCATTTTTTTCCTTGTTGTGAGAGGATTGCGGCTTGGCGCAATGCACTCATGCGTGTTTTGTAAAGCTCTTTATTTCCATCTTTATAAATTGCAGAGCCTGCGACAAATACATTTGCTCCAGCTTTTGCAGCTATCCCAATTGTATCAACGGTGATACCACCATCAACTTCAAGATCAATAGGGCGGTTTGCAATCATGCTTTTAACGCGCTTAATTTTATCTTTTATTTCTGGAATAAAACTTTGTCCACCAAAACCGGGATTGACCGTCATGATGAGAATGAGATCTAATTGATCAAGCAAATATTCAAGTACATGTTCAGGGGTGCTTGGATTGAGTGCAATTCCTGCTTTTTTTCCCATTTTTTTGATTGTTTGTAATGAACGATGAAGATGTGGACTTGCTTCAGCATGAATGGTTATAATATCTGAACCCGCTTTTGCAAAAGCTTCCAAATAAGGGTCTACTGGTGCGATCATCAGGTGGACATCAAATATTGCTTTGGTTAATGGGCGTAGAGCCTTGACGATTTCAGGACCAAAGGTGATATTAGGAACAAAGTGTCCATCCATGATATCAAGATGAAGCCAATCTGCACCAGCATCAACAACATCTAACATTTCTTGTCCAAGTTTAGAAAAATCAGCAGCCAAGAGTGAAGGCGAAATGAGATGAGAATGGGGCATTAAAATCTCCTTGATTGGCTGTTTTTATCATATCGCAGTGTATACACAAATATCTTTTGTGTTATGACGGAAAAGAAAAAATATGTATTATAGATCTTTTTATGGAAAGATCGCTTGAAATTTTAAAGCTTTATAAGTGAAAGATATGTCGAATCATAAAACATATTTGATGCCTGAACTTCAACATAAACATACTATCGCGGTTTCTTCCCAAGAATATCGAGATGCCATGAGTCTTTTTGCAGGAGCTGTGCATATTGTGACAACAAATGGTATTAAGGGAAGACGCGGGGTGACTGTTTCGGCGTGTTGTTCTTTATCTGATGATCCTCCGACCCTTCTTGTTTGTCTCATGCGCCATAATTTAAAGAATCAGGTGTTTATGGAGAATGGAAATTTTTGTGTTAATAGCTTGGCAGGAAAGCATCGTTCATTAGCGGATGTTTTTTCGAGGCGTTGCAATTCTACACAAAATGAGCGTTTTGATGTTGCTCAATGGGGAGCTTTGCAAACGGGAGCGCCTAGTCTTTCAGACGCTCTAGCATCGTTTGATTGTCGTTTGATTTGTTGGCATGAGCACGCAACCCATTGTGTTTTGATTGGTGAGGTTGTTGCAATCAACTGTAATAAAGAAAAAGATGCTTTGATGTATTTGAAACGTGAATATCACACTTTGCCTTTATAAAGATTTTATTTTTTTGCATTGCTGAAATGATTTATTATTGCCTCATTTAGATTTTAAACAATGAGAAAGCAGGGGAGAGATCACTCTGATATCTGAATATTAGATTTCCTTCTTTTTGAAGTTTCTCAGTAAGCAAGAAAAATGTTCTGGATGAGATTTGATCAAGAATCCAACCTAAATAGAAAAGCGATTAAATCTAAACAGTGTATTTAGACATATTTGTAGATTGTTATGAAAAACATTTTACTCTTGTGTTGATGGGTATTGCACAATATATAGACCGCACATAGCATATGTGGAGGTTTTTTATTGCATGAGCGAAGAGATTGATGGTCAATATCGCCCCAGTGAAGATGAGCCTTTTATGAATGAGCGGCAAAAGGCGTATTTTCGTGCTAAATTGGTTTCTTGGAAGAATGATATATTAAAAGAAGCTCGTGAGACTTTGGAAAATTTGCAGGAAGAGAATGTTGGTCAACCCGATTTGACTGATAGGGCTTCTTGTGAAACTGATCGTACAATCGAATTACGTGCGCGTGATCGTCAGAGGAAACTTATTTCAAAAATAGATGCTGCTTTAGAGCGCATTGATAATGGGACATATGGCTTTTGTGAAGAAACCGGCGAACCCATTAGTATAAAGCGTCTTGAGGCTCGACCGATAGCCGTTTTATCATTGGAAGCGCAAGAACGTCACGAACGACGTGAAAGAGTTTATCGCGATGATTAAGGTCATTGAAATGATAAACAAACGAAACTCGTGGTGATAAAATTGTATATTTTTATTTTTGAGGGGTAGGAATGAATAAAGATGGTTCTTGCCGCCCCTCAATTTCGGCGGTGATTGCTGAATCTTTTACTGCTTGATTCGTAAAAGGAGAGGGATTTTTATCCGTTATATCGTTTCTTTCTGTAGGGGCGGAATTTGGATGTGTGTGTGTTTCTCTCTTTTGTATTTTGGATGTACTGGTAATATCGGATTCTACAACCACATCTGTTAATCCACCAATAAGGAGCAAATGTTCTTTATTATCGCAACGGACTAAAACAAGGCGGCGTGCTCGATCTATAGAAATTACTTCACATAATGCTAATCGTGATAGACTTTTTTTTCTATTATTGCTGAATCTTCCCGTACTTAAACGACGTAAAAACAAGATAATTATGGTAATAGCCACGATTGTTATTATAAAAAACAAAAAGCTTATCGTTATCTTCGCAGCAGATACACCTATTTGCTCTGATAACCAGATATACATAGATTTTCTCCCATTTTTGTGTGAAAATATCGTTTTTATTGAGATAAATTTATAAACACACCCTTAAAAGGTTCACTTAAATACAAGAAATAAAATTTTTAACATTAAGTGAGCTTTCTTTGAAAGATAATATCATAGTATATACTTTATAACAATGAATATAAAGGAAGTTTTGTGATATAAGAAACAGCTAAATCTAAGGCAATGAGAGATGGATAAAGGTTTTGATAATAATAAAAGATCAGCGTCTTCTGTTCATCGAAGAGTTGTGATTTTTGGTATTGTTTTTATATTATTTTTTCTTTTCATTGTGGGTATTTTAGGTTTTTTTTATCCACAAAGCTATTTGCAAAAGGCTATATTGATATCTTTTTTGATTCTAGCAATTATCGGCGTTGCAACACTCGTTTTGTGTGGAATGGGAATTTTAAGATACCATGTGTGGTCGCATGAAGATTTTGATTTTAGCATCTTTAATCGGAGCGATGATGCAATTGTAATCTCTGACCTTTCTGGTTTTGTTTATTATTCTAATCAAAACTATCGAAAAATTGTGACTTATAAGCCTGAAGTGTCTTGTTATATGGTTATTGCTGATCTTCCAGGAGCTGGTGCACTTTCGTATCGCTTAAAGGTTGCAGCCTGTAATAATCTTGCGGCGCAAGAGGAATTAAGAGTAGAACAACCAATATTTACCGATTCTACACCAAAAAAATCTGTTTGGTATAATATTTCCATTCAACCTATCACAAAACAGAAAAAAAAGCTTTTATTTTGGCGTATTGCTGATATTTCGCATTTACAACAAACACGAGAAGTTTTTTTCTCGAACCTTCAAGAAGCTATCAATCACTTGGATCAAGCTCCTATTGGTTTTGTATCAGTTAATACACAAGGAACTATTCTTTATGCGAATGCGATTTTTGCCGAATGGTTTTCAATTGATTTAGCGAATTTCTCAGTTGGTCAATATAATTTTGATTCGTTATTTGATAGCGTTGGCGCTAAGAGCTCATGGAGTGATATCTGTTTGCAAACCAACAGATATCAAAGTTCAGGTTACTCTTTACCTTATAAGTTTTCGTTATGTTTAAATTCGCAAGCGACTTGTGAGAAAATATTCCATTGTCTTATCTCTGTTTCTTCTCTCTTAGAAGAGGAAGCCGTTTATCGTATTGTGATCATTCCACAACAAATACAAAAAGAAGAGGACGACCAATTAAAATTACCCACTATATTAGGAGAATATTTTGATGCGAGTCCTTTTGCAATAGCCGTGGTAGATCATGAAGGGCAATTGGTTCATATGAATAAAGCTTTTTCATCACTCACGGGATGTATGGACAAAGCTGTCAATTTTTATGACGTTATTTCTCGTCGTGATTGTGTGCAGTTAGAGCGTTCTTTTCAGAGAATTGCGACAAATAAAAATTATTTTGTTTCTCTAGAAACTGTTTTAGAAAAAAATGAAGAATGCCATTTACGGCTCCATATTATGTCTGTACCACCCCATCATGGTGATGCATTGCAAGATTTGCTTATTATCTCTGTGATTGAAACAACCGAACAAAAAACGCTTGAAGATAAAATGATGCAAAGTCAGAAGATGCAAGCTGTCGGACAATTGGCTGGCGGCATTGCTCATGATTTTAATAATGTTTTAACAGCAATTTTAATGTCGTGTGATCTTCTTTTAAATACGCATCGTAGTTCTGATCCTGCTCATGCTGATCTGATCAATATTAAAAATAATGCTAATCGTGCAGCTGCTCTTGTACAGCAATTATTAGCTTTTTCTAGAAAGCAAACACTTCGACCTGAAGAAGTTGATTTTACTGAATTTTTATCAGATATTCGCAATCTTATTTTACCACTTTTGGGGAATAATGTTCAGTTAAAAATTATCCATGGAAGAGATTTGTGGAGTGTTGAAGTCGATCAAGCATCTTTTCAGCGTGTTATTATGAATTTGGTTATTAATGCGCGTGATGCCATGTTAGATGGAGGTATTGTTACGATTGCGACAAACAATATTACAAAGCAACAAAGTGCTGAATTTAATCATCTTGGTTTAGAAATTGGTGAGTATGTACAATTGACTATTTCAGATACAGGGGCTGGTATATCTGCTGCTATACAAGAAAAAATGTTTGAGCCATTTTTTACAACAAAAGAAGTTGGAAAAGGAACAGGACTTGGTTTATCAATGGTTTATGGAATTATCAAGCAGAGTGGTGGGTGCATTTATTGTGAAAGTAAAGAAGGTGAAGGAGCAACATTTTATATTTTTCTTCCCCGTTATATCCCCAATATAAAAGGAAAAACTTCTCAAAAGATTGAAAAAGATGAAGAGAAAGATAAAAATATAGACTTAACAGGGTCTGCAACTGTTTTATTGGTTGAAGATGAAGATGCGGTTAGAATGGGGGGGGTAAGAGCTCTTCAAATGAGAGGATATACGGTTTTAGAGGCAGCGAGTGGGGTGGAAGCACTCTCTATTCTTGAGAAACAAAAAGGAGCTATTGATATTATTGTTTCCGATGTGGTGATGCCAGAAATGGATGGACCCACTTTATTGAAGGAAGTACGTAAAAACTATCCTGATATCAAATTTCTTTTCGTTTCTGGATATGCAAAAGATGCATTTGCTAAAAATCTTCCACAAGATGCTGTTTTTGGTTTTTTATCTAAACCTTTTACACTCAAACAGTTAGCTCTAACAGTTAAAGAAACACTTTCATCATGAGGCAAAAATTTATGCAATAGAAAAATTGCGTATTTAAGATTTTTTAGGCGAAATACGAGAGTATTTTGATAAATAGAACTTGTGATAATGTCATAGAACTGAATAAAAAAGAAGAATTTGAAAATTTAATTAAAATTCAAAAAAAACACACATTCTGTGCAAAAATTTATGAAAAGATAGGCTCTATTACGTCAACATTTAATAGAGATTTTCAATTATAGACACTGAGCACGAATTATATGTAAAACATTGAAAAATGCTTATTAATAGATTGTTGATACACTCAAAAAGATAAAAGCTGTTGCTGCGCATCTACCATTTTGCTCTTCCCTTCAATAAATGCTTTTAAGGCTTCGGGGTAGAGTTTATGTTCTGCTTTAAGAACTCTTTGTCCTAAGCTCTCAGCAGTATCATGAAGATAGACTGGAACGGCTGCTTGGGCAAGGATTTTTCCTGCATCCATGTCTTCTGTAACAAGGTGAACAGTGCAACCCGTGATTTTTACGCCTGCTTGTAAAGCTTTTTCATGTGTGTTTAAGCCTTTAAATGAAGGCAAAAGAGAAGGATGAATGTTTAAAATTCGTCCTTCGTAAAGTTTTACAAAACGTGGCGAGATAAGGCGCATATATCCTGCAAAGCAGAGAAAATCTGGTTTATATTGATTTAAAATCGTAAAAATACTTTCTTCATGCTCTTCTTTTGTTTTGTAAATTTTGCGATCAACAATATGAATAGGTAAGTTATGGTTTCGCGCCTTTTCAATACCGTCTGCACGCGGATTATCGCAAATAACCGCGATGATTTCAGCAGGATATTCCTTTTGTTGACTAGCTTGAGCAAGGGCGACCATATTGGATCCATTACCAGAAATGAAAACGATGATTTGTTTTTTCATAAATGCAGTACCCCTTTATAAAGTATTCCTTTATTTTGATCTTGGCGTTTTGTTAAAATGCCAAGAGGAGTTACGCTCTCTCCTTTTCTTTCAAGAGCTTGCGTAATTGTTTCAGCTGCATGCTGTGCTACGATAATGATCATGCCAATACCACAATTGAATGTTCTTAACATTTCTGTTTCTTCTATTTTACCTTGTTTGGCAATCCATGAAAATACTGCTGGAACATTGATGGTAGAAAGATGAATTTCAGCGCAGAGAGAAGATGGAACAACACGTGGAATATTTTCAGGAAAGCCTCCACCCGTAATATGAGCAAGAGCTTTAATCCCTTCGTATTTTTTCATGATGGGAAGAAGCGATTTTACATAAATGCGTGTTGGTGTAAGGAGTGCTATACCAAGGCTGTTTTCGGGAGCAAAAGGGGCAGGGTCATTCCATTTGAGATCATGTTGCTGGATGATTCGTCGAACAAGCGAAAAGCCATTGGAATGAATTCCAGAGGCGCTTAGACCTAATATAATATCACCTTCTGTTAAATCTTTTGAAGGGAGTAGCTTGCTGCGTTCGCATGCTCCTACAGCAAAACCGGCTAGATCATAATCTCCCTCTGCATACATTCCTGGCATTTCTGCAGTTTCTCCTCCAATAAGAGCAGCACCGGCTTGTTTACATCCTTCTGCAATACCAGAAACAATTGCAGCACCTTGTTCAGGGTCAAGCTTTCCAGTTGCAAAATAATCCAGAAAAAAGAGAGGTTCAGCCCCTTGTACGAGTAAATCATTGACACACATAGCCACAAGATCAATACCTACAGTGTTATGGTGACCTACTTCAATGGCAATTTTTAATTTTGTTCCCACACCATCATTGGCTGCTACTAGGATAGGATCCGTAAAGCCAGCTGCTTTTAAATCAAAAATTCCACCAAAACCGCCAATTTCTGCGTCTGCTCCGGCTCGTTTTGTCGCGCGTATAAAGGGTTTAATTTTTTCTACCATGGCATTACCCATATCGATGTTTACACCGGCTTTTGCGTAGGTAAGACCAACTTTGGATTTATTATTTGTAAGATCTTGGTTGCTCATTGGAGCCTTCCTTTAATGGAAAATCGGGTTTTGATATTATGCAATGCCATGATAGAGTTCTCTCTGCAAGAGATATTGATAAGAAAATAAGCAACTTTGCTTGTACCTTATTTTGAAGATGTTTATAATTTTTTGTGAAGAATTTTTTAGGATATTTTATGAGCAAGATATCAGATAATCACGGTCAGTCTTCTTGGCAACTTATGAAAAAGAAAGTGAGTGAGAATACATCTCGTGATCGTTATAAGACTTATGTGCCAGCGTATACTCAATTACCGTTGCCGAATAATATGAAAAGGCAAATCTTTTTTTGGCTTGGTACGCTGATTTTTTTCATTTTTTTTATGTTTGTTTTTGGATCGATTTTGCTTCCTTTTGTGGCAGGGATTGTGCTGGCTTATTTTCTCAATCCCATTGTTCAATTACTTGAAAAATTTGGTATTCGACGGGTGTTTGGGACTGTCCTCATTACCTTATTTATTGTTGTTACCTTTGTTGCTGCTTTAGTTATTTTGATTCCTGTTATTAGTTGGCAAATACAGCAATTCATGAGTGATGGTTTACCTGTTTATATTAATCGTATTCAAACCTTTTTTGTTGAGCATGATTTTGATTGGATAAGGCGCTATTTTGGAAGTGATCCAAATGAATTACGGAATAATATTAAAGGATTTTTGGGAGAAGGTTCTGATTTTATTACGTCTCTTTTGAATTCACTTTTAAAGTCAGGAAAATCTATCGTTAATATCGCTAGCTTATTTGTTGTGGCACCTGTGGTGGCATTTTATATGTTATTAGATTGGCCGCGTATGGTAACAGCAATCGATTCGTTAATACCGCGTGATCATCTTGAAACCGTTCGGAGTATTTTTTATGAAATGGATAGAGCTATTGCAGGCTTTGTTCGTGGACAAGGAACAGTTTGTCTTATATTGGGAGGCTATTATGCTATTGGTTTAACGATTGCAGGACTCAATTTTGGTCTTTTAATTGGTATGTTTATTGGTCTTATTAGCTTTGTTCCTTATATCGGCACAATGAGTGGTTTGGTCCTTTCTGTTGGTATTGCATGGGTCCAGTTTTATCCCAATAATTGGGGAGGAATCATCGTTGTGATGGCACTTTTTTTAATTGGTCAATTTATTGAAGGTTATATTCTTCAACCCAAGCTTGTAGGTTCATCAGTGGGATTACATCCCGTATGGCTGATGTTTTCACTTTTTGCTTTTTCTTCACTCTTTGGTTTTACTGGTATGCTTGTTGCTGTTCCTGCGGCAGCGGCTGTTGGCGTTTTAGTTCGTTTTGCTCTTCATACTTATCTTAGTTCTCAGATGTATTCGCGAAGGGGAAATTCGGAGCCGCTAAAATGAATGGGTGTGAAACGCAATTATCTTTAAATTTTCCTTATGATCCGATTTTTCAATTTGAGGATTTAGTGGTAACGGAAAGCAATCGTATGGCTTTTCAGCTTATTGATCACTGGCCCAATTGGAGCTTACCTATTGCAGTTTTGGTTGGCAAAGAAGGATCTGGAAAAACGCACTTTTCTAATATATGGCTCCAAAAAGCAGATGCTTTCAGGATTCAGCACAATGAGATTGATCAGGCTGTTACTGTGGCTTCTTTAGGCAGATCATTTTTGATAGAGGATATTGATGCAGATGAAATCAAAGAGACAGAACTTTTTCATTTAATTAACAGTATTAAGCAAGCAAATCTTGATGCACGACAAGCTACTTTATTGATGACGGCACGGACACTTCCTTCCGCTTGGAATTTAAAGTTAAATGATCTAAAAAGTCGTCTTAATTCGGTGATGTTCGTTGAAATTAATCAGCCTGATGATGCATTATTAACAGCTGTTGCATTTAAGCTTTTTTCCGATAGGCAACTTATTGTACATCCAGACACGGTTTATTATCTTGTAAGTCGTTGTGAACGTTCTTTATTTTCATTGAAGCGTGTTATTGATTCTGTTGATCAGTTGGCATTACAAAGAAAAAGAAAAATAACACGTGCTGTTATTGCTGAAGTTTTGAATAGAAGAAATCCGTAAACACTCCCTATCATGGCTTACTTATTCTGTCTTTCTATTATCGTTTCAATATGTGGCAAGACAAGTCATTTAAATTTTCTTCTTTTTTGATATCCGTTAAGAGTGAAAAATAGTATTTTTTACTTTAGTCATGTGTTTATCTTAAATAGCTTTGAGATTTTATTGTATGATGTTGACTTTTTTCCATCTTTGCATTTGAAATTTTTTCTAAAAAAAGCGCTTTATTTTATTTATAATGGAACTTTCGTGCTTTGAAAAAATGTCTGTTGTTTATGGATTTGGATTGTAGAAGATTCTAGAATTTTTATAAAAGAGTTCTTTGCAAGATAGAAAAAGAGGGGAAAAAGCTTAATACAGCTGATTTTTTGGCTTGTGTTCTCTTTTGGAAAGTTTTTCTATGATATTTAAGTCGTTTTTTTCTAAAATTGTATCTGTAGAATGCGTTTTGATACAGTGAGAGTTTGCTTAAAGCAGGATGAAAATTATGAAATCCTTACAGAGAAATTCGTTATTTTTTAATATAGATTGGATTCTTTACGGAGGTTGTTTTCTATTATTTGTCAATAAATATGTTATTGAGTAGGGAAAAAATTTTTAAAACGTGCTTTTTTGTAAAGAAATGCAACAAAATTAAAAAAAAGTGTGTTTTTCTCTTGCACTTCTGTTGTGAAAATTTTAGGAAATGTGCATCAAGTAAATGTAAATGGCGGAGCGTAGCGCAGCCTGGTAGCGCACCTGATTTGGGATCAGGGGGTCGTAGGTTCGAATCCTATCGCTCCGACCATATTTGATTAAGTGTGTGAGAATGACCCAATTGGGTGCGTGTGGTGGAAAACTATCATTCAAGCGTTGTGTAATCTGAAGGAAAAAGGCATGATCGCACGTATTTATAGTCCTGCTAAGACAGCTATGCAGTCAGGTAAGGGGAATAGAGGTTTTTGGATTCTAGAGTATGAGCCGGTGAAAGCAAAAATGCTTGAACCTCTTATGGGGTACACGGCAACGTCTGATATGAATAATCAGGTGAGGATCAGATTTAATAGGAAGGAAGAAGCGATTGCTTTTGCGCGTAAGAATGCTATCTCTTACCGTGTAGAAAAGAAACGTACGTCGATTCGACGTGCTATTTCTTATTCTGATAATTTTCGCAGTGATCGGCAGCACTCTTGGACACATTGAATTAAAGATGCTATTTTGAATTGAGAAAATAATCAGTTGGGTCCCGTAGCTCAGCTGGATAGAGCAACGGCCTTCTAAGCCGTGGGTCACAGGTTCGAATCCTGTCGGGATCACCATCCGGTTTTTACCCATGTATAATGTATTTATTCTTTGTAATCTTTTTTAAAGTTCGGGAATAGGATTTTCCAGCATACTTTTACAAAGCTCATCTGTTTCCTCCAATGTTCTCTAATAATTTTTTAAATTCTTTGAGAACCACTATTTTAAATGCGCAAAGACATTATCTATCGCATCCATAAAGACAAGCAAAATTAATAATCCATTTTCTAAAGAATTTCGCGCGTCTCAGAGTATGTGTAGAGTCGAATATTTGGTTTTTGTGTAAAAATATTTACTAATGCATCCATAAGGCGTGCAAAATCAATGATAAGCAAAAAGAGGATGAATGCTATCCACTTCATCAAGCGAGACATCATTTTTACACTTTGATAGGTGACGATCATTTCCTGAAGTATTTCTTTTTCTGCTTCTGTAAGTTCTGTATCGTCTTGTGTTTTTTTTCTAGCCATGTTTCCACCCACACACGCGTTCACCTAGATTATTGTGCTTTAAGA
>NZ_JBHILY010000049.1:0-2254 GCF_042193555.1 Bartonella sp. PS17NMGDW | reverse complement strand
CACAAGTAACCAAGATATGACAGAAGTCAAATGGATAGCTGTTCTATAAGCAGGCTTATATGTTTTTAAGTCCTTTTATCGCTTCTTCAAAGCCCTTTGAAAGGGCTTTTTTGACTGACAGTGTCAGTCTTATGAGAGAGTGTAGATGATTGTTATGGTCTCTTCATTAATTTGGAGAGCAAAATGACAATAGAATTTAAACTTCGTATTCACTTTATTAAGAATGGCAAGGGATCTGAGTTTTTAGCAATATTTGATCAGACAGCCGTTGGTATGGTCGTAAAATCCTTGATGTTAACGTGCAAATTTATCCCCTCCATGCGCCTATTCTTCTCTTTACGCATGAGGTGGAGAAATAGGATAATGTTCTGTTTCATAAGCTTCAATTAACAAAACAAGAGTTTTCATTCTATCAAATTCTGGAGTATTAACTTCTGGCTGATTATCAAACATTGCAGACACAATTTCTAAAGCTTCTTGATAATCTTTTTCAGTGCGAATGGGCTTGATATTCATTTCTTAAATTCTTTTAGTTCTACAGTATTCCATTAACAATATTTAACTGTAACATTTTTGTTGACAATTGTCACTTAATATATTACATCTTACTTAAAATAAAGTTGTTGAGTTTGCTATGATCAAAACATTTAAAAATAAAGACCTACAATCTCTCTGGGAAACAGGAAAAAGTAAGATTGATAGCAGGCTTCATCAGCGTATTATTCGCCGTCTGGATACTCTTGACGCAGCTTCTCAAGTTAGTGATATCAATGTACCAGGTTATAACTTTCATATGCTTAAAAGCTTTACTCCGACTCGCTACACAGTCCATATCAATGGTCCTTGGTGTATCACTTTTGAATTTAAAGACGGGCACGTTTACCACGTTGATCTAGAGCAATACCATTGAAGATTTTAAGATTAATTGTAAAGGAAACTATCCATGACTACACGCAATCCTAATCGTTGTCCTACTCATCCAGGAGAAATTTTAGCCGAATCTTTGGAGCATTTAGATACAAGCAAAACTGAAATTGCTCGGATTCTTCAAATATCACGTCAACATCTACATGGCATCCTTAAAGGAGAACGCCCTGTCACGGCTGTAACAGCGGCTCGCATTGGTAAATTGTTAGGAAATGGACCAGCTCTCTGGCTACAGCTTCAAGCCAATTATGATACATGGCATGCCTTGAGGGACATTGATGTCTCTTCTATTCCAACACTAGAAGTTAGTAAAAAAGTGGATATACAAATGGAACAGAGCCATTAACCACCTCCCCGCCTTTGAAGACGAGGAGATAAAATCATGTTTTTAAAGTTAAGCAGCTTTTACAACAGGGCTTGCTAAAACTCGCTTGGCTTCTTCAACAAGCGTTTTATAATGTTTGCTCTCTTCTGCTAATGTAAAAGCTTTAACAAGATGCATGTGAAGCGGTCCATAAATATAAACAGCTTTTTCAGTAGGTCCCATTTCATCCCAGTTGCTTGGAAAATCAAAGCGTGTATCACGGTCATTATCAATTAATTGGTTTTTTAAATCATAGAAAGCTTTGACGAGTGCTTTTTTGAATGCACGCACCGTATCATTGTTACGCATATAGGTCATGAGTAAAGTTGCTTGTGGTTCATTGAGGATAGCAACTTCTCTTTTTTGTCTTCCACCTTTGGTTCCAAAGGGTAGCATTTCAAATGCGACCCTTCCAAATTCTTCAAAGTCTTCAATGTTTTGACGTACAAGCTGTATAACTGTTTTATGCGTATTGCCTACACCCTCTGCAATTTTTAAAGAGGTTGTGACAGCAATACCAGCATTGTCGATTGTTACTAAATTGTTCATGATGAACTCCTTGTTGACTAATGTTTTTGATTGACACTCAATGAAGAATGCCGGGTGCTCAAAAACACGGCAACAAGCCCGTCGTTATGCTTTCCCCTCGAAAGGGTATTTTATGGCATAACCACACCCGACCCCACTATTATATGCGCGTAGCATATAATGAGTCAAAGTCTTTAATGCACAGAAGACTGATTATTTCGGTAACCAATCCGCTTGTTGTTTTAAGGTGTTTTTCAAGCACCTTTGTATGAATCTAACGGTTTTGAATATTTTGTCAAGTCGTTTTCAAAAGCGGCTTTTTACCTCTCATTTTTCCCATTCATTTTAATTCACCCCTCATTTAAAGGAGCATAAAGTATGGCAATAGGTTTTCTACACGGTGTTGAAGTTGTCGAGGTTGACGACGGCACCCGC
>NZ_JBHILY010000048.1:0-2265 GCF_042193555.1 Bartonella sp. PS17NMGDW | reverse complement strand
CTATACTAAAATTGACTATTTCTGCTCCAGAATTCATTGTTTTGCTTTCGGGATTAGCACCAAGGCGCCCGATTAACGTCACTTTATTTAGCATATTTGTAGCCCCATTAGATTAGCAATTTATACATGAAAAATCTTAGCATAATTTGCATATTTATTCAATTATTTCAAAAGGATATTATTGTTTTTTAACATATAAAATTATGTTTACGGTGTATAAAATAAGGGGATCAAGGTATTCTATTCTGCAAGCACCGTTTTTTTTCTACTTTCTCCATGAGTTCCTTGCACTTTGTCAGATCTTGTTGTGAAAGAGACTTAAACATTCTAACAAACGTGTTAGAAATTTCATGGTTAAGTGGGTCAGAAGAGTTCATTGTAAAATTCTTACGACAAATATTTGCTTCTCTTCTCAAGATAGAAGCCGTTTCTTCATCTAAAGCATATTTCTCAATGATCTTTTCTTCCATGTCAGCAGGTATAGGCTTTTTGCCAATTTCTACAGAAGATAAAAATGCTATAGATACGCCTAATTTATTAGCCATATCTAATAAACGTTCTGTCCGATCAATACGAATTTTACGTAAGGTTTTGCCAAATGGTGTAAGCATGTGATTAAAGCTCCTATTAATGAAATCTGCAATTAAGCTGCTTTGAGAAGCGAGCCTATATTCTTTTCTAAAAATTGAGGTACTTTGATTTTAGGTGAAAAAATCATCAATTTGGTAGCTTGCCTTTTCTCTTGTAGAGAATATTGTAAGCTAAATTCTATTGAGAGATATTGCCTATACAAAAATTTAATTTCTTCAACGTTGTCATAAGTAATTAGCCAAGGCGCTGTCACATGTTGGGAGATGACATTCTCTAAATTATTATGATCATTAGCTTTGTAAAACGAAGTGTAAAGCCCTTTTCCTTTTTTAAAATAAGGAGGGTCCATATAAAAAAAGGTGTTTTCATCAGTTCCATAACGCAGCAAAAATTCCCGTGCATTTAAACGAGTTAAATGTATTTTATCTTTTTGTTCACTTATGCGAAGAATGCGTTCAATTATATTCTCTTTGTTAAATCGGCAATCTATTTTATAGGCACCGCTTTGTCCTTTCCCTCCAATTGGTCCAGCATTTTTAATAATTCCAGATCTATTTGTGCGATTCAAAAAGAGTGCTGCAAATCCTGCGCTAAGCACATCTGCACTTGCAGGAGAAATTTCTTTTTGTATGTACCATTCTTCTAAGTTAATGGTCGTTGTATTGATTTTTTCTATTAATTCTTCTGTCTTGTGCAAAACGCAATACCAAAAGCTCCAAATGAACAGATCAATATCGTTAATGTGAATATCTTTAACATCACCATTAAAAAGAAGCTTTAGAGCAAGTCCGCACCCGCCAGCAAATGGCTCTCTGTAGGAACAGCCATTTAATGCATTTTTCTCAAATATTTCTTTGATTTTTCCATACAGTGCAGCCTTACCGCCTGGATATCTCAATGGTGAGCAGACATGAGTCATTGTTACGCGCCTTTTTCAATGATTTTTTGATGTTTTTGTTGATTTCATCTATGAACGTTGAGAAGAGACAACGCCATTTAATCTGAACAGTTTTATAAAATCGGAAATTTTACTTTTGGTTTTTAACTGAGCACTGTAGTGTGTAAATAGATATGTTTATTAAACTGCGTGTACGTAACATAAGGAAAAATACACAGACTAAAAAAGAATACCAAAGAGCAATATCTGAGTACCAAAGTACAGTATCCAATGGAAAAGAAAGCTTATACTCCACGTACTTAGAAAAAATAGGCAAAGAAACAGTTTCCTTATAACTATTTGGAAAAATTAAAACGACAAGTGCTAAACTTATTAGCTTTAAAAGTCTGTGCATATACTGTTGTAAATCACGTGTTAATGTCTTCCAACCTGTTGTATTGCCGCGTTTGTATTTTGGATTGTTCTGCAACTCAAAAGGAATATGAGAATTGCATAAAATTACAAAAATATTTGTTATTATTATCAAACCAAAAGATGCAAATATCAAAATACTTTGAATAAAGTAGGGATTTTTTTTAATTCCTAAAAAACATAAAAATATAAAAGTTATAATACCAAACAAGGCTCTTAGCTGTTTATCTGTAAACATATTTATTTCCTGCGGTTTTCGATAATTTTTTGATCTCTTTATTGATCTCGTCTATAAGAGGTTCGTAATTGAGAACGCTTTTCGGAATATTCCCACCGTAAACCCAAGCTTTTACTTGCGCTTTGGT
>NZ_JBHILY010000047.1:0-2520 GCF_042193555.1 Bartonella sp. PS17NMGDW | reverse complement strand
GCACTGTTTGTATGTCCATAACCTATTGTCCACACCCCAATGGCATCTTTATAGGCGTTCAAACGCAAACCTTCCCACTGTTTGATAAGTGCTAGTCCTTCTGATGATATTTTTCGCATATGATTCTCCATAAAAAAAGCCCCGCAAAAAGCAGAGCTGGATTAAAAAATTGACATCTTTCCCATTCGGAAAGATAGCTTGTTAAAACTCATGTCGCTTTTTCATTGGAACAAAAGAATGTATTTGACATTATCAATTTTGTAGCATATAAACTACAGATGTTTATTGTTAAAAAAACACACTATTTTACAGAGTGGTTAGACTCATTAAAAGACAAACAAGTGCAAAAGAAAATTGCTGCACGTATTTTCCGCCTTGAATATGGGCTTCTAGGAGACGTGAAATATTTCCGTGGCATTGGTGAACTAAAAATAAATTATGGACCAGGCTATAGGATTTATTTTGTAAAACAAGGGAAACAAATCATTTTGTTATTAAATGCTGGTGATAAATCCACACAACAAAAAGATATCGAAAAAGCCCTTCAATTAGTAAAGGAAATGAAACATGGAAATTACTAAATTTGATGTAAGTGAATATTTTAATACGCCTGAAGACTTTAAGATTTTATTAGATGATGCTTTAGAAACCAAAAATAGTGGCTATATTGCACATGTATTAGGTATTATTGCGCGTAAACAAGGAATGACAACTGTTTCTCAAGAGACAGGACTAAATCGCGAGTCTCTTTATCGTTCTTTAAGCGATAAAGGTGATCCACGACTTTCTACTTTTCTTAGTGTTTTGAGTGCTTTAAATTTGCAGATTAGCTTAACGCCTATCCAAAATAATTGTAAGGAACAAGCGGCTTTAGAAGAAGCATCTTGACCACCTCCCCATTTTTGAGAACGGGGAGGGGAGGCATATTTTTTACTTAAGCGGCTTTCACTACAGATCTTTCTAAGACTTGTTTTGCTTCTTTGATTATGGCTTTGTAATGCTTGCTTTCTTCTACCAACGTAAAGGCTTTGACAAGATGCATGTGGAGAGGTCCATAAATGTAAACAGCCTTTTTAGTTGGAGACATTTTATCCCAATCTTTTGGGAAAGCAAAACGTATATCATCATAATCAACAAATTGACTTTTTAGTTTCTTTTCACATTCAATAAAGTAACGACGAGCTTGACGTCCTTTCTCATTGCGCTCAACCATTGAGAGCTCTTTCGCCATATCTAAGGTGAGATGATATTCTTTACTTATAACATTTTTACGTTTCTCATTTTTGAGAAACGTAAAACCATAATCTTGATTTTCCAAAAATCCATATTCTTTAATACGACGTACAATCCAATCTGCAAATTTAGAGTTGACTTCTAAAAACGTATGTAATTCACGTGCGTTAACCGTTTGAACAGTTTCTTGACCAATATTTTGTTCTTTAATTTCTATAAGAGTGTTCATAAGAATTCCTTACTATTTAGATGTTTCTTAATGACACTTTTAAAAAGTGCCGGGTGCTAAGAAACACGGTAGTAAGTCCGTCGTTATGCTTTTCCCAAAAGGGTATTGTATAGCGTAACTACACCCGACAAGATCATTATATGCGTGTAACATACAATGAGTCAAAGCCTTTAAACGTGCGGAGAAGAGATTGTTTCGTAACCAAATCCGCTTACTATTAAGGTGTTTCTTAGGCACCTGATTCGATTATTCATATTGTCGTCACATTGTCAAGCTGCTTTCGAGATTTTTTACGTTTTTACTAATTTGACTTATATATCCTCTTCATCCATATGGATTACGCCTTCGCCTTCGTCGCATGCGTTTGGTGGGGCGTTTGGATCAAGGGTATCGTCCTTGTCTGGTGTTGTGTTTGCAACGTTTCCAGCCGCATCTTCTTGTGATGCATCAAAAAGTTCGCACTCTATTTTTGTGGTGTAACCACCCGTTTTATCAAGTTTGTGTTTAACACTTTTGATGCGCCATTCTGCCGGTATATAAGGGCGGAAAGGGGGCTCTTGAACAAGCTTTGCTTCTGCTTGCACAAACGGATCACCACCGATATCACATGAGAAAGAAGATTTACCGCGTGATGATTTATTGCGATAAGCAGCAATGGCCGCAACAGCCTCTGATTGGTTATGGTAGGTATATTTGAGTTCATGAAACGGCGGGTTACCAACCTTGACTTCTTTTTTTTCACCAGTGCGGATATCATGATAGGTTGCGAGAACACCGCCTTTTTTCTCTTTGTCTTCTTCTTCTTTCTCAGGTGTTGTTTCTGCTTTTTCCGATTCAGATGATGATGGTGCTCTGTCATTGTCATCCATATGGATAAAGTTTTCATCATCATCAATCTCTTCTGGTTCTCGTGCATCAGCCGCGGCTTTTTGGTCGTCTCCCACATCCGTTTCTAAGCCATTGGCTGCACCTGCTTCATCACGCGCACTGTATTTAAAATCCCAAGAGGTGCAATGTTTCTCATGAATAACAATAATAGGGAGTGTTTCACCGGTGAT
>NZ_JBHILY010000046.1:0-2831 GCF_042193555.1 Bartonella sp. PS17NMGDW | reverse complement strand
TTATGTGAAACACCCATCTTTTTTGCAAACGCACGAACCGATAGACCCTTACGCGTTTTCTTATTCATAGTTGCTCCTTGCCTTCTTCTCTGCCATAAGAAGTAAGAGTTTACTGTGTTACGAATGATTGACAATCGGGTATAATCGGGTATATATTCCGGTATGAAAACAGATACACTCCAAATTACACAAGAATTGTTGGCTCTCATTGCTGA
Source organism: Bartonella sp. PS17NMGDW (assembly GCF_042193555.1). Classification (NCBI taxonomy): domain Bacteria; kingdom Pseudomonadati; phylum Pseudomonadota; class Alphaproteobacteria; order Hyphomicrobiales; family Bartonellaceae; genus Bartonella; species Bartonella sp. PS17NMGDW. The sequence continues at coordinate 2,616 of NZ_JBHILY010000046.1, read as the reverse complement.
AATTGATGAGTTCAAAGGGGCATGGCGCGCTCTTGGTACTCTTGCACCTGAGCGATTGAACGCTCTTCGTCATATTGCTACTGTTGAAAGTATTGGATCTTCCACACGCATTGAAGGGAGTAAGTTAACAGACCGCGAAATCGAACAGCTTTTGGTAAACTTAGAAATTAAACGTTTCAAGAGTCGTGATGAACAAGAAGTTATCGGTTATGCCAAGGTTATGGAAACAATCTTTCAATCTTGGAGTGATATTTCTATTACTGAAAATCATATTAAACAACTTCATCGTGATCTTTTGTGTAATAGTGAGAAAGATCAACGACATCGAGGTGAATATAAGACTTTACGCAATGATGTAGCAGCATTTAATTCTCAAGGGAAAATGGTTGGCATTGTTTTTGAAACAGCTACACCATTTGATACACCATACCGAATGCAAGAGCTTATTACTTGGTTCAATAAAACCAATGAATTAAAGGATCTTCATCCTTTACTTACGATTGGTATTTTTAATGTAACATTTTTAGCTATTCATCCTTTTCAAGATGGAAATGGACGTTTAAGCCGTATCTTAACCACCCTTCTTTTGTTACAAAAAGGTTATGTTTATGTACCATATTCATCACTTGAAAGCATTATTGAGAATAATAAAGAAAGCTATTACTTAGCTCTGAATCAGACTCAAAAAACAATTTATACTAAAATACCCAATTGGGAACCTTGGATACTCTTTTTTTTACGTGCTCTACAAAAACAAAAACGCCAATTAGAAATAAAAATAGAGAGTGAAAAAAATGCTCTTTTTTCCTTATCTGAATTGGCTCTTAATATTCTTGATTATGTGCGTAATCACGGACGTGTTACAACCCGCGATATGGTGCGTGAGGTTGGTGCAAGCCCTAATACACTTAAAGTAACTTTTACATCATTAGTTGAAAAAGGTCTTTTGATACGTCATGGTGGTGGACGATCAACTTGGTATAGTGCACCTTAATTTTATTACCTTCTTAACCACCTCCCCATTTTTGAGAACGGGGAGGGGAGGCATATTTTTTACTTAAGCGGCTTTCACTACAGATCTTTCTAAGACTTGTTTTGCTTCTTTGATTATGGCTTTGTAATGCTTGCTTTCTTCTACCAACGTAAAGGCTTTGACAAGATGCATGTGGAGAGGTCCATAAATGTAAACAGCCTTTTTAGTTGGAGACATTTTATCCCAATCTTTTGGGAAAGCAAAACGTATATCATCATAATCAACAAATTGACTTTTTAGTTTCTTTTCACATTCAATAAAGTAACGACGAGCTTGACGTCCTTTCTCATTGCGTTCAACCATTGAGAGCTCTTTCGCCATGTCTAATGTGATGTGATATTCTGTACTTGGACGACCGCCTTTAGGTTTCGGTAAATTTTTACCGAAACTCACAAAGCCTTGATTTTCTTGAAAGGTATTAGGTTTCGCTAAATTTTTAGCGAAACTTATAAAGTCCTTATTTTCTAGGAAGCCGTATTCTTTAATACGGTTTTTTATCCAATCTCTAAAATTAGAATTGATTTCCAAAAATGTATATAATTCGCGTGCGTTGACGGTTTGAACTGTTTCTTGATCGATCGTTTGTTCTGTAATTTTAATAAGAGTGTTCATAATGAACTCCTTGTTGATTAGGCTTTCTATTGACATCCTAAGAGGATGCCGGGTGCTAGAAAACACGGCAACAAGCCCGTCGTTACGCCTTTCCCCATGAGGGTATTGTATAGCGTAACCACACCCGACAATATTATTATACGCATGTAGCATATAATGAGTCAAAGTCTTTAATGCGCGGAAGACTGATTATTTCGGCAACCAATCCGCTTGTTGTTTTAAGGTGTTTTCTAGGCACCTGATTCGAAAATACCTATTACTATAGAATTGTCAAGTAACAAAAATTACTTCTTGCTAAGAAAACGTTTCACATACTGTACAGTGTACATATTGAAATCATTATTTATCAATGAGTTAAATGTACAATGTACAGTCAAATTGAAAATTCTGTCGCTAGCGATAGTTCGCGCTCGCCTGCCCCGCAACAGACCCAACCCGCTGGGAAGTACCTTTTGAATTGATTTTATTGATTTTTTTTATGAAAAAACAAAGCATAAGTGATAATCTGTTTTTAAAATTGCAATAAGAATATGTAATTCCTAAACTCATAAGGATATGGAATATATAGATAAAGCTTGAGAACATGATCTAGCCTTTCTTATTAGCAGCGTATTCTTGACGAGAAAGTTGTCTCTGTATGTTTTTGGTTAATCTTTCATTGGCATATTGTGCAATAGCACTTGCAATCTCTGGCTTGGACATCACTTTAGCAATTGATGGTCCTTCTTGTTTTGCAATAGGGAATTGATCTCCATCCGCTCTTTGAAACACATTCCCTCCCATTTTTAAATCAACACGCTTTGGAAAACTGCCTCCCTTGATAAAAGCATGGGGTAAGATTTCTTTCTTTCCAAACAGTGTGTAAGTTACGCCGCGTTTTGTTTCGTTTACTTTAAAAAATTTAAGAGGTATTGGTGTTCCAGAACCAATGATATCTGTCTCAAGAAACCTTGCTGTCGCCTTTTCTTTAA
>NZ_JBHILY010000045.1:0-2982 GCF_042193555.1 Bartonella sp. PS17NMGDW | reverse complement strand
TCAAAAACCAATGCCTTGCCATTGACGATAGCATTACCATACACCTTGGCACCTCTAAAGATTTTCGCATCATTATAAATTTTAGCATTTTCATAAACAGTTGCATCGAAAAGAACCGCGGCATTATCATAGACCCAGCAATTACCATCATGGGATAAGTTACTTTCATTTTCAATAAAACCGCCGAGGTCCCCCGCCTTAATATCATCAAAATCTCTTAGAGCACGTATACGGTATAAAGTAAGACCATCAAAAGTGAATTTTTCATTGGTAAATTCGTATTTTTTTGCAGGCTCTTGTTGATTAACAGGCGCGGTTTCATTTGCAATGTTAGAAATAATGGGGATGTTTTTTGAGATATTTTTCATAATTAAACCTTACTGATTAAATGTTTGTTATTGGCATCTCTATAGAGGCGCCGGGTGCTAACAAACACGGCAGTAAGTCCGTCGTTACACTTTTCCCATAAATGGGTATTGTATGGTGTAACTACACCCGACAAAATCACTATATATGCTAACAAAAGCATAAAAGATAGTCAGTTTTTAATAGGATTAGGTTTATCGCAACCTATTCGCTTACTGTTTAGTGTTGTTAAGCACTTGATTATTTATATAACAAAATACGTATTTATTGTCAAATAATATTCTATCTTTTTTGATATTTTTTCTTATTTTTTTAATACGTTGTGTATTGATAATATCTTATGCTTATTAATTGCTTCTTTTATATTTATGTGCTTTTAAAGATATATTATAGGCTTTATGAAACGATTGCGTTATTTTCTGAATCTATACATTTATAATATTTAAAAACGCTCTCATAATGCGTATTTTTATCTTTATAACCTATCAATTTTTTTACTAAATGAATTTTAAATTTTTTGTGAATTTTATTTATAAGGGGCTTTAATTTAAACGACCTTAATAGCACTGCGCTCTTATAACAAATGCTTTCATTTGCATTTTTGCTTTCTCTATAGCTGTTATGTTCTTTATAGCCATGGCATCATTTTCCATTTTCATAAGAGAAATGATAAATAGAATATATGATAATTATGATTTACTGCTTTTTATGAAAACATCTAAAGAGAGAATGATAATTATAGAGATGAGCAAAATCCCTTTTAATAAAATTTTGTCATTTTTGTCAGTTCTTTTTAGAACCTATATCATTTTTTTTAAATGAGAGAAAATTAAAATCATTATATTTCAATAAGTTAAGTTTTATGAATTTTTCAAAATACAACTTATTAAAACAGCCATAACAAATAAATACAACTGTAAATATATATTTGTCAGTTTATGTCAGTACATTGAAGCGACAAAAGTGATCATTTAGTGAATGATTAAAACATGTCTTATGAGAGTATGTAATCTTTAAAGCCTTTCAAAAGATAGTTTGTAACTCATAAGAAATGTTATCAAGACTTTTATGGTACTTAGTTTTGAGGGTTTTAAGAACCTTAAAAACCTATAAGTAATATAAGAAAATGAATATACATAATTCTGTTTAAACAAAGCTTTTGAAAAGGATAAAGCTATCATTTTAGATTACGGTATAATCTTTTAAAGGCAATGTAAAAGAAGCGTATTCACTTTAAGATGGGAATTCTTAAAAGTCTTAAAGCAATCAAAATAAGAGTATTTAAAAGTGCAAATGATTTCTTTTTAGAATAACGCATATAAACACTCCTTTTAAAGATTGTATGTACGCAGTTTATAAAGGGGATATAGAACCTATAGGTATAAGACCTTATACCCCCTCTCTTGTGAGGTTAATATGCCTATCATGTGAGCATGCTTTATAAGTTATTCAGTTTCTCTAATTTCTAATTTTGGTAAGTTCTTAACAATTTTCATTGTTTCCAAACTTACAGTAATAACCCTTTGGAATAACTCCAATGGATAAGCAGGGTTGCCAACGGTTTCAACAGCATAGCTATTGGCATCATTAATAATGCCACTCTTTTTATCAGTCTTTACACATTGACGCCCCATAACCCATTCAAGAGCGGGCTTGCCATTAACGATATACTCATAAGCTTCAAGAGAGATATCTGTTATTGTGATATTGCTATTGTAAATAACAGTCGATTTATCCTTTTCCTTACTATTCTTAATTTTTGCGAATTTCATTTCAGTCACATAATAAAACTTTTCTGGATTATAGATCTCTGTTTGTTTTGGATTACCCTTTTTAAAGGTCACTGGATAAGGTTCTACAGTTTCATAATTCACGTGCAAATGACCCAGTTCACGTCCTGTTACAATAGAGCTCCGTTTTCGTATAAGGGGTTTAATTCTCTTCAAAAGAATTAAAACGAAGCTTATTAAATCCATTTTGAACGAATTAAGAAAAAATGCAGAAAAATGCGAAAAAAGCCGATATTTTTTTCAAAAAGTTTTTTAAATGCTGCTTATCCACAGCCCATGACATGGGATAAGATCAGCAAAATAGTGAAATCTGCTATTCGTTTTATGAAAAAAAGACAAATGCACTATGTGCTTTAAAATATCAGAATGAGTATTTTGAAGAATTTTATTGCGAATTTTGCTTATAGGTTTTGAAGGTTTCTCAAACTCTCAAAATACTCAAAAACTTCAAAACTCATAGATAAGGCGTTCTTTGGAGATTCACTCTATGAATGCAAGGGGATATGGTTGAGCAAATTTATCCTTTATATTTATGGGGATATTGATGTATTAACCATTGACGGGCTAAACAATTTTGTTTAGAGGTCTTTCTACATAAATGTGGGGGAGAGATCTTCAGCAGTTAAAATAAAGCAGTTTTGGGTGTCACTTTTTGGGTCACAGAGGCATGTGCTTTTGTTAAAAGCGTTATAGGGCAGTGGCTGTTTTGAGTGGACTTGTTAGAGGTTCCATGAAGTTCTTTTAAACAATGCTTCATGAATAGTGCAAAGCGGGGGCAATCTGTATTGTTTTGTGTATTTTTACGCCAAAGTTCTCTTTTGAGAAT
>NZ_JBHILY010000044.1:0-3023 GCF_042193555.1 Bartonella sp. PS17NMGDW | reverse complement strand
AAGTTTCCTTATGACACGAAAGGATGCAAGTCAAATATACAATCGGTTGGTTCTGCAATCACATACGCACGCAGATACCTGTTAGGCATGCTTCTTAATGTCGTGAGTGAAGATGATGATACGGATGGGAACACACCTATTAAAAAGGCTTTTCCACAACAGATCAATGAAATCAGAAGACTCGTAGTACAAACCCAAACAGAAGAAGAAAAAATACTTACTTATGTCAACGTCAAAAAGCTCGACGATATGTCTGAAGGACAAGCACAAACGGTATTACATCTTTTGAAAGATAAACAAAACAGGCAAAAGGTAGAAACAGATTCTACTATACAGGATGCCGATATAGCAACACCACACGAACAGGGAACGGTGGTGTGAGATGGAGCAACAAACAGCAGAATGGTTTCAAGCGCGCTTAGGTAAAGTCACTGCTTCAAACGTTTACAACGTACTCAGTAAGACAGCAAAAGGTTTGCCTACAAGTAAATATGAAGACTACAAAACGAAACTCATGACAGAACGCTTAATAGAGGGAATAAGCCAATCTTATACAACACCTGCTATGCAATGGGGCATTGAACATGAAGAGGATGCCTTGAGAGAATATGAATTCATTTATGACACAGAAGTCACAAGATGCGGGTTTATCCCACACCCAAAAATGAAAATGGCGGGGGCAAGTCCTGATGGGTTCATTGGAGAGGACGGTTTAATTGAAGTCAAATGTCCACAATCAACAACTCATCTTCGTTTTTTTATGTATGACGAAATCAAGCCTGAATATCACGCACAAATGCAATTCCAAATGGCTTGTACAGGACGAAAGTGGTGTGATTTCATGAGCTATAATCCAAACTTTGTAGGCAAATCTACTGGTTTGAGAATGAAAGTCAAACGCGTCAACCGTGATGAGCAATACATTGAAGAGATTAATAAAGCGGTCGAAATCTTTTTAGGGGAAATAGAACAAGAGATGCAAAAGATTTTGGCAAAAGCTGCTTAAACCTATGGGGGTGCTCTCTCCTCCCAGCACCCCCACCCATTTACTAACAACTTTTAAGTAATGCATGATTCACGCTACGGGTGGATTGTGCGCAAATCAAGGAAATAAACCATGGAAAAAAAATATGAACTTACTGATGAAACAACTGAGGTTGATGGCAAAACTCTCCACCGCATTCGTGCCTTACGAGACTTTGGTGGTATTAAAGCAGACGACCTAGGCGGTCTTATAGAGCATGAAGGCAACTTATCCCATGAGGGCAATTGTTGGATTTGGTATAAGGCTTGTGTTTTTGGAGATGCACGTGTTTATGGCAATGCACTTGTTTTCGATGAAGCAAAAGTTTCCGATAATGCACATGTTTACGAGAGCGCACACGTTTTCGATGAAGCGCGCGTTTACGGTCGTGCAGAAATTTATGGAGAAGCAAAAGTTTACGGTGAGGCATGCGTTTACGGCAGGGCAGAGGTTTACGATTGTGCACGCGTTTTCGATGAAGCACGTGTTTACGATAAGGCAGAGGTTTACGGTTGTGCACGCGTTTACGATTATGCAAAAGTTTTAGAAAATGCACATGTTTACAGTTATGCATATGTTTCCGATAAGGCAGAAGTTTATGGCAATGCAAAAGTTAAAGACGGACATGTAGGCGATAGTGCAAGGATTTATGGTGATGCTAAAATTTATGATCATGCAGAAGTTTACGGTAATGCATGCGTTTCCCATAATGCAGAGGTTTATGGTTATGCCAAGGTTTTTGGTGATGCCTTGGTTTTTGGCAATGCACATGTTCATGGGCGTGCAAAAGTTTACGATGATGCACGCGTTTACGATGAAGCACGTGTTTACGATAAGGCAGAAATTTACGGAGAAGCAAAAGTTTACGGTGATGCAAAAGTTTACCGTAGCGCACACGTTGATGACTATAACGCCATATCAACTGGAGAAAAGACCAGATGAAAAAATACGAACTGACTGATGAAACAATTGAAATTGGGCGCAAAACTCTCCACCGCATTCGCGCATTGAGAGATTTGGAGGACGTCAAGCAAGGTGATCTTGGCGGCTATATCGAGAAAGAAGATAACCTATCGCATCATGGTAATTGCTGGATTGGTGGTTATGCCAAGGTTTATGATGATGCTAAGGTTTACGAAAATGCACATGTTTACGGTTATGCACATGTTTACGACAATTCTCGTATTTATGGCAAAGCAGAAGTTTTCGATGAACCATGCATTTACGGTCATGCAGAAGTTTACGGTGATGCATATATTTGCGGTGAACCGCACGTTTTTGATAATGCAGAAGTTTATGGCAATGCACAAGTTTACGGTGAGGCATACATTTACGATGGGGCGCGTGTTTACGGCAATGCGCAAGTTTACGGTGATGCGCATGTTTACGGTCATGCAAAAATTTACGGTGAAGCATGTGTATGTTGGGACGACTGGATTGATGGCGATAGAAGAATCTCAACTAGAGAACAAACCAGATGAGAAAATACGAACTGACTGATGAAACAATTGAGTTTGATGGATACATTACGCTTTACCGCATCCGTGCATTGAAAGACTTTGGAGATGTAAAGGCAGGTGATCTTGGCGGCTTTATAGAGCATGAAGACAATTTAAGTCATGAAAACGATTGTTGGATTTATAATGATGCCAAGGCGTATTTGTTTGCCAATATTTACGATAGCGCTAAGGTTTTTGATAACGCACAAGTTGCTTATAATGCAGAGATTTTTGGAAATGCAAAAATTTATAATAACGTCAAAATATATGGAGGTCATATTTTTGGAAGCGTAGAAATTTATGGAAATGTGGTTATCGATAGTGATTCAAGAATTTATGGCGATACAAAAATTTATGATAATTCAGAAGCTTGTAAACGAACTATGACCGCCCAGAACGGCGACTCTTCAGCAAAAGACGACATTCCTTTCTAGCAACACAAACAAAATTTTAACACCAGCGTGATTCACGCCACGAGTGAATTACATCTAAAATGAAGG
>NZ_JBHILY010000043.1:0-3131 GCF_042193555.1 Bartonella sp. PS17NMGDW | reverse complement strand
GATTTTAGTATGACAGAAAATGATATTCTTTTGACAGACCGTGAAAGTGCAAAATTGCTTCATATGAGTGTCTCAACATTCCGGCGTCATGTTACCAATGGCTCTCTCCCCAAACCTTTAAAATTTGGTTTTTTATCGCGTTGGTTACAATCAGATCTTTTGAATGTCATCGAGCAAGCAAAACAGCAACGTTATAACGACGCAGCATAAAAAGAAAGCCTTGTCACGTAAGGACGGACAAGGCTTTCTCAAACTCATCAACCTGGTGCTTTATTTGGTGTAAATTCAAGGCTTTCTCTGCTGAAGCAAGACTTAAGGCTGGCATTCAAGTTGTTCTGAATGTTTTTTACAATAAGGGCTATTTAAGCGTCTCTCAACACTTCGCTGAGGCATGACAGCACCAGGACGACATATGGGAAGATTGTCCGATTTATGGTTTTCACACCAATCTTGTATTGTAAAGCTAGGGCGAAAACCTGATTGCGCCATACACATTTCAATACTGGCAAATTGATTCAAATCTAGCGCCACAACCTTATTAAGGTCCGGTACTCCACATTCTAAAAGTATTTTATTTCTCCATAATGCTGGAGAAAGTGAGGGAATTGAGTTAACACATCCAGTGATACTTAACAGAGCTATGCAACTCAACAGTTTTAAGATTTTCTTCATTTTTCCCCTCTTTCAATGGATTTATTTACGATAAAACAGCTCATAAACCTGTTGATATTTTCTGTCACCGCTGCTTAAAACAACGGTGAACAATATTGAGATGACAGATTGAGGGAACAATCGCGCCATTCCAAGCAAAGGCAAGGATGGCGGATTGTTGATCATCACAAACAGCAAAACTTAAGGCTCGCATTCATATTGTTCTGGATGCTTTTTACAAAACGGGCTGTTCAAGCGCTTCTTGACACTGCGCTGTGGTATGACAGCACCTGGACGACAAATGGGCAAGTTTTCGGCTTTATAGTTTTGACACCAAGTTCCTCCCCATTTATCTTTATAGTGGAATCCTGCTTGAATCATACAAGCATAAGTTGTTGCTTTTGCATTGTTGCTTCTCTCTCTATTTTCTGAATCAGGATCGATAAGACTCGGCATTCCACATTCTAATAAGGCTTTTCCTACCTCAGTAGAATCTGCTCCTGGCTTCTCCCACATATTCACGTACCCTGGAGCAGGTTTGTCAATGTTTTCAATGTCACATCCAGCTATACTTAATAAAACTATCCCACTCAATAATTTAAACAGTGTATTCATTTTTTTCTCCATAAATAACCTAAACCTAAATTATCTAAAATTGCATAAGGTGCATAAATTTTTGTATTATCATTATGATGTGCTCCATAATCACGTTTACATGCTGCCGACGCATTACCATAACACCTATGGGTGCTAGATTTAAAGCCGCCTAGAGCTTTCCCTTGCTCTATCATTGGAGTTGCTGGTGGAAATATTGCATAAGGGAACCTCAAGGGTGCCTTATAAAAAGTAGGTAGATTGTGACCAATTCCTGTACCAATGGGATCGAATATATGGTTTTGTAAATAAATATGATCTTTTTTACCATCACTCACATAATATAGTGCATTCGCTATTGATTGAGAGTTATCAGCTGGTCCAAAAAGATAGATATCTGTTTTTTCTGCTATACCGTGAATGCCATGCTGTTCAAAGTCACGCATTCCATTGCCCACTGTCAAGCTACCACGGCTATGCGCACTAACAATCGCCCCTGTATTGCCATAACGATAGACAAAATCTTGTAACTTCTTGGTCGAATTACTCCATCTCCCAAAATACTCATAAATTGCTACCCCGAACTCTACTAGCTTATCTTTAGCTTGGGGGTGGTAGGTAAAATAAAGGGGTTCATGCGCATTATCAGCCATTTTGACGGCATTACGGGCTGCTTCATCAGATGAATTAGAAATACCATTATAGAACATACGCCTGTTGCCATCAGAGCCTTTTTGTAAATTCTGTTGTTCTTCATCCGTTAAATAATGTGCGTGAGGAAACAATCCCGCCGTTCCAAGCAAAGGCAAAGATGGCGGATTGTTGATTATCACTTAAGGCTTGCATTCAGATGCATTTTTATACCTTTTACAAAACGGGCTGTTTAAGCGCTTTTCGACACTTCTCTTCGGGATGACAGCACCAGGCTGACAAATGGGCAAGTTTTCGGCTTTATAGTTTTGACACCAAGTTCCTCCCCATTTATCTTTATAGTGGAATCCTGCTTGAATCATACAAGCATAAGTTGTTGCTTTTGCATTGTTGCTTCTCTCTCTATTTTCTGAATCAGGATCGATAAGACTCGGCATTCCACATTCTAATAAGGCTTTTCCTACCTCAGTAGAATCTGCTCCTGGCTTCTCCCACATATTCACGTACCCTGGAGCAGGTTTGTCAATGTTTTCAATGTCACATCCAGTAACCGTTAACAAAATGAGTAGGCTTAATAAATTAAACAACATTTTCATTTTTTGTTCCCTGTTCTCGTTGAATAAAGTTTTTTAAAACCAAATGAACCGTAATTCCATCTACACGCATCACTCGCATCAGCATAACAATTATGGGGGCTCGGGTGTTGAGATGATTGGTTGAGGGAACAATCCCGCCATTCCAAGCGAAGGCAAGGATGGCGGATTGTTGATCATTACAAACAAAACTTAAGGTTTGCATTCAGGTGCATTTTTATATTTTTTACAAAAAGGGCTGTTCAAGCGCTTCTTGACACTGCGCTGTGGTATGACAGCACCTGGACGACAAATCGGCAAGTTTTTCTCTTTAAAAGTATAACACCAGTTACCTCTCCCTTTATAGTGGAATCCTGCTTGGAGCATGCAGGCATAAGTTGTTGCTTTAGCATTAATGCTCTGCTGTTGGTTTTCTGGAAAAACATCATAAGGGGTTGGCATACCACATTCTAACAATGCTTTTCCTACCTCAGTAAAATCAGTAACACTATTTTTCTCCCACATACTTAGATACCCTGGAGGAGGCTTATCGATGTTACATCCAGCTACACTAACCAAAACTATTCCACTTAATAATTTCAAGATTTGTTTCATTTTTTCCTCCCTGAATATTTTGAATAAATTGGCGTACGATTAGGTAAA
>NZ_JBHILY010000042.1:1761-3132 GCF_042193555.1 Bartonella sp. PS17NMGDW | reverse complement strand
CATTTAAAGGAGCATAAAGTATGGCAATAGGTTTTCTACACGGTGTTGAAGTTGTCGAGGTTGACGACGGCACCCGCCCCCTTCGCGCGGTTCAGTCTGCAGTTATCGGGATTGTTGGCACAGCACCCGATGCCGATGAACAAGCATTCCCTCTTAACACACCCGTTTTGGTTACGGGTTCACTTTCACAAGCCGCTAAACTGGATAAAACAGGCAAGCGTCAAGGCACCCTACCTAATGCCCTTGATCTCATTTTCAAGCAAGTGGGTGCCATTGTTGTTGTCGTACGCGTGAACGAGGGTGACAATGAAAATGCAACACTCACCAATGTTCTTGGCGGTGTAAACGCAAATGGCGCTTATGAAGGTGTTCATGCTTTGATTGGAGCGGGGTCCATTGTGGGACAAACACCACGCATTCTCATCGCTCCAGGCTTTACACATCAACGCCCTTCCAGTGTGAATATTGAAGAGAATGGAACTGGTGCAACTACCAACCCCGTCGCAGCAGAACTCATTGGCATTGCTGAACGCCTACGCGCTATTGTGGTGCTTGATGCACCAAACACAACAGATGAAGCAGCCCTTAGTGCAGCAAAGGATTTTGATTCAAAGCGCGCCATTCTCATTGATCCGTTTGTAAAGGTAAATCGTGATGGAAAGATCATAGAACAGCCGGCAAGTGCAGCGGTTGCTGGTGTCATTGCCAAAACTGATTTTACACACGGTTTTTGGCATTCTCCTTCAAACAAAGTGATCAATGGCATTGTGGGAACTGCGCGCCCCATTGATTTTTCCATTGGTGACAGATCAAGCCGCGCCAACCTTCTTAACGAACAAAACATCACAACAATTATCCGCGAAAACGGTTATCGTCTTTGGGGTAATCGCACCCTTTCAAGTGATACAAAATTTGCTTTCTTATCGGTGGTGAGAACCGCAGATATGATCAATGACGCCATTTTGCGCGGGCATCTATGGGCTGTCGACCGCAATATCAAAAAAACCTACATGAATGATGTCAGTGAAAGCGTCAATGCCTATTTGCGTGATTTGAAAGCACAAGGCGCCATTCTTGGTGGGCGCTGTACGCCTGATCTAGAGTTGAATACAGCAAGCGCTATTGAAGGCGGCAGAATCTATTTCAATGTCGAATTCACACCAACAACACCAGCAGAACACATCACATTCCGTTCACGCATTGTGAATGATTATTTAGAGGAGATTTTTTAATGGCTATCCCCGTTTTACCAAGAGTTTTGAAATATTTTAACATTTTTGTCGACGGCATTCCCTATCAAGCAAAATGTGAAAGCGTAACATTACCGAATTTGAACTTGGTTGTTGAAAGTTATCGTGGTGGAGGCATGGA
>NZ_JBHILY010000042.1:0-1661 GCF_042193555.1 Bartonella sp. PS17NMGDW | reverse complement strand
AGCAAAGCAACATCCACAACTACCTTCACATTGCAGTATTTCAAATATGTCCAGAAGGACGTTGAAATCGTTGAGATAGACGCCCTCAACATGGTGAGGAGATTCAATGGCGTCAATCAACTCGCAGATCATAGAGAAAACTTAGGATTATAAAAATGACAGTACAAACAAGCATTACACATAAATTACTTGTACCGATTACCTTTGAAGGAAAAGAACATACCGAAATCACCTTACGGCGCCCGAAATATAAAGACTTAAAAGCGACCTTTAAGGAAGACGATGCTGATCAGTTAGAATTCATTACTTCACGCCTTTCTGGCTGGCCCATAGATGCCGTTGAGGAAATTGATCCTTATGACATGGAAGATATTCGTGAGATTATAGATTTTTTTTCAAGTCGGCGGGCTTCCAAGACTGCGAAACTGCCGCGAAACTCATAGCCGATATTGCCATTGTTTTTCATTGGCCACTTTCAGACATGATGGAAATGGAACTGGAAGAATTGGTCTTTTGGCGAAATCAAGCAGCAGAAAGGTATAAGACAAAATGAGTGAAAAAGTTGCTGATGCAAAGGTGAGATTATCTCTTGAAGACAAACTCACCGCACCTCTTAAACATCTTCAAAAAAAATTCGATACATTGTCAAAAACACTCTCACATAGTTTGGGTATTCCGCGCTTTTCTGCTGCTGTCAAAAACATGACAAAAAGCCTTCATGGCGTTCAAAGTGCTCTTGGAGTGGCGGCAAGCCGTGCTTCGGTCTTTACTGGTGCTTTAGGGCTTGCTGGTGGTGGACTTGTGGCAAGTGTAACCGCCCTCACCATGAAAACCATGCATCTGGGAGATAGTCTTCACCACGCATCACACCATTTAAATATGAGTGTTGCATCACTTCAATTATGGGGTGATGCAGCCGATAATTCAGGCACTTCTGCCGAACTTTTTCAACAATCCTTAGCGGTTTTAAATAGGCGTTCAGCACAAGCCTATGCTGGACAAAAAAGAGGCATGATGGGCTTTGAAGCACTTGGCATTTCTGTCAAAAACACTTCTGGAAAACTCAAATCCACTTCTGTCTTGTTAGAAGAAATTACCGACAAGATGAGTAAGATGAAAAATCAAGCACAAAGACAGCATATTGCCGCTCTGCTGTTTGGGGGCGATGGTAAAGAAATGGCGACCATGCTTGCACAAGGCATGGCACCCATTAAAGAGCTGTTTGCAAAGGCGCGAAAAGGAAAATGGCTGATAGGTGCCGATGTTGCACGCTATGCAGCAGATTTGAGTGACAAAATGGGAGCCTTTAAGAAAAAAATAGGCGGTATCGCGAGCTTTATTGGCGCGCGTTTCATGCCCGTGATCAATGACATGATTGACGGTTTTTCTCGCCTGATTGATGAAAACCGCGACCTCATTCAAACAACCGTTGCGAGCTGGGCAAAAACCTTAAAAAAAGTCTTTAATGATTTGCTTAATCCTACCTCTGATTTAAGAAAAGGTATCAGTGATCTCACAGAGAGGATTAAAGGCTGGTTCCAATGGCTAGAACCTCTGATTGGTGAAATAACCCTCTTTAAGGTAGGACTTGTGGCACTTGGTTCGTTCATTTTTGGTCCACTCATTGCCGCATTAGCCGCAGCGGGAGCAGCGTTTGTCAC
>NZ_JBHILY010000041.1:0-3169 GCF_042193555.1 Bartonella sp. PS17NMGDW | reverse complement strand
AAAACCGTTAACGTCACCCGCGGTGCCGTTGCTGCAGGGCGTGATGGTGTGCCGGATAAAAGCATCACCGCGTTTATCAAAGTCGTTCAAGGAACTAAGGAATTTAAAGAAGGAACAGATTTTAAAAAAACCGGAGATACCATTGATTGGGCGCCCATAGGAGACGAACCTTTAGCAGGGAGCAGCTATAAGGTGACTTATCGCACCCGCGCAAAAATCACGGCTGATAAAGTAACAGCGCAGGAAATCACAGTCTCAGGTGGGGCGCAAGGTGGTGATATTATCGTCAGTTACACTTATAAATTGCCCCGCATTGACCGCATAGGACTGAACACAGGGGGCAATGTCGTATATATCAAAGGAGTTTCATCAGATCATCCCATGGCACCAAATGTCCCTGATGATGTGTTGTCCCTTGCAACGATCACCAACAATTGGCTTGAAACGCCGGGTGTTGTCAATGATGGCACACGGGTTGCCCCCTATGATGAGATGTGGCGCTATTTTCAACGGGTGCTCTCCCTTGACCGGTTGATGCAGTTAGAGTGCATTAAAAGCAATGTGGACTCTAAAGAACCTGTCGCTAAAAAAGGCATGTTCGCTGATCCCTTTCTTGATGACTCTTACAGAGATGAAGGCTTTCAACAAACAGGTGCTGTAGGCAACGGCATTTTACAGCTTGCCATTGATCCAACATTCTATACTGCTCCTTTAAAAGCGCCTGTCACCCTTGACTGGACAAATGAAGTGATCATTGCGCAAGAGTTGACAACGGCTTGCGAAAAAATCAACCCCTATCAAAATTTTGCACCCCTACCTGGAACAGTCACTCTTACCCCCGCGACAGACTTTTGGCATGAACAGCGCACCGATTGGCTCTCAAGCGTGACCAATCAACTGAACATGGGATGGAACCGTGGGAGAAGCATTCGTAAAACAGAAATCAGTGATGATTTGGTGAGTGCAACCCAAGAGCAAATCGATTTCTTAAGACAAATTACCCTTTCCTTTAAAATTGAAGGTTTTGGCAAAGGGGAAAAATTAGAAAGCTTTACCTTTGATGGCGTGGATGTTTTACAAAAAATCTATTATTGTTTTACATCTCCCGATGGCGCTCTTGAAGGCGCTTTCACGATTCCACAAAATATTACAGCTGGTACAAAAAACGTTGTGGCACGGGGAAAAGGTGGAACCATTGCAACGGGGCTTTTTACCGGTCAAGGTGTGATTGATGTGAAAGTGATGCGACGCACCACCACAGTAAAAATATGGACGCAAGTAGACCCACAAGCACAAGTCTTTACACCCGATGAAACACGGCAAATCACCGGTATTGACTTTCATCTTTGCAAAATCGGCAATCAAAACCATGATTTGGTGATTGATTTGGTCACCACTGAAAACGGTTATCCGACCGCCGATATCCAAGCACAAAGCTTTTATTCCATGAAGGGCGCAAAAACTGGTTGGGCAGAAGCACGCTATGATGTACCACTTCTTGTGATGGATGACCGTCTCACCGCCTTTGTCATTAAAACTGATGATGCTGATCATTCTGTCTCCTTAGCAAAGCTTGGGGATTTTGATGCAGAACATCAGAGATATGTCTCAAGCCACCCTTACGTGACCGGTCCACGCTTTTCTTCAGTTAACGCACAAAGCTGGACTGCTCATCAAGATGAGGCTTTAGCTTTTCGAGTGTTGGCAGCCCGCTACACACAAACAGAAAAAACCATTGATCTTGGCACTTTTGACCTTGTGGACTGCTCTGATTTGCAAATACGTGCAGCCATTGAATTGCCTTCAAGCGATTGTTCTGTCATCTTTGAAATTGAACGAAACAATGGCACGGTTTATCAACTTCTACCCTTTCAATTACTCAGTCTTACCGAATATATCAGTGAAAAGGTAAAGCTTCGCGCCATTCTCAAAGGCACCGAAAAGCTCTCACCTGTTTTGTTTGCTCCTGTTCAATTGATTGCGGGAAAGATTCATAAGGAAGCCACTTATGTCACCCGTGCTTTTTCCTTTGGAGAAAAGGCAAGGTTGACCAGTTATATCAAAACCTTTTTACCGGGCGGTGCAACCTTTTCACTGGAGATGCAACTGGATGATGGTGCTTTCACTCCTTTGAAATTAGAGGAAACAGAGCAACTCGCTGAACCGCTTTGGACAGAGCGCAAATTTATCAGTGGTGATAAAACAGCCAAACAAGCGCGCTTGAAATTGACCCTTACCGGTGGACCGGCGGCACGGTCCATGGTGTGTGATTTTGGTGCTGGTATATTATGAGGGGAAAATGAGACATGACAAAAACGAAAAAACTCGACATGGAATTGCCGAAAGAAGGACGCTTTATCAGTTCTGAATTCCCAATCTTGCGGGAAAACTTGACCAAAATTGATCAAGCCATTGTTGATATTGAGGAAAAGGTAGAGGGAAAAGCGCCTTCAAAACACACGCATAGCATAAGTGATGTTGCAGACCTTGAAGCGGCCCTTAAGGCCAAAATGGCAGCCGATAAAACCTTCTCATTTGCTGATTTAAGCGATATCGAGGGGGCACACGATGCTGCAAATAATTATGTTCTCTATAAATCAAGCAATAATAACTTCACTTTTGGCAGTGCTGTATCTTTGCTTGGCTCTCATCAACATAAGATTGAAGATATTGTGGGGCTCGATAAATTTAGAGCCAAGCTTAATGAAGACCTCACAGCCTATGGTCGCCTAGCCAGCCCAAATGAATGGCGAAGTTATAATAAATTTACCAGCAAAGTCACTATGAGTGGTGGCTTAGAACTGTTGGGTAATTCGTCGTTTAACCTTATCCATAACAACAAAGTCGTTAGCAGTCTAAACACAACCGGAAGCTCGCTTAAAGGACCGCTTAAAGTGGACGGTGATGTTGTTTATACCAAGGCGCAAGTGGATGCAGCCATCTTGGCAGGGATAAAGAGTCTTAAAAAAGATTTGATCGATAAAATCACAAATTGGCTGGCTCTTGCTGATGCTGAATTGCTGTATACGCAAGATGGGAAAATTCAATGGCCAGACTGGGTAACGGATAAAACCAAAGTCTAAATTACAGCCTGGGGTGGCGGCGGCAGTGGTGGGGGTGGTTATTCTTATTACTTAGGAGGCGGTGGCGGCGGTGGCGGTTGTACGGT
>NZ_JBHILY010000040.1:0-3836 GCF_042193555.1 Bartonella sp. PS17NMGDW | reverse complement strand
CCGGCAAGAGTAAAGCGCAAAACCCGTAGAGCAATATTAAAAGCCATAAGGGCAGCAATGGTTTTGATGATGGCGCTCGTTAAAGTGGGATGGGCATTCGCCCACGCCATCAACCCATTAGTAAAATTGCCAACACTTTCCATCAAACTGTTGAGGGGGGGCAGAAGCACCTCACCAATGGTAATCCCTAAAGCCACAATGCGGTTTTGCAACAATTCAAATTGCCGCATGGCACCGGTTGCTTGTTTGTCGGCTTCTTGTTCTACCGAACCTTTAAAGACTTGTGGATCTTTCACATAATCTAAAGCTTGCCCTAACAATTCGGGATTGCCCACCAATTTGGCAAAATCACCAGTAAAATCGCGCCCAGCAATGGCAATCAGGGAACGCATCCCCTGTTCGGATTTACCCAACACATTAAAAAAGCGCACCAAGGTACCTGTGGCATCTTTGTCCAGATCTTGCATGAATTTTTCGCGAGAAAGCCCAATATTGGCAAAAGCATCTTCAATATGTTTGCCCCCTGCCTGAATGCGCGCACTCATGGCATTAAAACCACGCGCGGCACTCTCTGGAACAATCCCAGCAGAAATCATCGCCGTACCAAAAGCTGCTGTTTCCCGCGCGGTGAGCTTAAACATGGTTGCCGCACCGGTAGCACGATTGGTAAAATCAGACACCTCACTTGCCTTGGCCGCCATGTGGTTAGAGAGATGATTGATAGCATCGCCTAAATCTTCAATCCCTGCCTGATTAAGCTTAAAGACATTGCGCAATTTGGCAAAGCGCTCCCCAATCTGATCTCCCGTCATATCAAAAGCTACAGCCGCTTTGGCAGCATAAATGCTAAAAGCTTCTAGATCTTGTTCGCCAATCCCTGCTTGGCTGGCACTGGTCATCAGTTCTAAGACTTCACGTGCCGCTAGCGGAATCTTGGTGGAGGTTTCAAGCGCAAAACGGCGCAATTCCTTTAAGCGATGAAGGGGGGCATCGAGAACCTTTTCTAATCCCTTCATCGATTGATCAAATTGCATGGCTTTATAGAGCGGTGCAATTAAGGTTGCTGTTTGCGCAATGGCACCCACCATACGCCCCCGCGCTTGGATAAAAGCATTTTTCGCATTCTTTGTCGCATCCTCAAGATGTTCAGGGTCAAACCAATTTTTAAAGTGTTGCCTTGTCTTGTTTTGGAAATGCGCAACATCGCTACTGAAGGCTGCAAGATCACGCTTGGCAGAAGCTATCCCCTCTTGCAGGTGATTGACAAAACGCACAACAAGGGAAACATCCATGACGATTCTTTATCCTAACTGATGGCTTTCATATTCTTGGGCTTTAAGGCGTGCGAGTTCTTCTCGATAGGCAATCACATCCAGCCAATCCATCTGGTTAATTTCTGAAGGCGCCCAGTGATAATAAAGGGCTAGTTCTGCCCCAAATTGTCTGGCAGAGAGGATTGGCGTTGCGTAAAAAAAGCAAAAAAAGCCTTCAATATTGCGACAATATCCATCACATCAACTCGATCAATCAATTCAATAGATTCATGTGACATATCAGCCAAAAGTGCTGTGATGCCTTCTGTTGCCTCACTTGTGAACAAAACTTGAGAAAGCTTCGTGATAAGCACATCATTGCTCAAAGTTGTTTTTTGCTCTCCAAACTCAGGAAGAAGCAGCTCTGTCAATTGTGGTCCAATGAGCACCGCTAATTGCTTGGCATGCTTAAAAGTGGGGCGATAAAAGGTCAGTTTCTTGCAGAGAGTTTCTTTGCCACTTTTATCTTGATAAAGAAACGGAACCTGCAATTCCACGTCAATGCTGGTTTGTAAACTTGTCATGATCAATTCCTATAAGTTGAGAATAGAGCGGCGGCGAGAACCGATCTCTTGCCCATTGCGGACAAGCCAGCCACCCCGTTTAAAAGAAAAGCGGTGCAAAACAGAACCATCCCAAAATTCCGTATAGTCCCAAACATTTTTGATTTCGCAATCATAGCCTGTCGCTTTTCCAGCCGTTAAGCCTTCGCTATCGACTTTGACCAAGCGCCCCGTGACATCAATGGAATGCTCATGCTCGCGTCCATCTTCTTCAGAGATCACATGTTTTTTGCCTGTAAATTTATGACGAAGACCAGGAGGACCACCAAAGATACCGATAATTTCGGGTGTGTGACTGCGGATTTTCATTTGTAAACTTAGCGCTTTCACACCAAGACCGCTCACATCAATTTGCATATCAGAGCCCCCTGGTTGATAGGTTTCTGTGATTTCTTCCAACGTGGGCAGTTTCAATGTTTCAAGATCAAGGTGAAGATTCACATCATCATCAACAATTAGCGTAAAACCGCGTACAATGCGTAAAGTCATGCTTTAACTCCTTGCTGCTTTGCGATAAGTTTCAAGCGTATCGCCAAATTGATAAGTCATTTTCTTTTGGATATCTTGCGCCAAACGGTCAAAATAAGCGCTATTGCGCCGGCTGCCGAAACTCAAATCTTCTAAGGGTGGCACTTCTTCTGCATCAAACTCGACCCGCAATTTTCCCAATTGTAAAGTGCTGTTGGAATTTAAATCGCGGTCAAACCAAACCCGCCCACCCAAAAGCGCTCCACGCGCAATCATATCATCAAGAAACTGCGTGAGGCTGCGGGTAATGGCAATAACATGTTGACCGGTCAGATTCTCATCATTCGCCCAAGGGCGGAAACTGTTGATGATCGTTTTTTCCAAAGCTGCACGGGTGCGCACCACATTGACAAAACGCCAGAGTGGATCACTAGAGGTGGTGTGGTTGCCCCATAAAATACGTCCATTGGCAGCAATTTTTCCATGCGCATTTTGACTAAGTCGTGCGGGAATAAAGGTAGCAATATCGGCTTGGTTGAGGCGATTTGCCTCATGATCGATTTCCCCATCAAAATAGCTAATCGGGCGCGCCGTGCCTAAAATGCCATGCACATCTTGGTTGGAGGGAGACCAAAAAACACCACCCCTTTGCTTATCACGTTTGATAAACATGGCGGCAGCAAAAGGACTTGCGGGTTTAACACTAACACCCCCATCAGAATTTGCCACCCGCACAAAGGGATCAATCAGGTAACAAAAGCGTGAGGAAAAATCTGCGCGATAGGCAAGGCTTTCTTCCGTGTTTTTACCACCCGTATCAAAAACCGCAATCGCTTGTAGCTTTTCTGCCACCTGTTCCAAGGCATCCGCCACGGGGTTTTTACCATTATCAAGGCGCCCTGCACTATAAGCCGGTGCCAATAAAATCCCAGGCTCTACCCCTAAATGACCTCTAGCATGCGATAAAGCATGCACACCAGTCAAAGCCGTATTGGATCCCATCATTTCGGCTTGCGTCTCAGCAATGGTTGATTTTTCCTCCACACGCACAAGAATAATTTGTGCCTCAATCCCCTGTGCGCACACGGCGTTAATCACGTCAAGAGCTGTGCCTCTTGTTCCAAGCTTTTGGATTTTCTCACCCTCATGTGTAAAGAGAAGGACAGGCTCGTTGAGGGGAAAAACTTGGTTGTCAGCATCAGGGGCTGTGACAACCGCACCAATGGCGGTTTGATCAAATGTTGCTAAGGGACGGGAATCCTCACCAGCCTCTACAATGCGTATCCCATGATTAAATTCTGTTGCCATCTTGCTCTCCAAATCAATGAAGAGACTATAACAAGCATCACCATGCTCCATAAGACTGACACTGTCAGTCAAAAAAAGCCCTTTCAAAGGGCTTTTAAAGAGTTTTAAAAAGGACTTAAAAACATATAAGCCTGCTTATAGAACAGCTATCCATTTGACTTCTGTCATATCTTGGTTACTTGTG